>CAXSBW010000014.1:7103-16470 GCA_964235795.1 uncultured Acidobacteriaceae bacterium | reverse complement strand
CACGCCACGAAGTGGCCGCCTCCCGCGCAGGGGGTTTGCAGCGGGTTTGCAGCGGGTTTGCAGCGGGTTTGCAGCGGCTCTTCACTGCGCCATCACCGCCAACCCATCAGCTGCCCACGCACCGCGTGCGCAATCGCCATCGCCATCACGCAATCATCATGCGTCCCGCTGTCCGCCCCCGTCCTCCCATTCGCCAGCCGCACAAAGGTCCGGCACTCCCGCAACAAACGCTCGCTTTGAAACAGCTCCGGATCCTGCACCAGTAAAACCCCCAGGTCCGCCAGCATCGCCGGCCGGCTCGCCATCGTGGTCAGCCACCCCTGCGGCCCGCTCTGCCCCCGCCCCGATCGCCAGATCCGCTCCTCCGGCATCATCTCGCACAGGTGCGCCAGCACCCCCGACCCATGGTTGTTCCGCTCCACCGCCACCCACGCCAGGTTGTACTCCCGGTGCAGCATCCGCACCTGCGCCGCCATCTCCAGCACCGGCAGCCTGGCCCGCAGTTCCGCGCACTGCAGCCCCGTCCGCAGCTCCACCACCTGCGCCACGGAGTAATCCCCATGCGGACCGCCCCCCGCCGTATCTACCGCGATCAGGTATTTCTTGCCCACCACCGGCGGAAACCACACCAGCATCGTCCCATTCTGCCGGCACTCCACCGGCGTCCTCAGCTCCGCCATCCTCCGCTCGATCGCCGACGTGTCGAACACGCACTCCCCGCTCACTGCGAAGCAGCTTTCCGCGTCCTCCGCATACTCCTGCGCCGCCAGTTCCCGAAACCCCGCGCGCATCTCTCGCCGATACCCGATCTGCCCCAGCGACAACCCATGCTCCTCGCACAACCGCCGTTCATCCTCCGCCAGCGTTTTCTCCCCCACCGGCGATCCCACATACGTGCTCTCCCACCACCACGGAAAGAAATGCCGCACCGTTCCCGTCTCCCCCGCCCTCTGCCACTCCTCCCAAAAACATCCCTGTGCTCCCTGCGGTGTCGATTCCAGCACCAGCTCGCCCCCCGGTGCCAGCGCCGCCTTCAATCCCTGCAACACCACCCCAGCGTCCCCCGGCCACCGCGCCACCTCCGAGCAATGCAGCGTGTTGATCGTCAGCCCGCGCCCCGCATTCGGGTCCCCCGCCGTTTGCACCCGGAACCCCGAATCCAGGTGCCGAAAATGCATCTCCCGCGTGTTCGCCTTCGACGTCTCCAGCGCCCCCTCCCGCAGCCACTCCGGCAACAACGCATAAAAGCGGTGCGCCATTCCAAAAATCGCCTCCGCCGCCTCCTGCGTATGCGCCACCTGCACGCTCAAGGTTCCCGGCGTTGTCATCGCCTTCAAAAACAACCGCGCCGACACCCACGTGCTCACCCCCATCTGCCGCGCCTTCAGCACCACATTCCGCTGCCCCCGCCGCTGCTCAAACTCCCTTTGCGCCCGGTTCGGCACCAGCGGGATCACCTGCCCCTCCCGGCTCCGCACCTTCAACAGCGACCCCGCCAAAAACTCCGCCACCGATCGCCCCCCCAGCTTCGCCGGCCGCTCGTCCAGCATCCGCCCATACCGCACCAGCTCGTCCAGATCCTCGCGCATCCCCAAGCCCCACCCCCCAAAATTCACTCCGCAAACACAAAAAGGGCCCGCCCCAGCCAAAGCCGGAGCGGGCCCATCTCTATTTCCAACATTCTTACAGGTTAGAGCGCCTGGCAGTCAGCGACTCCATCCACTGACCCACACGACCCGTCGATCGTCTCAATCAGGCTACCCGTCCGAGAGAACATCCGCAGGCGAGCCGGACGTCAACCAATCACTTCGTCACTCTGCACACGATCCGCTCAAAGTGACCGCCCCGCCGTCACCAGCCCGCTTCCCCGCAGCGCCGCCTCCACTGCTTCGGCCCGCTCCAGGTCCCCCGCCGCCGCCTTTGCCCCGTGGTCGGGCTCAAACAAATCCAGCATCCGGCTCACCACCGACCCCAGAAACTCGTGCTTTCGTGCCAGCGTCGCCGCATGGGCCGATATCGTCTCATCCTCCCTCCCACCCAGCGCCACGTTTGCCGCCATGTCCAGCGCCACCAGTACCCGCAGCAGGTATCCGTCTGCCCCCGCGCTCTTCTCCGCAGCCGCCGTCTGCGCCCCATCCAGCGGTGTCACACTCTCCATCACCTCTCCTTTAAGTTCCCGTGATCTGCGCCGCCACATTGCCGTTCGCATCCAGCGCCAGGTACACATGCCTGTCCGGGTGCGGCAGCACCCTGCCTAGCCTCGGCTTCACCAGCAACCCCGCCGCCTTCGCCGCCAGCCGGGCCGAAGCCAGCCAGATCTTCAACTGCGCCGCGGTGCCCAGCCGCGCGTCATCGCACACCTCGCACACGCCCATCCCCGGCACATGCACTACCTCGCCCCGCGACCGGCATTCCCCCGGCCCCAGCACCCGGACCACCATCGTCCCTCCTCCAAACCAAAATCCGCAGGGCGGGTGGCCCCGTTCTACCTGGCCACCCGCCCCCACCCGCAAGCGCGCCTGAGGCCGCGTCTACAAAGTCTTCGCCAGCGCCACAATCTCCGGCGCATCCTTCAGCAACGCCTCCACCGCCGCGATCACCGCTACATCCAGCCCCGCGTCCGCGAGCTTCTGCCGCGCCGCCGCGTCCGTCGCGCTCAACAGCGCCGAAATCTCCCCCAGCACCGCATACGCAATCCGCTCCGCTGTCACCAGGCCCAGCCCAACATTCGGCACCACCGCGCTCACCCCTTCCACCACCGGCGCCGTCGCCGCAATCTTCGGCAGCAGGCTCTCCGCCTTTTGCCAGAACGTCGCAAAAAAATGCCCCACTGAACGAAATGTAATCGCCATCGTAGTTCCTCCTTGATGTAGTGACCCTAAGTCAAACGATGTCCTGCCAAGGCACTCACAAACACGCCCATCGCCCGGCCCATACATCGCCGCTGAAACAACCGAGTAATCCTGAATAACCTTCACTCGAGAACGAAGAGAGCCGGCCACCGTCCGGCACTTACCGCGGCACTTACGTGTAACTTACCGACACTAACGGCACTTACCGCGCGGCATTCACCGGCACTTACTGCCGCACTTACCCCAGGCTTGCAGCCCGGCCAGCCCACTCAACCATCAGCCCCAAGGCATCCGCACTGGCTACACACCCGGACAAGGCCGCCCATCCTGCCGGAAGCTCCCGCCCGGCAACGAAGCGACGGCAGGCCTGGCAGCCAAGGCCCGCCACCCGCACTCACCCGCCAAAGGCGGCCCCGCCCGTCCGGCCAAGACCCGGCCAGGACTCAGTAGGCGTACCAGTTGTTGTCCGGCGCGCACACCAGCGACCGCTTGCCCGCCCCCGACAACACCAGCGTCGCCGCCGCTGTCCCGCCATAGTTGATCGTCTGGCCGCTTACCCCCTGCAGCGTCACCGCGTTCGCGCTCGTATCCGACTTCACAATCGTCAGCTCCAGGCCCGTCGGTGACGCCTTGTCCGGCATCGGCGTAAAACAGCTCGGCAGCGTCAGGGTCTGCGCCCCGCTCGCCGCATTCGCAATCACCGTCTTGTTCCCCGTCGTCAGCGTCAGCGCACTCCCCGTGTTGATCACCGTCGACAACGCAATCCCCCCCGCCGACCGGATCGTCCCCTGGTACGTGATGTTGAAGAACGGCATCTGCCCGGCAATATGGCCGTCGAACAGATCCCCCTGGTAGCCCGTGTACTCCTGCGCCGAAAACGCCGAGTACCCGGCCGACCCAGCCTTCGGCGCAGCCCACACCGCGGCCACTGCCCCATTCCCCGGTGCATTGTTACTCGCCCCGCCGCCCGAGAACCCCGTCGTCGCCGCCGGCTCCAGCGCCTGGTAATAGTTCCCGCAGCCCGTCAGGTGATGCACCGAGGTAAACGTCGGCGGCACCCCCGCCGCCGTCTGGTAGTTGATCCAGTTCACACTCCCGCTCATCCCCAGGCAGCTCACATCCGAGATCAACAAATTGTTCGTCACCGCCGAAGTCACCGTCGCGAAGTTTGCTCCCGGAAAACTGGTGTACTCCGGCCACTGCACGTGCCCCCCATGCACCTCCACCCCATTCGCCCCGATCAGAAACGCCGAAACCGCCGGCGAGTCCGCGTAAACATCGGTCCACACATTCCCTCCGCCCCCCGTATCCTCTACCACGTAGTTCGTCGCCCACGAAGCATTCGTCGCCGTTGAGCTCGTCGCCGTATTCGAGCACGGTGCCGTCGTGCACGTATACGGATAACCGAATCCGTGAATCCCGTACCCCGTGTTCCCCGTCCCCTCGTTCCACACCGCCGCCGCCTGCGCGTTGCGCACCAGCACCGTGTGCATCACGCTGTCGATCGCCGTCTTCTGCAGATGAATCCCGTACAGCGGTCTCGCCGACGGCGTAAACGTTGAAGCCGCATAGCTCACCGTCACATTCCGCAGCAGTGACCCCATCTGGTGCGATCCCGATGTTTCCCCCAGCAGGATCCCCTCCGCCGTCGTATCGTTCACGTTCACCGTGTCCAGCAGCATCCCGCGCGCCCACTGAAACTCCCATCCATGCGTCGCGTTTTTGCCCGCCAGCACATTCAGGTCCTTGAACGTGCACCCTTCCGCCAGCGTCGCGTTGCCCAGGAAGAAAACATCCCCGTTCAGGTTTCCAGGCACCGTCAGCGTCGTTGCCGTCGAGCTCACATTGGCCCCCACGGTCGTGCCCGCCGAACCGATCACGCTCACACATGCCCCATTCGTCGGCTCGTTCAGTGTCGCCGTCACCGCGAAGCTCCCCGGCCCCAGCCAGATCGTCTGGTTCTTCCCCGACGCGGTCGCCGCCGCCACCGCCGCCGCCCACGCCGCGTTCAGGTTGCCGTACTTCGTCCCATCCACCGTGATCGTCCCATTTACGCTCGCCGCCGTCAGCGCCGAAGCCACGTTCATCGCCCCGGCCACCGTCGCACCCTGGTCCACCTGCAGGCTGTTCCCCAGGTGCGTCGGTGCCGTCGTGTAGATAAACCCCGTCCCGTTCTGCCCCCACACCTTGAACATGTCCACCCAGTTCGACCCGTTCCACGAGTCATACTCCAGGCCGCCGCCATACCCCGTCCCGTTTCCCGCCGTGTTGTTCGGCCCCCCGCCCTGGCACACCCGGTTCTGAATATGTCCCCCATCCAACGCCGGCGTATCAAACATGCAGTACAGGCTCTGGTACTGCATCCCGTTCATAAACGTTCCATACTGCTGGTTCATTCCGAACATGGATGTGTGTTTGTGAAACACACCCCGCAGCGAATCCCACAGCACCTCGCCTCCCGCCATCGTCAGGTTCACTGCGGCCGGCGTCCCATTCGCATACTTCGGGGCGAACACCGTGCTTCCCCCCGTCGCCGCGGCGATGCCCACCTGCATGCCCGTCGACGAGCCCATCGTCGCATTCGTTGTTTCCACCCGCTCCGGGTCGATCGCACCCTCAATATCGATCAGGGCTCGATGCTCCGCCACCACCATCCCCGTCGCCGGATTGCTCCCGCTTGAGAACATCTCCATGTGCCGCATCTTCAACGACGCTGTCGCCCCGTTCAGCTTGTCGTAAGCGTCGTTCAACGGCGTGTAATAACCCACCTGGTTGGTCGCCGGGTTTGCCGTCGGTGCCACGACATCTGGCTCATACCCCACCACAATCTCCCCGCAGGCATTCACATTCGTCTGGTTGCAGCCCGCCTGCCAGCCATTGCCCGAGTTCTGCGGCCCCTGCACGATATTCATGTGCACCCCGTCCAGCTCCAGCGATGCCCCGCCTCCCGTGTACTCCTCAATCACCGATCCCGCCGGCCACGATGCCGGAACCGGCGTGTTGAATAGACCGCGCCCCCCTGCCGGCTGCACATGCAGCAGTCCATCCGGCGTATACCCTTCCAGGTTCACAATCTCGTACTGATTCTTGTTCAGCCCGCTTACATACGCCGACGGCGCCGAACTCGTCCGGTCATAATCCTGCGGCAGAATCACGTACGGGTAATAATCGCCGTCATTGACGCTCAAATCCCCCGCCGCTCCAAAAAACTGCGGCATCCACGACGCGTCTTTTACATTCGCGCTCAACGCACTCGCACTCAATGCGCCCGTCAGGTACGTCTGCTCCCCCTTGCCCCCAACAATGTAGGCATGGTTCGTCGACAACACATTCGTTCCGCCAAAGTACGTTCCCTCGTGATAAAAGTTTTGGAACCGGATCACCGACCCGGCCCATATCTTCACCCCCGATTCCATGTACGTCGACTTCACCGACCCACCGATAAAACTCACATTCACCGCTTTGTCGATATAAATCGACCCATGCGGATCCGGCAGGATCGTCGCCGGTGCCGTCGCCGTCCCAATCGCCTCGTAGCTCCCATTCGTGCAGTTCACGCTGTAGCAGTACCGCCCCTGCACCCCGTATCCGCTCCCCTGGTCCGCCGTCTGCCCCGCTTCCACCACGTGCGTGTTATAGAAGTAGTCCTCGTTCGAATCCCCACCCATCACCAGCGGCCACCGCACCTGGTAAAACGACAGGTCATAGCTCGTCACCCGCTCCGAGCCCGTATTCATCTGCAATCCCCGCCCGCCATGCCCAAAAAAGTGCAGGTTCCGCAGCGTGAAAAACCCTGAGTTCATCTCCAGCAGGTTCCCGCTCGTTGCCTTGCCCATCCCCTCCAGCGTCAGGTTTTCAAGCGCTCCATAACAGGAATACGTACTGCACACCGGCCCCCGATAAACAGTGATCAAACTCGCCGTCGGGTTCGTCTCCTGCAAAATCGTCCCCGTCTTCGCGTCCCCCTCCACCACCATCGTGTTCGGAATCCGCAGCGTCCCATTCACCAGGTAATGCCCCGTCGGCAGATACACCGCCGGATAACTCGCATCCCCGGACGGAGCATTCGCCAGCGCAAATGCAATCGCCGCCTGCAACGCCGCCGTCGAGTCCCGCCGTCCCGACGGATCCGCCCCACCCGCGAAATCACCGCTCCGCACATCCACCCGCGGCAGCTTCGTCACCGCATTCGACGTCGCCAGCGTCCCCGTCACCATCCCGCCCGTCAGCGGCACCGCCGTCGCCACCTGCCCATCCACATAGCCCTTCGTCGAAGCCTGCCCGCTCGCCGTCGGATTCCCGCTCAGCACCAGCGGCCCCAGCATCGCTCCACCGGCCAGCGGCAGCGTCCCCGCCAGCTGCCCGTCCACATAGTGCTTCGTCGCCGCCTGCGCTCCCGACGCCGGGTCCCCGCTCAGCACCAGCGGCCCTTCGAGCGCCCCACCCCCCAGCGGCAAAAAGTTCGCCGAGGTCGCCGCCATCGACGCCACCGCCTTGTCCACATAGCTCTTCGACACCGACTGGATCGCCACCGTCACCGGTGCCAACTGCGCCCGCACCGCCGCAATAGCCGCCGTCGGCGTCGCCGGCACCGTCCAGTACTCCTTGCTCACCGTTCCGTCGCTCAGGTGATACACCACCGTGTAGTAGCTTCCCGTCGGCAGCGCCCCCGCGTTCGGCGCCAGCTTCAGCGAAGCAAATCCGTCCGCCCCCACCGCCAGCGTCAGGCTCCCCGCCGCCACCGCCTGGTTCGTCGCCGTTTCAAACGCCGGCCAGCTCACCAGCATCGTCCCCGACGCCGGCGTTCCATCCGCCCGGTACACCGTCCCCTGCACCGTCGTCGTCACCACCTGCCCGCTCGCCGCTCCAACCGCTAGCCACAGCAGAAGCAGCCCCAGCACCCCACGCCTCATCTCCCGCATCCAGCAATCCCCTCGGCCCTTCATCGGCTTCCCCTGCTCCACAATCCCCACCCACCCGCAACCCGCGGCCTCATCCATCCATGCTTCCGTCAAGCCGCTTCCGGGGGCGGGAGCCCGCTCAGCCCCCGCCCTTCGCACCCTTACAGCCCCTGCCGCAACTGCTCCATCAACAGCGCCGCCAGGCTTTCCTTCGCCCGCTTTGCTTCTTCCGACGGCCTCGGCATCTTTTCCACCACGCCCCACAGCCACTTCGTATGCTGCAGGCTGCCCTCTTGCGCCTTCTTCACATTGGCCCGCACAATCTGGGGCATCGCCGCCACCACCTGCGCCTCTACCTCTTCCGGAGCCGTCCGCTTTCCCGCGCATCGCCCACGCACAGCCGTCGCCCGCGGCTTCCGCCCCGTCGCGGCCCCCCGTTCCACCAACGCCAACGCCACTTCATTCTGCTTTTTTGCCTGCACTCACACCACCCCAGGAAACAAAAAAAGGGGAACGCCGGTAACCGGCCATTCCCCTTTCAGTACAACTATTCCCAGCCTACCAACCTACCCCTAAATAGAACGCCAGCCGCTTACTTCCCGGCATTCACCGCCACGGCGTCGTTCACATAAGGCACCGGCAGCCACTCGTAGTGGTCCCGGTCCCCACGCACATGCCCAATCCCCGGAAAGTTGATATGGTCCGGCGCGACCAGGTACCGCTCCCGGGCCGCGTCCGCGAACGCCGCCTTGCGAGTCCGCATCGCCTCCTGCGCATCCACATCGAACCCCGCCGTCACCGAAGGATCGGGGAACTGCACATCCGCCTCGTGCAGCACGTCTCCCCAGAACACCAGCTTGTTGCCCTTGCTTTCCAACACGTAAAACATGTGCCCCGGCGTATGTCCCGGTGCCGGCAACGACCGAAACCCGGGAAACAACTCCGTGGCTCCCTCAAACGCCTTCACCTGCCCTGCGTCCATGTAAGGCTTGACCGTCTGCGCTGCCTGCGCGAAATAACCCTTCTGCGCCTGCGGTGCCTTGTCGGCATTGGCCTGGGTAAACCAGTAGTCCAGCTCCTTCTGGTCCAGGTGCACCGTGGCGTTTGGAAACACCCGCGTCGAACCCTGCACCAGCCCTCCCGTGTGGTCCGGGTGAATATGCGTCAACACAATATCCGTCACCTGCTCCGGCCGAAATCCCACCGCCGCAAGGCTCGCCTCCAGCTTGCCCACCTTCGGGCCATACAAGGCTCCCGCACCCGCGTCGATCAAAATCACGTGGCTGCCGATCCGCACCAGGTACCCGTTCACAGGCTCATTCACCGGGTTCGTCACATCCGAAGCAGCCAGCAGGCTCTCAATTCTGGCGTGGCTCGCATTGGTCAAAAAATCATAGGCCGACAAGGGAATCGTCCCGTCCGACAAGGAATCAACCTCCACATCGCCGATCATCGACCGGTAATACCCGGCCTGGCTTTGCGTCAAAGCCGCATTCGTCGACTGGGCGACAACCGGCGACGAGGTCACCGCCGCGAAAACACCCGCGAACAACGCGGCACCGCGAAGCAAACTCCGCATTCTCAGGGTTCCCGACTTGGGTTCAAACAAAACTG
>CAXSBW010000014.1:4496-7003 GCA_964235795.1 uncultured Acidobacteriaceae bacterium | reverse complement strand
CGCGCCTTTCTCACCCTCGCCTCCCCGTCCCGCGCCTTCACCGGGCTCCACTCCGGCGCGGCCTGGTGGTTCCCCTATCTCCTTCTGCTTCTCACCAGCCTCGCCTTCGCCGCCACCATCGGCTCGCGCATCGGGTGGGACACAGTCGCCCGCAACAACCTCGCCGCCTCCCCCAAACAGCAGGCCCGCATCGAAGGGCTCCCACCCAAACAGCAATCCGCCCAGGTTGCCGTCATCGCCCGCATCACCCGCGTCACCGCCTACGCCGCTTCCGCCATCGGGCCCCTGGTCTCCGGCGCGCTCGCGGCCGCCGTCCTCCTCGCCACCCTCAACTTCGCCCTCGGCGGCCACGCACGCTTCGGGCCCCTTTTCAGCGTCTACTTCTTCTCCACCCTCCCCGCGGTCCTCAAGCTCCTCCTGGTCATCGCCCTCCTCCTCGCCGGCGTCAACACTGAGTCCTTTGCCATCAACAACCCGCTCGGCAGCAATCCCGCCTTCTACCTCCTCGGCTCCGGCACCCCTCGCTGGGCCATCTCCCTTCTCGGCTGGCTCGACCTCTTCACACTCTGGCAACTCGCCATCCTCACCTTCGGCTGCGCCGCCGTCGCCGCCCTCCCTCGCTCCAAGGCCGCCCTCGCCGTCTTCGGCTGGGCCGCCCTCCTGGCCCTCATCGGCGCAGTCGCCACCCTTGTCTCCTGACCCGCCCGCTTGCCCCCAACATCGCTTGATCAACGGAGACAAACGTTAAAACCTGTCCATTCGACGCCTCGCCCTGCGATACTCTCCGGGAATCCAAGCTGTTCCCGGAGCCGCCACGCATGAAACCCAACGCCCTCCCCTTCCTTGCCCTTTCCACCGCCCTGCTCGCCGGCTGCGGCACCATGGGTTCCTCCTTCTCCCCCAAAGCCGCTCCCGACGCCGCCCACCCCGACGCCGCCCACCTCCAGCCCAACGCCTCCGCAGCCAAAAGCGCCAAGCGCGGCATCGCCTACGACCTCGCCTCCCCCGCCGACCTCGCCGCCCTCGCCCCCGGCATCGCCTGGTGGTACAACTGGGGATCCGCCCCCAACGGCGGCATCCCCGCCGGTTACAACACCACCTACGGCGTCACCTACTACCCCATGCTCTGGAACGGCTCCTTCAACAAGAGCAACGTCGAGTCCTTCCTCAAGTCCCACCCCGAAATCAAGTACCTCCTCGTCCTCAACGAGCCCAACGTCTCCGGCCAGGCCACCTGCGGCAATAACCAGCCTTATTGCTCCCCCCAGGACGCCGCCGCCCTTTGGCCCCAGTTCGAGGCCGTCGCCAACGACACCGGCACCCAAATCGTCGGCCCCCAAATCACCTACGGCCAGGAACCCAACTACACCGATCCCGTCGCCTGGATGGACGCCTTTCTCGCCGCCTACAAAAACAACAACGGCGGCCGCTCCCCGCGCATCGACTACCTCGGCTTCCACTGGTACGACTACGGCCTCGACTCCCAGCTCACCCGCCTCAACAAATACGGCAAGCCCTACTGGGTCACCGAATTCGCCAACTGGCATAGTCAAAACGACGGCGCCCAGATCGATACGCTTGCCAAGCAGGAAGCCCAAATGCAGGACATGGTCAACACCTGCGAAACCCGCTCCGATGTCTTCCACTACGCCTGGTTCACCGGCCGCGTCTCTCCCGATCCCCACTTCGACTCGCTCCTCGCCGGGCAGGGCCAGCTCACCGCCCTCGGCCAGTTCTATCTCTCGCTCCCCTTCACCGCCGCCGCCTCCACCGCCGGCCCTGTCACCTCCTCCGCCGTCCTCATCGACGCCGGTTCCTCCACCGCCCAGGGCTCCTACAAGGCCGACACCGGCGCGAGCGGCGGCTCCACCGCCACCTCCGGCAACACGGTCGCCATCGCCTCCGGCGATACCGCCACGCAGGCCGTCTACCAGTCCAACCGCTACGGCAACTTCACCTACACCCTCGCCGGCTTCACTCCCGGCAGCGCCCACTCGGTCAAGCTCCACTTCGCCGAAACTTACTGGACCGCCGCCGGCGCCCGCCTCTTCAACGTCCTCCTTAACTCCACCACCGTCCTCTCCAACTTCGACATCGTCCAAACCGCCGGCGCCCCCAACAAGGCCGTCATCCAATCCCTCAACGCCACCGCCGACACCAACGGCCGCATCACCCTCCAGTTCCAAACGGTCAAGGACAACGCACAAATCAACGCCATCGAAATCAACTGATTCAGCCACTAACTCGCAGCAAAAAAGGGAAGGCCGTCAGGCCTTCCTCTTCTCCACGCCAGTGATCTCCCAGCCGTCCACTCCGCATAACCCCATTTACAAGGAGGAATCCAAGCCTGTCAGCTGCCTGGGGGCGAAAAGCTATGCCGTCGATCGTCGAAGAACTACAGCGCGGAGCATTGGATCGAAACACGCCGGTCAGCGATCTTCTAAGAATGGCGAAAGTCATATCGGTGAAGCTCAACCTTCTTGGCCTGGCTAAGTGGGTCGAACAGG
>CAXSBW010000014.1:0-4396 GCA_964235795.1 uncultured Acidobacteriaceae bacterium | reverse complement strand
CTTACCTTCGAGATGAAGCAGCCTGCGCCGAGTCAGACCAAAGTACGGCTAGCTGTTTCATCCATCCGGAACGTAGCCGAGGGTGCTGTAGGTAGCTGGCGGCGACGGGTATTCTCTTCGAACTGGCCAAGCTATTTTCTTGAAATCTCCTCCGACCGTCTGCCTTCTCACAAATGCGACGTATTGGTAGCGAGCCCCATTCTGTCCATAATCCGCGCGCCCCTCTATCTCGCGCATAGCTATCGGATCAATTCCCGCCATAGCCGTAAAACAGCCACAAATCAAATTGCTTTCCCACCCGCGGCACGGTAGGGTCTAGCCTGTGCCGCCTACCCCGTTCTCACGCCTCTTCGGCTCTTCCGGCCGCCCCGCGGTCGAAACCCTCGCGCCGCGCCGCACCTTCAAGGACGTCATCCTGTCTCCCGCGACCCGCCGCACTCTGGAATCGGCGATGGCCCAGGTCACACAGCACGATCTGATCTTCCGAGGCTGGGGTCTTGGGGAACGGCACTCCACCGGCCTTGGCCTCGCCTTCAACTTCGCCGGCCCCCCGGGCACCGGCAAAACCATCTGCGCTGAAGCCATCGCGCACTCCCTGGGCCGCCGGCTTCTGGTCGTCCGATACGCTGAACTCGAGTCCATGTGGATGGGCGAAACCTCGAAAAATGTCGCTGCGCTCTTCCGCGCCGCACGCGAAAGCGAGGCTGTCCTGTTCTTCGACGAAGCCGATGCGATCGCAGCGCGTCGGTCCACCTCCGTCGACAACGGCGCGCAACGCGAATCGAACAGTGTTGTCAATGTGCTCCTGCAAGAGCTCGACAGGTACACCGGGGTCGTCATCTTCGCCACCAATCTTGCCGCGAACTTCGATCCTGCCTTTGAACGGCGCATTCGCACCCACGTCCTCTTCGAGCTGCCGGGCGAAACAGAGCGCGTCCAGATTTGGAAAGTGCAGCTCCATCCGTCCCGAACGCCGCTGGCTCCCGACGTCGACTTCGAGGCCCTCGCACAGCAACACGAAGTGAGCGGCGGAGATATCCAAAACGCCGTGCTGAAAGCAGCCCTGTCTGCGGCGGCCGAGCCCATCCCCGATCTCGCAAAGAAGATCCATCAACATCATTTCCAGGAAGGAATCGAACAGGTCGTAGCGAGCAGGCGAGTCATGCAGCAGTCGATCTTCGCGGAACCGGCAGTCGCCCTGTCCAGGCCGGATGCCGACTCCCCCGCAACGGCATTGCCATCCTCGCCACTCCTGGCTTACGGCCTCCCCGGCGCGGCGCTGCTGGTCGCGCTCCTCGCGCTGGCAGTAGCGCTGCTGAAGTAGCTTAAGCATCCATAAGCATGGGCACTTCTTGTAAGTCAAAAGCCTCCCTCGGACCCATGAGGGAGGCTTTTGACTTACAACGTACACACCCCACAGAGTGGGCGCAAGCCGCGCAGGCGGTTTTGCCCTGAACCCGACAATACCCTTACTTCCCACCCCTTAACCGCACCACGCAAACCCCATCCCAGCTCGTCTTCCCCGACCCCGTCGGCGGCTGCGCGCTCAACGCCACCACCCCCGTGTTCTTCGCCTCCACATGGTAGTGCAGCTGTAGATACGACCGCACCAGCACCGCCCGCCGTCTCGACTCCACCAACTCCTCCGCCGGCGTTCCCGCGTCCGCATACCCTTCCACTACGATTGGATCGCTGTACAAATCCCCCAGCGCACTCACCGCCGCGTCGATCTGCGCCCGCCCCGCGACCGAAAGCTCTTCCCGCCCCTGTGGCCCGCTCTCAAACAACCCTGCGGCCGCAATCCACTGACGCTCCTTCTTCAGCTTTTTGAACAACTCCCCACTGCGGTACTTGTCCGCCGGCAGGGCGTCCAGGCTGTCATACCCGCGCTTCTTGAAAAAGCCCTTGAAGAAAAACTCGTGTTTCAGCGCTTCCGTATCGTCCGCCAGGTTCCCCGTCGCCAGGTTCACATTCGACAAACTCTGTTGCAGGTTCTCGCCCGCACTCTGCCCGTACTGGTCCTCGGCCAGCGCTGTCCCCACCGTCTGATTCACCTTCGTCGAGGCCTCCTCCAGCTGCCGCGTCGCCCCCTGCGCATTCCCGATCGTCTGGTCCACCTTCGCCACCATCTGTCGCTGCTGCACCTCCGCCAGCATCCCATTCACCTGCCCCGACGCCGCCTTTAACTGCACCGTCGCATCCCGCGCATTCCCTACCGCCTCCCGCACCTGCTGCGCCGTCGCCGGGTCGGCCAGCAGCACCCCCGCCGCGCCCTTGCCCGCCCGCACATCGCTCACCAGCCCGTTCGCGTTGTTCACCGTCTTCCTCACCGTGCCCAGCGCTCCATCCATCCCCTTCTGCAAGTCCGCCAGTGTCCCGTCCACCTGCTTGATCGTTCCATCCACCTGCGTGATCGTCCCGCTCACCTGGGTCATGATCCCGCCGGCCTGCTCCAGCAGCTTGCCCATCTCCACCGGCTCCTTGCCCTCGAGCGTCACCCCCGGCATCGCCTCCGGCGCACGGTCGCTCCCCGTGTGGATCAGCAAAAACTTGTCCCCCACCACCCCTTCCGTCTCCACCGACACCACCGAGTCACTCCGGATCAGCCCTCGCAGCCGGTCATCCACCTGCATCCCGATCCGAAACTTCCGCGCCGGGCTCGCCGGGATCTCCATCCCCTGCACCTGCCCCGCCACCATCCCGCCCACCCGCACCTGCGCGCCCTTGGCAATCCCGCTCACATTCCCAAACTCCGTGTAAAACTCCGCATGGTGCTCAAACGCCTTATGCTGGTTGCCGATCAAAAACAACCCCGCCCCAAACAGCACAAGCGCCGCCGTCACAAACAGGCCAATCCACACCGACCGCGTCGCAGGCATCAGCTTTGCCTTTCCCCGGTGAACTGTTTCACCAGCTCGTTGTCGCTCCCGTCCAGCTCCTCAGGCGTCCCCCACCCGATCAGCTTGCCCCCATCCAGCACCGCCAGCTTGTCCCCCAGCTGCCGCGCCCCGTGGATGTCATGCGTCACCACCACCATCGTCGTCCGCTGCTCCCGCTTCACCTTCTGCAGCAGATCCGTGATCTCCCCCGCCGTGATCCGGTCCAGCCCGCTGCTCGGCTCATCCACCAGCAAAATCCGCGGCTCCAGCGCCAGCGCCCGCGCCAGCCCCGCCCGCTTCTGCATCCCGCCCGACAACTCCGCCGGCATCTTCCCCCCGTCCTTCTCCAGCCCCACCTGCTCCAACGCTTTTTTCACCGCCGCCTCGACCTCATCCTCGCTCTTGCCTTTGCCCAGCCGCCGCAGCGGCAGCGCCAGGTTGTCGTGCAGGTTGAACGAGTCAAACAGCGCCGCGTTCTGAAACATGTACCCCATATGCCGCCGCACCCCCGCCAGCTCCGCCGGCTTCAACGTCGCCATGTCCTGGCCCTCCACCTTCACCTGCCCGCTATCCGCCTTCAGCAGCCCGATCATCAGCTTCAACGCCACGCTCTTGCCCGTGCCGCTGCGCCCCAGCACACACAGTGCCTCCCCTTCCTCCACGCTGAATCGCAGCCCATCCAGCACCATCCGCCCGCCGAATCCCTTCCGAACATCCTCAAACGCCACCGCCTCGCTCATCTCGCCGCCCTCATATGGCCTGGCCCGGAAACAAAAAGAAAATCATCTTCACCAGCACCACGTCCGCCACAATCACCGCCAGCGACGACACCACCACGCTGTTCGTCGCCGCCCGCCGCACCCCGTTCGACCCCTGGTTCGTCGTATACCCGTAGTACGACGAAATCGTCCCGATCAAAAACCCGAACACCGCCGTCTTCAACGTCGGCGGCAGCAGGTTCGCCACAAACACCCCGTCAAACGCACGGCTCAAATACAACTGCCAGCTCAGGTGCGAGATCACCCGCTCCGACAGGTACCCCCCCACTATCGCCATCGCATTCATAAACGTCGTCAGCAGCGGCAGCATCAGCGTGCACGCCGTGATCCGGGTCACCACCAGCAGCTTGAACGAGTCGATCGAAAGCGTCTCGACCGCGTCGATCTGCTCGGTCGCCCGCATATTCGCCAGCTCCGCCCCAATCCCCGCACCCACCCGCCCCGCCATCAGCAGCGCCGTCACCAGCGGCGCCAGCTCGTTGAAAAACGCCTCCGCCTGGAACGTCGGTATCTCCGCGGCCGCCCCGAACTGCACCAGCGTGCTCGCCGTGTGCAGCGTCATCACCACACCCAGCGCCAGCCCCGACGCCGCGATCAGCGGCAGCGAAGCCAGCCCGATCTCCCCAAACTGCCGCACCATCTGCTCGCCTTCAAACGGCGGCCGCAGCACGTCGCGCAACGCCCGCAGCCCAAACAACGACACCTGCCCCACAAACTCGAAAAAACTCCGCAGCATCC
>CAXSBW010000013.1:44344-47538 GCA_964235795.1 uncultured Acidobacteriaceae bacterium | reverse complement strand
GTCGTGTAGAGCGCGCCGAAAGCGTAGACCGTGCCCCGCGGGTCGGCAACGGCCATGTTCAGGTACTGCACCACGGCGTTGTGCAGGTTCTGCGAGGCCGTTTTGCCCGGCAACGGCAGCAGCGTCATCGTGTCGCGCGTGATCAGCGGCTCGTTATCGGCGCGGCTTCGCAGGTAGTCGATCGCCGGGTTCGCATCCTTGCCGGCGAGCGCTGTCGCCCCGGCGGGCAATGCCGCAAGCGCCGCGGCATCCGGCGGGGTCCAGTTTTCATGCAGCGCGTACAGCACCTGCGCGCTCGCGCCCGAGCCGGTGTCGGACTCGACATTGACCGCGATCTCCCATTTCACGCCCCCGGCGTTGACCTCGATCAGATAGTGCGGGCGCGAATTCGCGGAGATCGCGCCCGAGACCGGCTTCCCCTTCAACACGCTGTACTGGTGGATCGGCATCGTTATAGTCCCATCACGTTGTAGCCCGCATCGACATAAGTGATTTCTCCCGTCACGCCGCTCGACAGGTCGGAGGCCAGGTACACGGCCGCGCCCGCCACCTCGAGCTGCTCGACATTGCGGCGCAGCGGCGAGCGCTCGGCGTGGCCCTTCAGCATGGTGCCCAGGTCGCCGATACCGCGCGCCGCCAGGGTTTTGATCGGCCCGGCGGAGATGGCATTGACGCGAATGCCGCGCGGCCCCAGGCTCGCGGCCAGGTAGCGCACCGTGGCCTCAAGCGCGGCCTTCGCGACGCCCATCACGTTGTAGTTCGGGAACACTTTTTCGGAGCCGTAGTAAGTCAGCGCCATGATCGATCCGCCGCCGGTCATTAATGGCGCGGCTGCGCGGGCCAGCGCGATCAGCGAGTACACGCTGATGTCGTGCGCCACGCGAAAGCCCTCGCGCGAGGTTTCGAGAAAGT
Source organism: uncultured Acidobacteriaceae bacterium (assembly GCA_964235795.1). Lineage (GTDB taxonomy): Bacteria > Acidobacteriota > Terriglobia > Terriglobales > Acidobacteriaceae > EB88. The sequence goes on along the minus strand of CAXSBW010000013.1, from coordinate 46,626 downwards.
CGTGCTTCAGCTCATCGGCCGGGGCGAACGCGACCGAGTGCACCAGGGTGTGCACTGCGCCGTAACGCTCTTTCAGCTCGGCAAAGGAGCGCGCGATCTCGTCGTCGCTGGTGACATCGCACTGAAAGCTCGAAGCGTTCGGAAGGTCGCGAATCAGCGACTCGGCTTCCGATTTCAGCCGCTCGTTCTGGTAGCCGACGGCCAGCGTACAACCGGCCTCGGCGAGTTTTTGAGCGATGGCGTAGGCGATGGAGCGCTTGTTGGCGACGCCGAAAACAACCGCGACGCGACCTTGCAGGTTGAGCATGGGGTTCAAAAGCTCCTCGCGCCCGTGCGGGCGGCTAGGCAAGAATATCAGGGCGCCCAGGCCCCGGCATCGGTGAGGGTGCATGCATCGCCCGGCCAAGGGAGTTCCTTCCTGATGCATGCGCGTTTCTTCTCACTTTGTGCCGCGGCCCTGCTCCACCCCGCGGTGGTGTGCGGGGTGGAGCAGCAGCCTCCCTACCAGCCGACCTGCACACCCGTCGCACGCCGCACGCTGCTTCGCACCGGGCATGTGCTCGCCCCAGCAACAAAGAATCAGCCGCCCAGGTCGACCAGTTCCACATGCGCGATCGGCTCTGAAAGAAACCGGCTGCCCAGGGTGCGAAACCGCTCAGCCCCGTCCGTCGCGAAAAAGCGCACCGGGGGCTTTCCGCCTTCGCAGGCAGCCGACAAGGCCACCCCGAGCGCTTGCACGACCTGCTCGGCGGTGACCTGCGCCGAATCGATCACCGAGGTTCCTGGGCGGACGAGGGTTTCCAACTCCGCGCGCAGCAGGGGGTAGTGGGTGCAGCCCAGCACCAGTGCATCGGGCCGGAGCCCGGCTTCGCGGGCCGAGGTTTCGGCTTCGTGCAGGTAGATGCCGAGCACCTCGCGGGTGACCGGGTGCGCGATCCAGCCTTCTTCCACCAGCGGCACCAGCAGGGGGCAGGCTTTCTCGTATGCGCGCAGGCCTCGCGCGCGGCAGGCCGCCGCATAGGCGTGGCTTGCGACTGTGGCCTGCGTAGCCAGCACACAAACATCGCCCGTGCGCGAGAGAGCCCGGGCTGCGTCGGCCCCGGTCTCAATCACACCCAGTACCGGCACCTCGCCGGCAGCCGCGCGCAGCTCCGGCAAAGCCAGCGCCGAGGCAGTGTTGCAGGCGATCACCAGGTACTCGGCCCCCTGGTCGATCAGGTAGCGCGCGCTTTCCACCGCGAACCGCGCTACCGTGGCCTGCGACTTTGACCCGTAGGGGAGCCGCGCAGTGTCGCCCAGGTACAGGTACCGGGCCGCCGGCAAGTGCTCCCGCAGGGCGCGCAGCACGGTCAGCCCGCCCACCCCGGAATCGAAGACGCCAACCACCGGGTTCTCCCTCATTTGGAGGCAGCTCCGGTCGTAAATGCTTCGCCGGGCGTCATGGGCGCGGCGCCTGCCAGGTAGGTGCGCCCGAGGTCGGCGTGGCCGGCAAGGGTCGCGCGCGGTTCCCCGTCGACCAGAAAACGAACCTCCGCGACGGAGGGGAGATTGGCATGGAGCGTCGCGATGATGGACAGAAGAGTCAGGGTTTCGGGCTCAATGCCCGAAGGATGCAGGTGAACAAATGCGGAGGACAGATCGACCACGGCGAGGGTGCCCCGTCGGCCGGGCACCGGGAGGAGAAAAACCTGGTGCACCGGCTCGGCCCCGGGAGGCAGGGGCTTGAGCGGGTGTGCGGAACCGGTGGCAGTGTACTCCGACAGCAGCTTCTCCAAAACGACCCGGGCGCGTGTGCCGTGGTCCTCGGGGACAGGGTAGGGAAGCGAACGCTCGGTCAAGGCGCCGGTACTGTCGTTGGCGAGCGAAAGCAGCAGGGGTCCGGCGTTCGCTGCTGTATCTACCCCGGCCAGCGGAACCGCCATGGCGCGCGCCTGGAAGTGCGCATCGACCCGCTCGCGATAGCGCACCAGGAAAACGCTCATCGCGAGGACGGAAGCCAGCAAAGTCCAGAACAGGATGCGCTCCCCGCGGGAAACAAGCGCCGGGCCCCGGGCCGGCACCGGTCGGCGAAACCCGCCGGCCGAGGCGGGAGCGCGAGTGACGGGTTGCTGCGACTTCGTGCGTAGGTCCGGTGGCTCTGTGGGCGTGGGGACGGCCTTCAGGACAGGTGCGACCGGGCCTGGCGCGCCTGTTTTGGGCGCCCTGCGCTGTGTCGGTGCCGGTGTCGGTGCCGGAGCGGGGTTGTCGGCGCTTGACGGCGACTGCCACGCACGTCGCCGGGG
>CAXSBW010000013.1:22281-44244 GCA_964235795.1 uncultured Acidobacteriaceae bacterium | reverse complement strand
TTGACGGCGACTGCCACGCACGTCGCCGGGGCGGTTCCGCACCGCCCTCCAGAGACTGGACGGGCGGCTTGCCGGGAGGCTTCATCGCGCGGCCTCTCGCTCACCGCGCCAGGCCAGAAGGGCCGCCGCGAGCGCGTCCACGATGCGTCCGTTGTAGGCTGCGTCGTCGGCTGCCGCTTCGCCGCGCCTGCCTTCCGAACTGTGCAGGGGGGCGATCTCCACCGCAACCGCCGGGCACCGCATCGCGTCCATGGGCTGCAGGTCGACCCGTCCCAGCGTGAACGGGATACCCGCGCTTTGAAGGGCGCGGCTGATGCCGGATGCCAGCTGGAGGCTCGCCGTGGCAAACGGAGCGCCCGCGCCGGCCCAGGGCTGCAGGCCCGCCGGCGCCGCGGCCTGCCCCAGCGACGACGTGTACAGGTGCACGCCGGAGCCGCCGGCCGTCGCATGCAGCAACAGGCACGCTTCCGCACGGGCGCTGTTCGCCGCCGCCGCACGGCTCTCCGGATCAGGATTCACATCGGCCTCGCGCGTCGTAACGACATGAAAACCGCGCGCACTCAGCGCCGATCGCAGGTGGACAGAGAGCGAAAGCACCAGGTTTTTTTCAAGCAGCTGCGGGGCCAGCGTTGTGCCGGTCTCCAGCCCGCCGTGCGCTGGGTCCAGCACCACTGTAAATGCCTCTTGTGCCCGGGCCGGCCCTGCCGAAAGGCAAACTAGTACCGCGGCGACACACCAGCGGCGCCGGTTTTTCTGCGGCAACTTCAGCGCTCGCCGTCCCACCACGAACTCTGCCGCTGCGTCTCGTCCTCGCTGTCGAGCGCGTACACGGCGAGTCCGCTCAAAAGCTTCGGGTAAAAGTCCGTCGATTTCTGCGGCATCACCTCGCCGGCAAAGGTATTCTCCCGCAGCTGCGCGAGCGTTACCGGGTTGACCAGGAAGGCCAGCTGCGCTTCGGCTCGCTCCACCGAGGCGATGGCCTCACCGGCCTCGCGCACGTAGCGCACATGCTCCCCGGCGCGCACCGCCTCCGCACTCACGCCCAGCAGGCGGTGGAGCACCGCCTCGTGCAGCACGGTCATGTCCAGCTGCCGCCGGCGCTCGCTCACGTCCGGCATAGCCCGGTCGCGCGCGGCCTTGTCCATGGACAGTGCCAGCACCTCATCTCCGCTCACGGCCAGCATCGCCGTCCCGCCCGGGCCTGCTTCCTTTGTCGCATCGGCCAGCGCTTTCAGCACAGCCGCTGTATCGCGTCGATCGATGGCGAGTTGCCGAACGCCCGAAAACACCGCCGCCGCCCGCGCCGCGAACTCCCCGGCATCAAACGCCGGGAGTCCGTGAACCACCCGATGCGTCGGCAGAATCTGCAATCCGTCGCCGTCCATATTGACCAGCGTCATCATCACGGCGGCCTCAGCAAATGCCGGCTGCTCGAGACCGCCCGCCGTTTGCCGTCCAAACTCCGGCACCTGCTCTGCCGCGTACGCCAGGGCGGTTTCGTAGCGATGGTGGCCGTCGGCGATAATCAGCTTCTTGTCGCCCAAAGCCCCCTGCACCATGTTGATCGTCGCCGGGTCGCTTACCTTCCAGACCCGGTGCAGCACGCCGAACTCGTCTGTCAGCTCGATCTCGGGCACGGACCCGGCGCGGCCCGCGGCAGGGAAGACCAGCGACTCCACCGTGCGCGCCGGATCGGAGTACAGCATGAAGATCTGCCCAAAATGGGCCCGGGTGGCCCGCAGCAGGTTGAGACGGTCGGTGCGCGCGCGTGTGTGCGTCTGCTCATGCCGAAACACAACGCCTTCGGAGTATGGCGAGACCGCGCCGAGGGCAATCAGTCCGCGCCGCTCGACCCATCCCTGCGGCTGGCTGCCTGGCGCCGAGCCCGGCGGCACAAACCGTTGCGAGTAGGCGAACAGGCAGGGCTCCCCCTCCTGCGCCAGCACGCCCTCGGCCCGCCAGTCGCGAAAATCGCGCGCCGCGCGGGTGTAGACGTCGTTCACCCCCGGCTCGTCGAACAGCTCCGGAAGTCCCAGGATGATGCGAACCAGGTTGTAGGGGCTGCGCGCGTAGTAGCTCTGCTGCATCGACGGGGTGATCTTGTCGTAGGGCTGCGTGACGCAATCTTCCACCCGCACGAGTGAGGGGTTGTAGCGAAGGGCGCGAAACGGAAAAATGCGGGCCATAAGGAGCTTTCACGGGCAAACTGCTTCCCGATTGTAGCCGAGCGCCGCACCGGCTCACCTGCGTCCGCTCAACACCCCATGGTTCTCCAGCCCTTTCTTCCCGCGCGAAGGTAGCGCTTTTCCCTGCGCTCGCGGTAGAACAGAATCAGGCACTGAGTATGTGGCGTCTTCCCCTCCAGCCCCGTTTCGCTCCCGCCCGTTTCGCCTCCGTGTGTTTTGCGCTGTTCGTTGCGCTGTTGGTTGTCTGCCGCGGGCTCTCGGCGCAAACCGCCGACCCGCTCAACCAGGTCCACGTGCAACCGCCGGCACCCGCCGCCACCCAGGCCCCAAACCCCGGCGAAAAGGCGGATAAGCCGCTCGAAGGCCCGGCCGCTCTGAAAGCGCGACCGAACGAAAGCATCCGTGTCGACGTCAATCTCACGCTGATCCCGCTGACCGTGACCGACCCCATGAACCGCCTCGTCACCGGGCTTGAACGCAACAACTTCTACCTCTACGAGAAGGGCACCGTCGGGCCGGAACAGCTGCAGCAGATCAAGACGTTTTCAACCGAGGACGCCCCCGTTTCGCTCGGCATCATCCTCGACCTCAGCGGCTCCATGACCAACAAGTTCAATCGCTCCAAGCAGTCGGTCAAGGCGTTTCTGAAGACCGCGAACCCGCAGGACGAGTTTTTTGTCATCGGCTTCAACGATCGCCCCGAGCTGATCGAGGACTTTACTTCCAATATCGACGACGTGGACGCGCGGCTGGCGCTGACCAAGCCCGGCAAGCGTACCGCGCTGCTCGACGCGATCTACCTGGGCGTCAACAAAATGAAGGATGCCAAGTACCCGCGCAAGGCGTTGCTCGTGGTTTCTGACGGCGGCGACAACCGCTCGCGCTACACCGAAAACGAGCTCCGCGCGACGGTTCGCGAGTCCGACGTGCAGATCTACTCGATCGGCATCTTCGACGATTACGCCCCGACGACCGAGGAGCGCCTGGGGCCTTTGCTGCTCAACGACCTGTGCGAAGACACCGGGGGCCGGCTCTTTCGGGTGAACGACCTGAGCGACATGGCCGATGTCGCGGCCAAGATTTCAGACGAGTTGCGCGATGAATACGTGCTGGGCTACCGCTCCACCGACAACCGGCGCGACGGCAAGTGGCGTAAAGTGAAGGTGCGGGTGGAACCGCCGCCGGGGCTTCCGCAGCTCACGGTGCACGCCCGCTCCGGTTACTATGCGCCTGCTCAGTAGCAAACTCGTCCTGCTTTTGGCCATGGCTGCCGCTCCGCTCGCCGGGCATGCGCAAAGTGCGCCCGTGCCCGTGTACCCGGCGGAAACGCAGGCCCCGCTCGACGTGGAGCGCGACCCGGTCGTCTCGCCGGATGCTGCCGATAACGCCCCGGTCAAGCCGGGCGCCGTGCCGGACGCGACCGCGGCTGCGAAAGTCCCGGGCGAGCTCGACAAATCCGACGGCCGTTACACGCTTCGTCGCGACGTGCAGGAGGTCGTGCTGAACGCCACGGTTCTGGACGACCAGGGGCACCTTGTCAACGATCTTGGGCGCGACGACTTTCACATCTTCGAGGACGGCGTGGCGCAAACCATTGCGTCGTTTCAGCACTCGGACACTCCCGTTTCAATCGGACTGCTGATCGACAACTCCGGCTCCATGCGGACCAAGCGCGGTGCCGTGAACGCGGCGGCGCTCGACCTGATCCGCGCCTCCAATCCGCAGGACGAAGCCTTTGTCGTCAACTTTTCCGACGAGGCCTTTATCGACCAGGACTTTACCGGCGATCTGAACAAGCTGCGCGACGGCCTGGCGCACTACGATTCCAAGGGCGGCACGGCCCTGTACGACGCGACCGTGGCCTCGGCCGACGAGCTGAGCAAGGGCGCGAAACGGCCCAAGCAGGTCATCCTGATCATCACCGACGGTGAAGATAATGCGTCCGGGCTGACGCTGGAACAGACGATCCGCCGGGTGCAGGACCTGGGCGGCCCCATCGTTTACTCGATCGGCCTGCTGTTCGGCGACGACGGCGGCGGGCATGAAGCGCGCCAGGCCAAGCGCGCCCTGCAGCTGCTGTCGCAGGAGACCGGCGGCATCGCCTACTTTCCCCGCTCGCTCAACGACGTGGACGCAATCGCGGCCGAGGTGGCGCGCGACATTCGTTCGCAGTACACCATCGGCTACCACTCGACCAGGCCGGCCGCGCTGGGCGGCTACCGGCAGTTGCGCGTGCTGGCCCACGCCACCGGCAGCAAAAAGAACCTGAACGTGCGCACCCGCAGCGGCTACTACCCCAAAGGTGCACCGGCGCCCGCGAACGGGCAACAACTGAGCAAGCAGGACCACTAAGGAGAAGCACCATGGCAGGTTGCGATGAGCAGATTTTTGAGGGCATCACCCACGAGCACCTGCAGAAGTTCATGGCGCGCGGCGCGCAATTCGGGCTGCCGGTTTCCGAAGTACAGGCAGACGCGGGCGAGGTGACCCACATGGGCGTGACGGTACGGTGGCGCTATGATGCCGTCGCTCACACCCTGGCCGTCCAGTGCACCAAGTCACCCATGCTGTTGCCCTGCACCATGGTCAATAGCCAGATCAAGAATGCCGTCCATGCCGTGGTGCGCGAGGACGCGACCCGGGAACTGGCCTAGCCATGAGCAGGGGCCGAATCGCGTCCAGCATTCTGGACCTGATCGGCACCACGCCGGTGCTTGAAATGCGCCGCCTTTTGCCGGGCGCGGACCAGGTGCCCGGCCGCGCCGGCCTGTTCGCCAAGCTCGAGTTCCTGAACCCCGGCGGCAGCGTGAAAGATCGCGCGGCACTCGGCATTGTGCGGGACGCGGAACGGCGCGGGCTGCTCAAGCCCGGCATGACCATCGTCGAAGCCACTGCCGGCAACACCGGTGTGGGTCTCGCGCTGGCGGGCATCAATCGCGGCTACAAGGTCGCCCTGGTGGTGCCGGAGGGCTTTGCCGAGGAAAAGGTCACGTTAATGCGGGCCTTCGGCGCGACCGTGCATCGCACGTCCGAGGAAGGCGGCATCCGCGAGGCCCTCGCCCGCGTCCATGCGATCGCCGACGGCAACCCTGAGTGCTTTATCGCCGGGCAGTTTGAAAACAGCGCCAATCCCTCGTTTCACTACGAAACCACCGCGCGCGAGCTGTGGGAGCAGATGGATGGCCGCATCGATGCCTGGGTCGCCGGTGTCGGCACCGGCGGTACGTTTTCCGGCGTGGCCCGGTTTCTGAAAGAGCAGGATGCCCGCATCCTGACCGTGGCGGTAGAAAGCGAAGGGTCGGTCCTGCAAGGCGGCACTCCGGGGCGCCACCGGGTGGAAGGAATCGGGGTTTCCTTCATTCCCGCGACCTTTGATGGCTCTGTCGCGGACGAGATTGTCCGTGTAGCCGATGAGGAAGCATTCCGGATGGTACAGCGGCTGGCGGCCGAAGAAGGGGTGCTGGCCGGCTCAAGCGGGGGCGCGGCCGTGCATGCGGCGCTTGCCGTCGCGCAGCGGTTGGGCCCGGGCAGGCGCGTCGCGACAGTCGTGCCCGACTCCGCCGAGCGCTACCTGTCGAAGCACATCTTTCAAGGCGGAGAAGCCGGACTGTGACCGGCTTCTCCGCCCTTTGAACTACCGGGCTGAGGCGGCGTTCCAGAAGCCGCAGTGATGGTCGTTGTCAAAGGACTGCACGGTGATCGGCGCGATCTGGTCCTCGAGCGAGATCAGAGCTCGTTCCTGGTAGAACGGCCAGCGCGGATCGCCCTTGACAGGAGCACCGCCGGGATAGCCGGTCGCGGCGAAGTTGGTCCAGTAGCCGATGATCGAGTGCGACAGGGGAATGTCCTTGCCCGCAACCGGCGCACCGGCAGGTGCGGTAAAGCCGAAGACATACGGCAGTTCCGCGGTGTGATAGTCCCCGTAGTTGAAATTCGGCACAGGCGGCCCAAGGATAGGGCCCGTGGCCGGGTTCAGCTCGTGGAACTCGTAGCCGAAGACAGGGACGTACTGCGACAAGGCAGCCCGTTTCGCTTCTGTCTGGCATGCGACAAAGGCGTCGGTACCGACAGCGGCAAAAGCCTGCAGCGGACTGGGATAGTTGCTCAGCGGATACTGTGCCTCGACGGCAGCGGCACCGGGCCCGAAGAAGCTCTGGAGCAACGGCCCATAGGCTGCCGCGCCGAGAGGCGGGTTGATGAGCTGGGGCAGCTGCGTGGCGATCAGGCTGGTGAACTCATCGTGGTTGCTGCCGATGATCGTGGGCACCCGGTTGAACCGGCCTGTTTGAAAGGCCTGCAGCGGCGCGAGCGGCAGCACAACGCCATCGACGACCGGATCGGTGACAGCCGGTGTTGTGCCTGGGGTCTGCTTCAGGAAGGCAGCAGCCGGCAGCGCGCGCAGGCAGGCCGCGACGTCCCCGGCAGTGGAGCAGCCGACCTGAGAAACGATGGCGGCACTGCTGCCTGCCTCGGATTGAGCCAGCGTCAGGTTCGGAATCAACGGCGTGCCGACAGTGCTTTCGATGATGGTCTTTTGAAACAAGCCGGTCACGAACGGCGACGTCAGCTGGTCCTCGACCGAGTTTGCCCCGGCAGACTCCCCGAACAGGGTCACGTCGAATGGATTGCCGCCAAACGCGGCGATGTTGGCGCGCACCCACTTCAGCGCCTGCTGCTGATCCTCAATGCCGTAGTTGCCGGAGATCTTCTTCGAGTTTTCAGCATCCAGCGCAGGAGAGGTCAGAAAGCCGAGCGCCCCCACCCGGTAGGTCACCGTGACCACGATCACGCCGGACTGCCGAGCGATTGCCTGCCCGTTGTAGTAGGGCGACGAGGCCGAGCCGCCGACAAAGCCGCCGCCGGGGATGTAGACCATGACCGGTCGCGGCAAGAGAGACTTTTCCGCGGGCGTGTACACGTTCAGGTACAGGCAGTCTTCGCTGCCCACGACAGTGCCTGCAACGGGAACGACCTGCGGGCATGGCTTGGCAACCGCTGTTGCCTGAACCGGTGTGTTCCAGGGTGCATGGGGCTCAGGCGCGCGCAGGCGGAGATTGCCGACCGGCGGTGCCGCATACGGGATCCCGAGAAACGCATCCACGGCCGGGCTGCCGGGCAACTGTTTGCCGACGACCACGCCTTTGTCGGTCAGCACAGCCGGGGCTGTCTGAGCGCCGGCGATGGTTGACAGCGCAAAAAAACCGAGCGCATAAGCGGCCCGGAGCTGGGTTGGGTTCCTGAAAGATTTCCGGCGAAGCCTGGGATAGATTTTGGCTTTCATGGTTTTCTCCTCTTGCGGGTGAGTTCCTGGGGAAAGTGGAACGAAGTTGAAACAGTGCCGATCATAGCGATTGCTTTTACCTGGTTCCATTAAAAATCTGGCTCAATTTGCAACATCAGGCATGCACGCCGAACCGGGATGGAACGCGAAGCGCTGCCATGCTTTCCCGCCCTGATAGCTTAAAGGCATGGCAGGATTCTCAACCCGCGCGATCCACGACGGACAAGCCCCCGACCCGCTCACCGGTGCCGTGAATGTGCCCCTTTATCTCTCCTCCACCTATGCCCAGGAGGAGATCGGCAGGCACAAGGGCTGGGAATATTCGCGCGTTTCGAACCCCACCCGCGACGCGCTCGAAACCAGCCTGGCCTCGCTCGAAGGCGGCACCAGCGCCCACGTGTTCGCAAGCGGCATGGCGGCCATCTCGGCCCTGGTGACGATGCTCAAGGCCGGCGACCACGTGGTGTGCGGTGAGAACGTTTACGGCGGGACGCCCCGGCTGTTCAACCGGATCGTCGCCGGGTACGGCATCGAGTTCACCTATGTGGACACCGCTGACCCTGAGACTCTGCGTGCGGCGCTGCGACCCAACACGCGGCTCGTACACATCGAAACACCGACCAACCCGCTCATGACATTGACCGATGTGCGCGCGGTCGTCGATATCTGCCGTGAGCATGGTCGCCGGCACGGAACCAGCTGTGAGTTGTCGGTCGACAACACCTTTATGTCGCCTTGTTTCCAGCAGCCCATCGCGCTGGGGGCCGACCTGGTGATGCATTCGACCACGAAATACCTGAATGGCCACTCGGACGGTCTGGGCGGCGTGCTGGTCGGCACCAAACCCGAGCACCGGGAGCGATTCGCCTTTATTCAAAAGTGCACGGGCGGCATCCTTTCACCATTCGAGGCATGGCTGGTGCTACGCGGCGTCAAGACCCTGGCCGTGCGCATGCGGGAGCACGACAGCAACGGCCGGGCCATCGCCGCGCTGCTCGACGAGCACACGGCGGTCGAGCGCGTCTTCTACCCGGGTCTCGCGTCGCATCCGCAGCATGCGTTGGCACGGCGACAGATGTCGGGTTTCGGGGGCATGATCGCCTTTGAGCTCGGATCGCTCGAGCGGGCCAATGCCTTTCTCACGAAGCTGCGGGTGTGCACGCTGGCCGAGTCGCTGGGCGGGGTGGAGACCCTGATTTCGCATCCCGCGACCATGACCCATGCGGCCATCGGCGCCGAGGAGCGGGCGCGACTCGGCATCACTGACGGCATGGTGCGCATCTCGGTCGGCATCGAGGATCTCGCGGACCTGCAGGCCGATCTTTGGCAGGCTCTCGACAGCCTTCGCTGAACAAAAACGACGCAAGTGCCGATAAGGACGGAACAGGATTGAGGTCCGGGTCGAGGATTGAGGTTCAGGACGAGGAGCGAATGAGCGAAGGGGCAAAACGCTGGAAAATCCTCTACGTCGCGGCGCTGGGCGCGGGCAACACGTCCGCGTACCGGGGTGAGGCTCTGCGCCGGCTCGGGCAGGAGGTTGTGCCGTTTCCGCTGGAGCCGTGGGAGCTCCGGTCGCGCTACGGACGCGCGCTCCAGTTTCGGTTTCCCGTGGGCCCGCTGGTCGCGTCGATCAACCGGGCACTCCTGCTCGCGGTGCGAGAGCAGAAGCCCGACATCGTGTGGCTCGACAAACCGGTGCACTTCACGGCAAAGACGATTGAGACGATCAAGGCTGCCGGCTGCAAGGTAGTGTGTGTCAACCAGGACAACCCATTCGGCCCCCGCGAGGACGGCTGCTGGATGCAGTTCCTTAAGATATTCCGGTTGTTTGACCTGAGTTGCGTTTTTCGCGAGGCAGATGTCCAGCGCTACCAGGCCTGGGGACTCCCTGCTGTCAAGCTGCTGTTCTCATACGAACCCGGGCAGCACTTTCCGCCGCCCGCCGGCTGGAGCGACGCGGATCGGGACCGGGGCGTCTCGTACACGGGCAGTCCGCTCGAGGAGCGTCCGGCGTTTCTTCTGCGCTTGGGGGACGAGTTCGGGTTGCCGCTGGCCGTGGCCGGCCCGCGCTGGGACCGCACGTGGCCGGAGGAGCTGCGCTCGAAATACGTGACAGGCGGCATGATGAAGGACGCGGCCTACCGAGAGAGCATCTGGCGGTCCAAGGTAAACCTGGCCTTTGTGACCCATCGCAATGAGGACGATGTTGCCCATAAAGCTATTGAGATCGCGGCTTGCGGTCAGTTTCTGCTGGCGGAGCGCACGCCGGGGCACCAGGCCTGTTTTGAGGAAGACAGGGAAGCCGTGTTCTTTAGCTCGGCGCAAGAGTGCGCCGAGAAAGCCCTGCATTACCTGGCGCGCCCGCATGAGCGGGAAAGCATCGCAGCCGCGGCGCGACTGCGGGCGGAGCGCTCCGGCTACAGCAACGACGCGCAGCTGGCGAAGGTGCTGGTGCGGCTCGATGAACAGGCAGCCGATGGCGCAGGTTGAACGTGGAAGCGAGCTGGTGCTCGCGCTCGACACCTGCGGGGCGTCTTCGACCCTCGCGCTGGGGCACGCAGGTGAGAGTGGGGTGACGGTCACAGCACAGGTTGTGCTGCCGCCGCGCACAGCCGGGACCCAGCTGACGGGGGCCCTGCGGGAGTTGTTCGGGGCGGCTGGACCTGCCGGGCTGCGGGCGATCGTCGTTGTGCGAGGCCCCGGCAGCTTTACCGGCATGCGGATCGGTTTAAGCGCTGCCAAGGCGTTGTGCGAAGCGACCGGCGCACCGATTGTGGCGCTGTCGCGCCTGGCCATACTGGCCGCATCCAGCGGCACGCGGGCCGTCGCATTCGACGCAGGCAGAGGGCGTGTGTACCTGCGGCCGGGCTCCGGAGAAGAACGTCTTGCGAGCGCGGCGGAAGCCCACGCCCAAATGACATCGACAACGGACGGGGACATGGCGGTGTGTGAGGGGCGAGTGGCCGCGCTGTTTCCGGAAGCGCGGCTGGTCGAAGAGCCGACGGCGACGGATGCGCTGCGGTATGCATGGGCTCGGGTCGAGGCCGGCGACTGGGACGATCCGGCCACTCTGGACGCGCTGTATCTCTGGAGGCCTGAAGAGATGCTGACGCAGCCGGTGCCGGCAAAGTGAGTTGGAGGCCCGGGACGCGGATGGATATCTACGTCCGCCCCATGGAATCCGGCGACGTGGAAGCCGTTGTCGCCGTGGCGGCCGAGGTGCCCACGGCACCCCACTGGCCGCCGGCCGAGTTCTACCGCATGCTTGCAGTGATCGGCGGCAATCCCGCGCGTCGCGGCGCATGGGTGGCGCGTTCAGAGCAGAAGGAGGCACTTGGGTTCGCCATCGCCAGTCACGTGTCCGGACTGGCGGAGCTGGAAGCCGTTGTGACCGCGCCCCGCTTCCGCAGGCGCGGCGTGGGCCGGGCACTGGCAGAAACGGCGCTGGCGTGGGCGTGTCACCATGCGGCGGAACGGCTGGTGCTTGAAGCAAGAGTCTCGAATGAGGATGCGCTTCGCCTCTACCGGCGGCTTGGCTTTCGGCAGGATGGGATCCGCGTCCGCTACTACCGCAACCCGGAAGAAGACGCAATCCTGATGAGTTGCCCGCTGTCCGGGGGACCGAGCGCGATCGCTTGAGCCTTCGCGAAAAGCCGCGCCCTGCACGGTTGTGCAAGGCACGGCAGAGTGACGAGCCGATCAGGCCAGCAGCTTATCCGGCGTGATCGGCGCGTCGCGCAAACGCTTGCCGGTCGCGTGATAGATCGCATTCGCGATGGCTGCCGCCGCGCCCGTAATGCCGATTTCTCCGACACCGCGCGCGCCCAATGGCTCGAAGTTTTTGTCCGGAATGCCGACTACGGAAACATCGAGCTCACCGATGTCGAGATTGACAGGCACATGGTACTCGGCCAGATTGTTGTTGACCGGGCGACCGGTTTTCGAGTCGATGTGGGTGGCCTCTTCCAGCGCGAGACTTTGCGCCCAGACCAGGCCGCCAATCAGCTGACTGGTCGCGGTTTTCGCGTTCAGCAGCGTGCCGACGTCGTACACGGCCGTGAGGCGCCGGACGGTGATTTTGGGCACACTCTCATCCACCGCGACCTCGGCGAAGACCGCGCCCCAGGAGTGCTGCGAGAACTCCTCGACATCCTGCGACGGTTCCGCGGTGGCTTTCGCCTCGACCGGAGCGCCGCTGTTGCGGGCAAGGATCTGGGTAAAGGCAACGCCATTGGCCGGGGCAGACTTGCGAAACAGTTTGCCGTCCTTGAAGTCGAGCTCTTCCGGCAGGGCACCGTGGAACGGCGAAGCTGCGTTGCCGATCTCAAGCGTGACCAGCTTGAGAACCGCCTGCTGGGCCGCGGCCTGCACCGCGGGCCCGACCGAGGCGGCCGTTTGCGAGCCGCCCGAAACCGGACCCTGCGGCTGCTTGGTATCGCCGAGCTGTGCGTCGAACAGCCCGATCGGCATGCCGAGCGTGGCCGCTGCCACCTGCGCCATGATGGTGTACGTGCCGGTACCGAGATCCTGCGTGCCGGAGATGACGGTGACGCGGCCGCTGGGCTCAAAGCGCACCGCGGCCTGCGCCTCCGAGCGGTTCGCCGGGTAGGTTGCGGTCGCCATGCCGTAGCCGATCAGCTCAGTCCCTTCGCGGTGCGAACGCGGCTCGGCGGTGCGCTTCGCCCAACCGAACCGGTCCGCGCCCTGGCTGTAGCACTCGCGCAGGTGCTTACTTGAAAAGTGTTTATGGCTGGTCGGGTCGTCCTCGGCGTAGTTCTTGAGCCGCAAAGCGATCGGATCCATTTTCAGTTCGCAGGCCAGCTCATCCATCGCGATCTCGAGCGCAAAGGTGCCGGTGGCTTCGCCGGGCGCACGCTGAAAGGTCGGTGTACCCAGGTTGAGCGAAACCAGCTTTTGCGAGGTCGTGATGACCGGCGCGTCATACAGCATGCGCGTCTGCGACGAGGAGGATTCGATGAAGTCCTCGACCACGGACACGTTGCTGAAGCAGTCATGGCGGATGGCGGTGAGCTTGCCGTCGCGTTTCGCCGCGAGCACGATGTGCTGATGCGTTTGCGGGCGGCCGCCGACGGGCCCGAACATCTGGGGGCGCTCAAGCGCGAGGCGAACCGGTCGTTTGGCGACCTTGGCCGCCATCGCGGTCAATACCACGTGCGACCAGGTGGAGCCCTTGGACCCGAAGCCGCCGCCGGTGTACGGGCAGATCACGCGGACATTGTCGTCGGGAATGCCGAGGGTTTTCGCGACGGTCTTCTTCACGCCGAAGATGTACTGCGTGGCGTCGTGGAGCGTCAGCAGCTCACCCTTCCACTCGGCTACGGTGGCGTGCGGCTCCATGGGATTGTGGTTTTGCAGCGCCGTCGTGTAGGTCTGGTCAATCGTGACCTCGGCCTGCGCGAAGCCGTCGGGCACCTGGCCCTCGCTCAGCATCGGCGGGATCTTGTACTTGGCGGTATGCGCCTGCGCGAAGCCGGCCTGGAAGTCGAGCGTCGGCGGCGCGGTGTCGTAGCGTACATCGATCAGGGCGGCGGCCGCACGAGCTTCGTCAAGCGACTCGGCGACAACCACGGCAATCGGCTGGTTGTTGTAGTGCACGTTGGCGTCCTGGAGCAGTTGCAGGACACGACCTGCCGGCGGGTTGACGCCTGCCTTGCCGAAGCCCGGCAGGCGCGGCGCGTTGGCCGGCGTCATGATGAAAACGACGCCGGGCGCGCGCTCCGCGGCAGAGGTGTCCATCCGCGTAATGCGGCCATTGGCGACCGTGCTGGTCACCATCACGCCGCAGGCTTCGTTCGGCACCTTGAACTCGGCGGCATATTTGGCTGTGCCGGTCACCTTGGCCCGGCCGTCGAGGCGGCTGACCGGGTCGCCGATCTTCGTCGGTGTTGCGGAGGGTGCGGCGCTCATGCCTGTTCTCCCTGCGCGACCATGAGGGCGCGCACGATCGCCTGCTTGCCCATGGGCACTTTAAAGGCGTTATGTTCGTAGGTTTTGGCACCGGCCAGCGCCAGCTCGGCCGCGGCATGGTAGCTCGTTTCGGTCGCGGGCTTGCCGACGAGCGACTTCTCAGCTTCTTCGGCACGCCAGGGCTTGTGCGCCACGCCGCCAAGGGCCACACGCGCACTCTTGATGGTGCCGCTTTCAAGCTCAAGCGCAGCAGCGACCGACACCAGCGCGAACGCATAGGAGGCGCGGTCGCGCACTTTCAGGTAGTGGGAGTGCGCGGCGTAGGGCGACCTCGGCAGGTCGATCGACAGGATGAGCTCGTCGGGCTTCAGGTTGGCATCGAGCTGCGGCGTTTTGCCGGGCAGGCGATGGAACTCGGAGAAGGGAATCAGACGTTCTCCCCTGGGGCCGCGTACGCGCACCTTTGCGTCCAGCGCGGCAAGAGCGATGCACATATCAGAGGGGTGCGTCGCGATGCACTCGGGGCTGGCCCCCAGGATCGCGTGGATGCGGTTGTAACCCTCGATAGCCGCGCAGCCCGAGCCCGGCGCGCGCTTGTTGCAGGCCGTGTAGGCGGGGTCGTAGAAGTAGTAGCAGCGGGTGCGTTGCAGCAGGTTGCCGCCATTGGTCGCCATGTTGCGCAGCTGGGCCGAAGCCCCGGCAAGGATCGCCTGCGAAAGCATGGGGTACTGCGCCCGCACCGCCGGGTGAGCGGCAGTGTCGCTGTTACGGGCGGTCGCCCCCAGGCGCAGGCCGCCGTCGGGCAGCGGGGTGATCTCGGCGAGCTGCAGCCGGTTGATATCGATCAGCCCGGAAGGCCGCTCGACGTTCTGCTTCATCAGGTCGATCAGGTTGGTGCCGCCGCCGAGCAGCTTCGCCTGCTTTGCGTGGGTCAGGGCCTGCACGGCGTTTTCCGGTGAGTCGGCGCGCTGAAACTCAAAAGAATTCACGACTGGGACCCTCCCGCGCTTTGCCGGTACGCTTGCTGCACCGCGGCCACGATGCCGGGGTAGGCACCGCAGCGGCACAGGTTGCCGCTCATGCGTTCCTTGATCTCTTCCGGTGTTAAATCGACAGGCCCGGTCTGTTGCAGGTTGCGTGTCACCTGGCTGGGCTGCCCCTGTTTCACTTCGTCCAGCAGCGCGACCGCGGAGATGATCTGGCCCGGCGTACAGTAGCCGCACTGGTAGCCGTCGTGCTCCAGAAAAGCCTCCTGCACGGGGTGCAGCTGGTCGCCGGTGGCCAGGCCCTCAATGGTGGTCACGTGGTCGCCCTCGTGCACGAGCGCCAGCGACAGGCAGCTGTTGATGCGGCGGCCGCCGGCGATCACCGTGCAGGAGCCGCACTGGCCATGGTCGCAGCCTTTTTTCGTGCCGGTCATGCCGATCTGCTCGCGCAGCAGGTCGAGCAGGCTGATGCGCGGGTCCACCTGCAGGTCGTGCCTTTCACCATTGATCGTCAACGACAACGGCATTTTCGCGATCGGGCCGGCAGCCTGGTTTGAACCCTGGGCTACAGCGGCGGCCGGGGCGCTGACGGCAAGGCCGGCGACCAGGGTCGCTCCCTGGAGAAAGCCGCGCCGTGAGATCGGCTCCGCGCCGATGCTGTTGCCGGGCACCGGAGCCCAGTCCCTGCGCGGCTCTCCATGCGTAGCCGAGTCCGGCGTGGGCTGCTCGTCGCAGGGTGCGCCGCCGCGCCTGCCCTGCCGTGCGCGCTCGAAGTCGTCGCTCATGTTCATCACTCCCGTTTCGGTGCCGTGTGTCTGCGGAGCCGCCTGCATGCCGCCGGACAGCGGTTCTCAACTAACTGATAGTAGATGCGAGCTGCCTTGCTGTGTCGAATCAGCCGCAACCATCCCTTGATTCGCCGTTGAAAACGATTCAAGAAGATGATTTCCGTGCAGCGAAAAAGCCCCGCTGACGCGGAGCTCCTCTCGCTTGACCGGCACGTGAAGTTACGGCCGGTTGGTTCCGCCGCAAATCGCGCCGTCCTCCACCTTCGTCAGCTTCAGTCCGCTGGAGGTCAAGGTACGGCTGTAGCAGCTGCCCAGCGTGTCCGTAGCCTTGTAGCTGCCGGTGCTGCCCGTGGTCCGGGTCACCAGCGCGCCGGCCGCATTCACTGAGTACTGGTCCGTCGAGTTGACCTCTTCCTGCGAGCCGTTCGAGTAGCCGTCCACCCCGTTCACGATCTGCTTCGCGTATTCGAAGTCCTGCTGGTACGAGTGCGCAACGAGCGAGTACGAGCCGTCGGCATTGCTGTTGTAGGCGTAGTTGAAGGTGAACGGGTACACGGTGTTTGTTTGCGTTTCCACCACGCCCGCACCGGTTTGCGTCTTCGTGTCGGTTTGCGCCGTGGTCAGCTGGGCCAGGTCCTGCGTGTAGATGAAGTTGTTCACGTTGATCAGCTCGTAGTTGCCGAAGTTGACCTGCTCGTTGACCGTTGTCGTCACTTTGCCGTGCGACGTGTTGACATAACCGCTCAGTGCGAATGTACGCAGCGAGCTGACCAGGGTTTTGCCGTGTGTGGTCCCGCTCGCGTCCACCGGCGCCTCGGCGTCGATCGACGGGGTTGGCGCGGGGCTCAGCGTATTCTCCGTCACCGCGCCTGAGGTCTGCTTTGCGCCGTGATCGAGGTACAACAGCAGCGTCCCGGTCACGTCGAACTCATGGTTGGCATTGAAAACGCTCATGCCGACGACATGGGTGCCGCCGTCTGAAAGCGTGCCGGCAAAGGGGGTCAGGTCAACGGTATAGGGCTTGAAATTGAGCGTTTGCAGACCGGTGACCGGCTCCCACAGGGAGGGATCGATGCCGCCCGTGTAGATCCAGGGAAAAACGGGCGCGATGCCGGCGGGCTGATTGTCCACGTACACCTCGGTCTCCCGAAAGCCGGTGCCGCCGCAGTTCTGCAGTGCCGTGGCCACGCTGTCGGGCGAGCAGGTGTACCAGAACTCGTCGCCGGCCTGGCTTTGCGAGATCAGCTCGAGCGACGCTTTTTCAATGTTGCGCGGCAGACTCGGGAATGTGCCGTTCAGGCGATCGCTCGTGGTTTGCAGCGCAGTCGAGCCGCCGGTCGCGCTGAGCGGCAGCACAACATCGGGCACGACCGGCGCGGGATCATGGGGGCCGGAAGGGTAGAACTCAAGCTGCGCCGAGCCGGTAATCAGGCCGTTGTAGTTGACCCCGCCCGAGACGCCGTAAAAGTTGCCGAGCGAGGCGACGACGGGTTGAGTGGCAGTGAGCAGCGCGCTCAGATTGGTGATGTCGCGCTCGACGTGCCAGGAAGGGCTGAGCGCGGTGCGCGGCTCGGCGGTGGTGCCGAAGTAGATGTTGGCTCCGCCCAGGAAGAAGCGTCCGGTGCGATCGAACTGCCGGCCCGCCGACACGTTGAAGTCCGCGGTAAACACCACCCTGGCATAGGGCCCTTTGCAGTTGGCCGGCGGGGTGTAGGTGTACTGCTTGTCGGAATAGTCAATGAACTGCTGACCCGTGAATAGAGGCACGATGCAGGGCGTGGTCGATGGGCGCTTGACAGCCGGCTCCGCGGACACGGGGTTGGAAGAGCCGAGTACCGGGTTGGGCGAAACGGGCGTTTGCGCCAGGATGGCCGAGGTGGAAAGCAGAAGGGTTGATAGGTACAAGGCACGGGAAGGGAAGATCAGGCGAGAAAAGATAAGCAACGGGAAGGGCCTCCGGTTTGGATACTGGCCAGCATACGCAATCGCCGGGGCGGCTGCAGGAATTGCAAAGCAGGGTTCCTTCCGATTAAGCTAGCTCAAGCTGGAAGGAGAGAGGATGCTGCAAATCGGTGCATTTGAAGCAAAGAACACCCTCGGCAACCTGCTGGATCGCGTGGAGCGCGGCGAGGAAGTGCTGATTACTCGGCACGGCAAGCCGGTGGCGCAGCTGGTACGGCCTCAGTCCCGCACGTTTACAGCAGAGGATCGAGCACGAGCGGATGAGGCTTTCAAGCGGATACGCGAACGAGCCCAAAGCCTGAAAATGGGGCCTTTCGACTGGGAAACATATAAGCAGTGGCGGGATGAGGGCCGTCCTTGAGTGTCGTGGTCGATGCTTCGGCTACCATCGCGTTGATTTATAGGGAGCCGGAAGATGCCGCTTCATCTCGCTTGGAAACGCGGATCGCGAGCCAGGGTGCATTCGTGCCCCAGCTTTGGCAGCTGGAAATCGCCAATGTACTGCTGATCGGATACAGGCGGCACAGGCATGATTTACAAACGGTGAACGACTACCTGGCCGACCTGCCCATGCATATGATCGATGTCGACCCGCACACCTGCACGATGGCCTGGAGCAGCATCCTGCAGTTGGCCGCAAAGCACCGGCTCACCAGCTACGACGCCGCCTACCTGGAGCTCGCGCAGCGGCGGCGTTTGCCGCTCGCGACCCTCGACAAGGAGTTGAGTGGTGCCGCCAGCGCTGAAGGGGTGTCACTGTTCTGGGACTGAATTCTCTGCTGTGGTTGCATCCATTCCCAACTCCGTGGTATCACATAGTCAGTTCAAGTTTGCTCCCTTGGAGTCTTCCAGGGGCGAGCCTGGATTTCATGCAGAGTGGTTGAGGGACGGGCCCTGTGACGCCACGACAACCGGCCGGTGCAATTCCGGACAACGGTGTCAACTCTCTCCTGATGGCCGCAAGGCTGGAGGGGAACATGAGATTCGGGGTGTTGGGTGCCGCGAGGCGTCCGCCATCTCGCTAATTTCCGAACCGCGGTATTGCTGTACGGTACGAAGTCGTCGCTGTGCCCGTTCCATCGGCTGCTCTCGTTAGCGAGGGCAAAGGATGGCATTAGCTTACGAACTACGTTGTCGCGAGTGCGCCAAGCGCTTCGACAATGCGCCGTTATCGATCTGTGACGAGTGTTTTTCGCCGCTCGAGGTGTTTGTCGACCTCGACCTGGCGAAAGCGACTGTGACCCGCGACTCGATCGCGCGGGGCCCGGCCTCCATGTGGCGCTACCAGTCGCTGCTGCCGGTGCCGGAATCCTACGTTCCGCGCACCCCGGCCGGCTGGACCCCTCTGGTGCAGGCGCCGAACCTCGGTGAGCGCATCGGCGCGAACAATCTCTTGATCAAAAACGACGCTGTCTGCATGCCCACGCTCTCCTTCAAGGACCGCGTCGTCGCGGTAGCACTGGCCAACGCGCAGGCCTTCGGCTTTGATACAGTCGGCTGCTCATCCACCGGCAACCTGGCCAACGCGGTGGCTGCCCATGCCGCACGACTCGGACTCAAGACCTACATCCTGGTTCCGGCCGATCTCGAAGCCGCGAAAATCCTCAACACCGAGGTCTACGGTGCGAACCTGATCCGGATCGACGGCAGCTACGACCATGTGAACCGGCTGTGCTCGCAGATCGCCGACCGCTTCAACTGGGGCTTCGTCAATGTAAACCTGCGGCCCTACTACGCCGAGGGTTCAAAGACCGTGGGCTACGAGATCGCCGAACAGCTGGGCTGGCGACTGCCCGACAACATCGTGTGCCCGATGGCCGGCGGTTCCCTGATTACAAAAATCCGGAAAGCATTCCGTGAGCTCGTGACCCTGGGCCTGGTCGAAGACAAGCCGGTGCGTTTTTTCGGAGCGCAGGCAACAGGCTGCTCGCCCATCTCGACCGCTGTAAAGAATGGGGCGGACTTTATCGAGCCGCAAAAAGCAAACACCATCGTGCGTTCGCTCGCGATCGGGAACCCGGCCGATGGCATCTACGCGGCGCGCATGATTCGCGACACCGGCGGATGGGCTGAGGATGTTTCGGATGTTGAGGTGGTCTCCGGCATCCGCGAGCTGGCCGAATCTGAAGGAATCTTCACTGAGACCGCCGGTGGCGTCACCACGGCGGTCACGGCACGGCTCTACGCACACGGGCGCATCCACCCGGATGAAACCACGGTGTGCTGCATCACGGGCAACGGCCTGAAAACCACCGATGCCGTGGCGGAGTGCTTTCCCCGGCAGGAGGCCGTTCGGCCGCGCCTGCGTGACTTTGAAGAGTATCTCGACCGCCATCAGTTCGCCGCCGAACTGGTCGCAGGAGATTGAGCCGACCATGCCCGTACGCGTTTTGCTGCCCGCTGCGTTTCAAAAACACACCAACGGAGAGCGCGAGCTGCAATCATCCGCCGCGCATCTTCCAGAGCTGATCGAGGACATCGAGACGAACTTTCCTGCGCTCAGGACGCACCTGCGCGGCGAAGACGGCACGGTGCGCCGGTTTATCAACTTCTATGTCAACGAGGAAGATATTCGCTTTCTCGGCAACGACAGCTACCAGTTTCAGGACGGGGATGAAGTGCTGGTGATTCCGTCCATCGCCGGCGGCAGCCCGTCAGATGATTAAAGTCAAGCTCCTGCACCCGTTGGCGCGCGTGCCGTCGGTCAACTACTCCGGGCATGATCTGGGTTTTGATTTATACGCGATCGAGGGCGTGGTGCTCGAGCCCGGCGTCCCGGTCAAAGTACGAACCGGCATCGCAGTCGAAGGGCCGGCAGGCATGGGCTTTGTGCTGGGCGATCGATCCAGCATGGCGGCCCGCGGTGTGACCTATGCGGGAGGCCGCATCGACGCAGGCTACCGGGGCGAGATCCTGGTGTGCCTGGTCAATGTCAACCAGCCGCGCTTTCACTTGTCGCTCGAGCGAGACGAAACGGGCCGGCTGCTCGATGCGCGACTCGTCTCGACCGATGTCAGTGTGGCAGTGGAAGCCGGCGATAAGATCGCGCAGATGTCGCCGTTTCAGGCCATGACGCACCTTGAGTTGCTGGTCGTCGAAGAGCTGTCTGCAAGCGCGCGCGAAGCAAAAGGCTTCGGCTCGAGCGGACGCTGAGCGCAAGAAAAAGCCCTCGGCCTTTAGGCCGAGGGTCTTGTCAATCAGGAGTTTAGTAGGCGACGACCATGTCGCCCGAAACAGGAGCCGGTACAACCACGCCATGCGGACGAACACGGAAGCGCTTGATCTTGATATTGAGCTGACGCTCGATCTTGCGCAGATCGCCCTTTTCGTTCGGGGTGGTAAAGGTGGACGCCACCCCGGATGCGGAAGCGCGACCGGTGCGGCCGACCCGGTGCACGAAATCTTCCGCTTCCTTCGGCATGTCGTAGTTGACGACGTGCGCCACGTGAGCGACATCGATCCCGCGAGCCGCGACGTCGGTCGCGACCAGAACCCGCTCACGGCCTTGCGAGAATGAACGCAGGGCGGCATTGCGCTGCGACTGGGTGCGGTCGCCGTGGATGCGCGCTGCCTGGATACCGCCGCGTTCAAGGCGCATCGCGATACGATCGGCACCGTGCTTTGTACGCACAAAGACGATAAACGAGCCGGGCTCGGAGTTGATCAGGTGCGTCAACAGTTCGAGCTTGGAGTCGGCATCGACCTCAAACGCCTGGAGCGTCACGGTTTCCGACGGCTTGAGCACCGAGCCGATCTCGACGCGTACCGGATCCTTCAGGTAGTCGCGCACGACCTCCTTGATCTGGTTGTCGAGCGTGGCCGAATAGCAAAGCGTCTGGCGCTCCTTGGGCAGGCAGTCGGCGATGCGGCGAATCGCGGGCTTGAAGCCCATGTCGAGCATGCGATCGACTTCGTCGAGAACCAGGATTTTGACGCCTTCGAGACGGACCAGCTTGCGGCTGATGTAATCTTCCAGCCGTCCGGGGGTGGCGACGATCAGGCGCGCGCCGCGGCGAATGGCCTCGATCTGCGGCCCTTCCGCCATGCCGCCGACGACCAGCGCGACGCTGATGCCGGTGGTGATCTGGCGAAACGCCTTTTCTACCTGCATGGCGAGCTCGCGCGTCGGCAGCAGGATCAGCGCGGCGGCTCCGCGGGTCTTTTCGGCCTGGATCTTTTCAATGATCGGCAGCAGAAAGGAGAGTGTCTTGCCGGTGCCGGTCTGCGCAGTGGCCAACACGTCCTTGCCTTCGAGTGCCGGTGGAATCGCGCCGGCTTGCACGGGGGTCGGCGTCATGAAATTGCAGGTGGTCAGGCGGTTCTTGAGTGCATCAGAGATTGCGAAATCAACAAATTGGGTCATGAAAGTTTTAGGTCCCTTGGGAACGCACACAGCTTCTTCGCTCGCATGGCAGCGCACTTCCTGCGCGCGGCGAGACAACGGTTGCGGTGTGCTGCGGCCCTGCGCGCGGCAAAGCCGGCGACATGGGCGGAATCGATTTGCGTAAGGAAGTGCCCGGGAGTCCCGGATAAGAGGAGGCGATAGCCCCAGCTTGCTCTGCCGCACGCAGCCACAAAAGCGACGGCACAGTGCCGAAGCTCCGACCACGCCTTTGCCATCCATTCGAGGACGAGCTGCTGATAAGGCGGGTACGCTGTAGGGCTTGGTGGAAGAAAATGTGCAGGGCGTCTGGCTTGGCGAGCCGAACTGCTGAACAACCAATCACTTGAGCGCAAGCTGAGAATAGCACGGATGGGACGTTTGGCAAGAGAAATCTTCAAGCCGGCTGAAAGCCTCGTCTTGCGGGTGAAGAACCATGCTTGCCCGCGTG
>CAXSBW010000013.1:13238-22181 GCA_964235795.1 uncultured Acidobacteriaceae bacterium | reverse complement strand
CGCGATACACTCCTCCCATGAGTTCCACGCGACGAACATTTCTGAAGAGCGCCGGCCTGGCCGCGCTGGCTGCCGGCGCGAACGCACCCGCGCAGGAGATCATCACCGACCGCAGCCAGCATGGGGGCCCCGAAGCACCGTCGCAGGGCCGCGTAGAGCGGGTCAACCTGTTACAGGGGACGGATTCAACCCCCTATTTCTCGCGCGGCGGCACTTTGCCCATCGCGGCGCTGCCCTTCGGCATGGCGCATTGGACGCTCCAGTCCAGCGCCGGCACGCCGTGGATGTTTCACCCGGGCGAGCGACGGATCCAGGGGTTCCGGTCGACCCATCAACTCTCCCCGTGGCTTTCAGATTATGGAGAGGCCGTGTTTCTGCCGTTTTCAGACGAGGTCAGCGCCAACCCCGGTGCTCGTGCCGCGTCGTATCGAGTCGAAGACGCGCAGCTCGCGCCGCACTCTCTTCGCCTTGGCATGACGCGCTACCGTGCCGACGTGGAGCTGGTCCCGACAGAGCGCTGCTGCCTGCTGCAAACGCGGTTCCATGATGTCAGGAACCGTGGGCTGCTGATCGAGGTTCCGGGAGACGCCGTCGCTCTGGACGCCGATGCTGCCGGACGCACGATCCGTTTTGCGTCGAAGGCGAACGAGGGCGGGGTTCCGGAAGGCTTCGCAACCTACTATGTTGTCCGCTTCGATGAAAGCTGGAGCAGCTTCAAAACAAGCACGGACAAGCGCTTCACCGTCGGCATCGCCCGCTTTGAAGGCAACGCCCCCTTGCGCGCCGCGATCGCGACCTCCTTTATCTCCTTCGAGCAAGCGCAGCGAAATCTCGATCTTGAAGTCGGCCGGCACTCCATCGACGAGCTGCGGCTCCGCGCGGCTACGACCTGGAACGAGCACTTCAGCCGTCTCACCGTCGAGGGCGGCACCCCATCGCAGCAGCGCATCTTCGACTCCTGCTTTTACCGCGCCCTGCTGTTTCCGCGTACCTGGCACGAGCCCGATGCCGCCGGCAAGCCGCAGCACATGAGTCCCTACTCCGGCAAGCTCACGCCGGGTGTGATGTACGCGGACCACGGCTACTGGGACGTCTATCGTGCCTGGTACCCGTTCATGACGCTGTGCTTTCCCGAGCGGCTGGGCGAAATCCTGCAGGCCTGGGTCAATGCCTCGAAGGAGGGCGGCTGGCTGCCGCAGTTCCCGTGCCCCGGCTACCGTGCCTGTATGACCGGCAGCCTGATCGATGCCGTTTACGGCGATGCGGCGGTCAAGGGCATCGGCGGTTTCGACCTGGAAGGGGCCTACGCAGGGCTCAAAAAGCATGCCACCACGCCGGGCGACCCGGACAAGGGCTGGGGCCGCCGCGGCATCGAGAGCTACCTCAAGCTGGGTTATGACGCAGCCGATCAGGTCGACCAGTCGGTCGCCGAAACCACCGATGCGGCGTATGGAGACTTCTGCATCGCGCAGGTCGCGAAGACGCTGGGCCACGCAGAGGATGCCGCGATGTTTACGCAGCGCTCAGGGAACTGGCGGCATGTTTTCGACGCGAAGACGCGCTTTTTCCGCGGAAAGAAAGCCGATGGCAGCTGGCTCGAACCCTTTGATCCCGTCGCCTGGGGCAACCCCTATGTCGAGGGCGCGGCCTGGCAGCATCGCTTCGATGTGCCGCACGATGTGCCTGCCTTGATGGAAGCCTACGGCGGCCGCGAACCGTTTGCTGAGGCATTGGAGGCGATGCTCGCGACCGCGCCGAACTTCAACATCGGCCCCTACGGGCGAGAAATCCACGAGATGTCGGAGATGGCCGCCGTGCCGTTCGGGCAGTACGCGCACAGCAACCAGCCCGTGCACCACGTGCTCTACCTGTTTGCCGCCGCAGGCCGCCCCGACCGCACACAGTTCTGGGTGCGCCGCGTGCTCAACGAGCTTTACTCCGAAAGCTCATTCGCAGGCGACGAGGACACCGGCTCCATGTCGGCCTGGTACCTTCTGAGCGCGATCGGCATCTACCCCGTCTGCCCAGGCAAGCCGGAATACACGTTGGGCAGCCCGCTGTTCAACCGGGCTACGCTGCAGGTACCGGGCCGCAAACCGACAGTGCTGCGCGCCGACGGCAACGGGGCGGATGCGGTGTATGTTTCGGGCGTAACCATCGACGGCAAGCCGCACCGGGAAAGCATGGTTTCACATGCAGCCCTGACCGGAGGAGCCGAGGTGGTTTTTACGATGAGTTCAACGCCCGCGGCCTCCAGGGCCGGTGCCTGAGGAGTTGCGCCGCTCTAAAAGCCGAGATTAAAGCTCACGAAGACGGCGCACCAGTTCGCGTGGATGGAGAGGCTTGGGCCACAGCTCAAAGCCATAGCCGTTCTCCCGCGCCTGGTCCATCAACGCACTCACCCCGGCCTGTCCGGAGAAGAGCACGACGCGGGTTTCCGGACATTGCTGTCGAATCAGGATACCGATCTCGATCCCGCTGCGGCCCGGCATGCGTACATCGCTTAGAACGATATTGGGGCAAACAGAATCGAGCGCTGCCAGCGCCGCATCGCCGCTGTACACGGCGTTTGCCGCAAAGCCGTTCAGGTTGAGAATGCGTGCAAGCGTGTCGGCGATCAGCTGCTCATCGTCGACGACCAGGACACGCGTAACACCGGCGTCGTAGTGGTTGGAGTGATCGGACTGTGCGGCAGCCAAAGGTACAGGGGCAGGCGTGCGGAAGGTATCTTCCAGAATCATGGTCGCCCAGTCTCCCGCCGGGAGCTGGCGAGTGGTAAGCTCCTGCTGCCTCATTGCCTCAACTCCTTTTGGAAATTGCAACTGCAATCATAGTGCAAGAATCGTCCTGCATGCTGCACTTCGCGCAACATCAGGGATCAAAAGTTTCAAGGAGAGGCGTGAGCTGTGGGGAAGCTCATGGTACACCGGCGTCCGGCGGTCATAAGCGTCCCAGGCTGCTTCACATCGCGCTCACGTTGATGAGAAGGACCGGAAGGATCGGCTGCCGGCGAGGATGGACAGGAGGCGAGTCGGTGCCGAACTCGCCTCCCATCAGGTTGGATCAAACGCTACTTCTTCCTGAAAACCAGTGCCGTTGGATAGGAAGAAACGTAGGTTTGATAGCTGCCGTTTGTCGCGGAAACTGGAAAGGTTGTGTCTTCCGCAGGGGTAAAGTAGCTGACATTCCACGATCCACCCATCGTGACCTGAACGGGCAGGGGAGTGACGAACTTCAGCGCCTGGCGCGCAGAGTCCCACACCTGCGCTTCGTTCCAGAGAAACAGGGCTACGGAGCCGTCAGAACCTGTCAAAGCCAGCGCATGCCCGGTGCCGTTCGGCAACCCTGTGATCGAAGCAGTGACTGTCCTTGCCGAGGATGCCTGATCGGGCGGAAATATATCCGCCAGGTGGCGCATGGCATAAGCGATGATCTTGGGCGAGTTATCCAGGTGGAAGAATCCGTAATGGCTGTCTCCATTGTTGCCCTGGGCGTCGGCATATGGATCCAGTAACTGGTAGATATAGGTATGTGCCACACCTTCCAGTGCTGAATCGAAGTAAGTATTCAAAATCATTTCAGCCTGGGCCGGCTCATCCACGCCGTCCGGGTCGTTGGGATTCGGCAGCGTCGCATAACCGGTTTCGGTGATGGCCTTGGGAAAGTTCCCGGGCATGCTTGTGAAGTAAGAGGGGAAATCGCTGGCCAGGCGGGCAAACGGTTGTACGCCGCGATAAGCGTAGGGGTGTGTATTCGCCACGTCCGCCATGCCTGTATCGATCGAAAGGTTCACCGGCGCGGCACCCGTCATGTAAAGCACAGGTACGCCCTGCAGCCTGGAGTCGCCGTGAACGTCGTTGTAAAGACTGCGCTGGAAAGCTTCTCCCGCTGCTTCGTTCGACGAGCCGTTTTTGCAAGGGAAGTTGTTGATCTCGTTCGCGCCTTCCACGGCCTGGATGCTGCCCGGGTAGGCTGCCGCGAAATCGTCCAGCTGCTGCATCTGGGTTCCGAGATCGTAATTGCAATCACCGATGAAGTTGAAGCGCATGCCGTTGGCGGCCATCTGGTGCATGGCATTCAGACCCTGCCCGGCCGGGAACCACTGGGTCGGGTTCGGGATTCCATCGCGCAGATTGTGTACGCCGATGAACTGAAGATCACCCAGCACCGCGTTGGCGTCGGCATACTTGCTGTCGGTGTATTCAATATGCGTATTCACGCCCAGGCTGTCTTGAAATGTCGAAAGCGGGAGCGATGGAATCGTTTGAACGCCACCGACGGAACTTTGCGCATGCAGGATGCCGGGCAGGGCTGCGAGAGGAGCGATGGCGATGAGACGAGCAGCCTTGGAAAGAAGGGTACGCGACATTGGTTTCCTTTTGGAGTGCAGGCGAGCCGTATCTGGACCGGCGTTCGCTGTGCGGATTTAGAACGCTTTCTGGCATCCTAACTGCATTGGCTGGCTGCGACTAGTTAGATTCAGCGGCGAAATGCATCCAAACGTTACTTAAGTCTATGTAACCGAAAGGTGGTATGTGTAAGATTTTTATAGACATAACGCAAACTTTGCTTTTCGGCCTGCAAGATACACCGGCTTAGTCGTAGCTCTTACCTGAATATAAGTGGCAGCATGGCTCGAGCAAGTAGAAGTTGCGATACGGGCTGAGTACGGATCGAGGGCCGCGGTATGACTGAAAATTAATTTAAAGCGGCGCGAGCATGGCCGGCTCGGCACTGTCCATGGTGCTCAGGGTAGAGCGTACCGGCAGACGCGGCTTTGAAGCGGTTGCGCACGCGAAGAGCACCCAGATGATCGGCATGATGGGATCGGGCACGGCGACCAGCAAGGCCACCAGCATGACGGCGATCGCGAACAGGGAGCGCTCGTACATGTCAAAGCGGGCATAGCGTCGCCGGTGAAACAACGGCCGGACCAGCTGGAGAAGGAAAAAGATGAACAGCAGCGCACCGGGGACGCCGACATTGCCCAGGACGGAGCAAACAAAGCTGGAAGCGCGCACACTGCCCCATCCTGCCCCGAAGTAGAGGGAGTCGTGCGAGGTTTGCAGCGCGAGTGCATTCCACATGGAACGTTCGCGGTAGGAATCGCTGTCCAGCTTGTTGATAAACACAGTCTGGAAGACCTTGTTGATCGTGTGCCCTGCATCGGTCAGTATCAGCAGGGGCACGGCGGCGCTGACAAGGCCTAGGACCAGGAGCAGCTTGACCGGCGCGATGCCCTGCCGCTGGATACTGTACCGCAGATACAACAGAATGCCGCCGACGGCAATCGTGCCCAGGCAGGCATAGCCCACGGTCGACACGGTGAGCACGAGCGCCGTAAGCATGAGCAGAAAAGCGGCGGCGGATTGCCGGCGGATGCGGTGCGTGGCCAGGTGCCAGCCCTGGAGGGCGACGCCGATTCCTAAATAGGACGCCATCTCGGAAGCTTCGGGAAGCGTGGAGTTGAGGCGCCAAACGCCGTTGATCTTGTACGCGTCGTAGATGACGTGCGTGGTATTGGTGTACAGCAGCGCGGCGGGGTACGGGATATGCAGCGTCGCGTTGGCAAGCTGGTACATGGCGATGACCGCGATGGTGACGCAGCCCCGGACATACCAGGTAAGCGCGTTGCGCAGCTGTTCCCGGCTGCTCGTCACGCCCAGCAGAAACACGATAAAAGCAGCCACGAGATAGGTGGGCTGCGTGAAGTTGCTCATCGACCACGACAGGTGTGTATTGAGCCCGTTACGCGAATTGGAAACCAGGATGCCGTGAAAGACGAACGGAAAGACCACGGACGAAAGCAGCGCATAGCCGACAAAGATGACCAGCGCACGGAAAGCCGACCGGTTCAGGTCGGGGATCGGCCGCGGCTTCCAGCTGCCGCTCAGCAGCTTGGCCGGCAGGCACAGGATCATGGCAAGCAGCCAGGGCGAGACCGGGACCCCGGCGACGTTGACCGCCGACGCCGCGTCGAAGATCGACGAAAAGAGGATGATGGGCAGCAGGTCGCCCTTGGTGCGCCACCACAGAAAGGCAATCAGGACAAGCAGCGGTAATGTGGAAGCGGTCATGGATCGGCGTCAGTGTGTCGCTCAGTGTCCTTATCGGCAGAACCGCGAAAAGTTCTAGGGAGATTCTAGTACGCCCCTTCGGTAAACAGCACCGTCTTGACCGTGCGGTAAAGAATATACAGATCCATGGCGACCGACCAGTTGCGAACATAGTATTCGTCGATCTCCGTGCGCCGCTCGTAGGTGGTATTGTTGCGGCCGGAGATCTGCCACAGCCCGGTGATGCCCGGCGTGACGCGCCGATAATGCTGGTAACGGCGGCCGTAGCGATCCACCTCGGCCATCACGATCGGGCGCGGGCCCACCAGGCTCATCTGCCCGCGCAGCACGTTCCAGAGCTGCGGCAGCTCGTCGAGCGAGGTTTTGCGCATGATGCGGCCAATGGCGGTGACGCGCGGGTCGCGCTTCAGCTTGCGATCGCGCTCCCACTCGGCGCGCAGGGCGGGGTCGCGCTCCAGGTGCTGCTCAAGCACGGTGTCGGCGTCCGTGACCATGGACCGAAACTTCCAGGCTGTAAACATCTGGTGCCCGCGTCCGATGCGACGCTGGCCGTAAAAGATCGGCCCGCGCGAGGTGAGGCCGACGGCGAGCGTCAGCAGCAGAAAGGGAAGCAGGACCAGCAGGGCCAGGGATGAGGCCACAAGGAGATCAAAGGTGCGCTTGAGCAGGCGCGGCATGGTCTGCGACAGGCGCTGCTCCACTTCAAGGCCCAGCATGCCGCCCAGGTCCTTGGCCGAAACCCACAGGCTCGACATGCCGGCGACATCCGGCAGCACCAGTACATGGTGGAAGTAGTGCGAGTACTCGTTCAGCACTTCCTCGAGCTCGGTGGCGCGCAGCTCCGGCATGGCCAGGATCGCGTAGCAGCCCCGGTGGCGCGCCCCCAGCTCCGCCGCATGGCGGAACTCGCCCATGAACAGGTCCCCTGTGCCGGCCGGTCGCTGCCGTATCGGTGTTTCGTTGAGAAGCGCGATCGGCCGAAGGCCCAGGGTCGGCTGCTGCTTCAACACCCGCAGCATGGCCTGCCCAGTCTGATTCGCGCCGAAAATCACCGTCGGCACGCCCCACCAGCTTTGCCTGGACCCGAAAGCCCGCACCCCGCGCCGGCAAAGCGGCACGAGTGCCAGCGTCAGCACCCAGGCCAGCGTGAACGCGATACGCGAGTAGTGGTCTTGTGCCTTGACGAAAAATGTGCTGACGATCAGCAGCAGGTAGAACAGGGTGACGGCGTGCAGCACCTTGCGGAACTCTTCAATGGCGTTGGCGGCAATGCCCGGGTAAAGATTGAAGGCCGAAAAGACCAGAAAAAAGACCGGAAAGGCAGCCAAAAGCATGGCGTATGCCGAAGGGGACAGGGTGCCGTGAAACAGGAGCCGCAGCCCCATCGCGACGCAGCCGGCAACCAGCAGCGCCAGGAGGTCGGCCGCGACCAGGGCGCTGTAGGTGAGGGTGCGGCTGGAGCGTACCGTCGGCAGGTCGGCGACGCTCGAGTAAGGGGTTGCGAGAGTGGAAACGGTGCTCATGGGCTCGATCTCCTGCCTTGCGGCATCTTTGGTCAGAGCGCCTGGGCTTCAAAGGGAACCAGGGCAGTCGCGCGCGAGCCCGGAAGAGCCCGCGCAGGGGAAAAAGAACAGTTACGGCAGCAGCGCGGGCACCGTGGCCCGTGCCTGGGAGGTCTCCTCGCGGTGCCGGCGGCCGGTGCCGGCCGGTCCGTGCCCGCGAGTGAGGGCGTTGGCATGGTGAGCGAGCGCGTCGGCCAGGATCTCCGAAAAGCGGGCCGCGAAGCTCGCCTCCGAGAACCGGGCGGCGTGGGCGCGCAGGGTCGCAGCGGGAAAGCCGTCGGGACGCGATTCCAGCCGCAGCATCGCGTCCCGAAGGGCTTCTGGGGTGGGTTCGTGGAAAAACAGGGCCGTCTCGTCGGTCATGGAGTCAAGCACACCGCCCTCGGCGAGCGCCAGCACCGGGCAGCCGCAGCTGATCGCTTCAACCGGCACGATGCCGAAGTCCTCGACACCGGGGAACAACAGCGCCCGGGCGCGGCGGTAGTAGCCGGCCAGCTCGTCGTCCGAAGCAAACCCGGTGAACTCGACCTCGGCCCCAAGCGAGTCGGCCAGCGCGCGGAGGCGAGATTCTTCCGGCCCGCGGCCCACGATGGTCAGCCGCCGCCCCAGCGCCGCGCAGGCGCGGATGGCATGGTCGACCCGCTTGTAGGGCACCAGCGCCGAAACGACCAGGTAGCCCTCGCCGGGCTCGCGCACCGCGGTGGCGTAGCGCTCCACGTCGACCGGCGGCGGCAGCACCAAGGCCTCGCGGCCGTAGATGCGGCGCACCCGCTCGGCCACATAGGTGGAGTTCGCGATAAACACATCGACCCGGCCCGCGGTCGCGCGATCGTAGCGTTGCAGGAGCCGCGCGATGGGCGCGAAGACAAATCGCGAGGCGAGCCGGCCGACGCGCGCCGGGCCGAAGTACTCGTCGAACAGATCCCACACGTAGCGCATGGGGGTGTGGATGTAGCACAGGTGAAGCGGCACCGCCGAGCCGCCCCCCGTGCGCCGGCGTCGGACCATGGCTTTGGCGACCGCGTGCGAGGTCGAGATCACGACGTCGACGCCGTGCGCCTTGTTCCCTTCGGCAAACAGGGGAAACAGCGGCAGGTACGAGCGGTAGCGCTTCGCCGCGCCCGGCATGCGTCCGAGCAGGCTCGCATGGATGGTCCGGTTTTCAATCGTCGCGCTCACGGACCCGCGGTTGTGCAGCAGCGTCCACAGGGGCGCGTCCGGGTGAAGGCGGCACAAGGCTTCGAGCACTTTTTCTCCGCCGCGCATGCCGGTCAGCCAGTCATGAACCAGCCCGACCTTCAGGC
>CAXSBW010000013.1:8005-13138 GCA_964235795.1 uncultured Acidobacteriaceae bacterium | reverse complement strand
CAGCCAGTCATGAACCAGCCCGACCTTCAGGCTGCCCAATTCCAACTTCGGTTCCGTTTTCGGTTCCTTCTTTGTTTCAGGGCGCATCAGGCGACACTCCAGCGGCGGTTCCCGGCGGCCGAAACGGTTTCGCGGGCCAGGGCTGCCCGCACCAGCACCTCATCGGTGCGCCGGGCAGCGTCGTCCCAGCAGAAGCGCGCGGCCTGCCGGAGCGCGGGCTCCCAGGGCGCGGTCGCGGCGTTGTCGGCGGGCAGGTGCCGCAGAATGGCGGCGGCCAGTTCGCGGGCGTCGCTCGGGTCGACGTAAAAGGCTGCGTCGCCGCCCACCTCGGGCAGCGAGCTGGTGTTGGAGGTAATGGCGCGCAGTCCGCAGCGCATCGCCTCGAGCAGCGGCAGTCCGAAGCCTTCGGCGAGTGAAGGGAACAGAAACAGCGATGCCCCCGAGTACAGGCCCGCGAGGTGCTGTTCCGGCACGTAGCCGGTAAAGTGCACCCGCGCCGGAGCCGTGCCGAAGCTCTGCCGGCCGAAGACCGTGGCATCGGCCTGCGCGCCGGCCAGCACCAGCCATACGTTGTCGGGCAGCGAGCGCTGGGCTTCGCGCCAGGCCTCGAGGATCACGGGGAGGTTTTTGCGGGCTTCGAGCGATGAGAGTGAAAGCACGTAGCGGCGCGACGGCAGGGCCAGGGCCGAGGCGGCCTGCGCGGCCTCGATCGGGGTGGTGCGGCGGATGGAGGCCGACGGGCCGTTGGGCACCACCGTGATGTCGTCCGGGTCGCGCCCCAGCACCCGCACGATGCGGTCCTTGGTGTAGTGCGACACGGCGATCAGGTGCACGGCCTCGCGGGCCAGCCGGCGAAACAGAAAGCCGTACCAGCGGGCGTAGGCGGCCGAGTACCACTCCGGGTGCTCGAGAGGGAACAGGTCGTGAAAGGTCACGACCTGGCGCCGGTAGCGCACCGGGCCCGCGCCGCAGGGGCTCCACAGCAGCCGTCCGGCAGCCAGCCCGGGCAGCGCGAGCTGCTCCCACACATGGCCGCGCGCGCCCTTGCCGTTTGCCGGCTGCAGCAGGGCGGGCGAGCCGGGGAGCCGCGCGCTGATCTCGCGCGCGTAGCGCTGGATGCCGGTCACGCGGTGCGCGAGAAACCGTGCGTTCACGACGTAGGGCGAGGTAGTTTGAGCAAAGTTTGTCTCGATCATGGCGCGTGTCTCCTCCTTTCTCGCTGTTAACCGGCGCTCAGGGCGTGATCCGTGTCGTACTGCGCGTACAGGCCGTAGTGCTGGTAGGTCGAGCTCATCTCGCGGCGCACCTTGTTGAGCACCAGCCCCAGCACATTCACGTCGAGCCGGTGCAGGGTGCCGAGCGCGGTGGACACCGCGTCCTGGCTGGTTTCCCCGGCCTGCGCGATCAGGATGACCCCGTCGGCGGCGCAGGCGATCTGGATCGGCTCGGCCAGGCCGAGCATCGGCGGCGCATCGATCACCACCAGGTCGTAATCCTCGACCGCGGTTTCAAGCAGGGCCGCCATCCGGGTGCCGACCAGGTGCGACGCCTTGTGAAACAAATGCCCGGCAGTCACAACATGGAGGTTTTCGATGCCGTCGATCCCGTGCCGCACCTCCCCCAGGCTCCGTCCGTCCAGGATTACATCGGCCAGTCCGGTCGTATTCTTGAGCGCAAAGTGATTGTGCTGCGAAGGGCGGCGCAGGTCCGCGTCGATCAGCAGCGTCCGGCGCCCCTGCATCGCATGCGCGATCGCGAGGTGGGCCGTGCAGGTGCTTTTGCCCTCCCCGGCCAGCGCGCTGGTCACCAGCAGGGACCGCAGGGGCTCGCGGCTGCGCTCGAGCAGCACCAGCGAACGCATGGTGCGGATCGCCTCCGTGTAGGCGTCCTGCGAGCGGCTCCAGTCGAGCGGCGACTGCTTGCGGTGCGACACCACGCTGCCTCCGTTTTCAAGCAGCATCTGCCGGCCGGCCGGCTTCAGGTGATGCACGTCGGGCAGCACGCCCAGCACTTCGATGTTGAGCGTGCGTCGGGCCTGCTCGGGGTCGCGCACACTCTTGTCCAGCATGTCGGCCACGATGACCGCGACCACCGAAAGAATGGTCGAGACGAAAAAGCCGAGAAAGATGAAGAGCCCCTTCTGGGGGAAGACGGGCGAGGTTTGCGGCCGCGCCTCGTCGGCGATGCGGATGGCACTGTTCTGGAAGCCGGAGTTGATGCCCGCTTCCTTGATCTTGCCGTACAGCTCGTTGTAAAGCGCCTTGTTCGCGTCCGCGTCGCGCTTCAACTGCTGGTACTGTACCGAGCTCGCGTTGAGCTTGTCGGCCTGCCCCTTGGCTTCGTCGAGGGCCGCCTTGAGCAGGTTTTCGTGGCTCGAAGCCTCCGTGTACTCGGCTTCCATTCTTTGGCCGATATCGGCGCGGGCCGCGTTGTACTCGCGCGTCACCTCCGCCAGGTCGTTGGCGGCCTTTTTGTACCCGGAGTAGTTGGGGCCGTATACCGTTTTCGCAACGGCCATCTGTTGCTGCGCGTCCTGCAGCTGTTGCTGCAGCTTGGTCAGCTGTTCGGCCTGCGTTGAGATTTCAATCGCCGCGAGGTTGCCGTTCTTCACGCCCTGGTAGGCGGTCTGCTTCTTGATGCGCTCGTCCTGCGCTTCCGTGTAGTCGCGGTTCAGCTGCAGCACGCGCTCGGACAGCGTGCTCTTTTGCCCTTCCGAATCCACCATGCCCAGCTGGCGCTCATAAGCGGCCAGCGCTTCAGCGCTGCCGGTCATGTTCGCCTTGAGGTCGTCCAACTGCTTGGTCATGAAGTCCGAGATGTTCATCGACGAACGGACCCGCATGCCGTACACCTGGTCGATATAGGAGTGGGCTACCGCATTGGCGACATCCGCTGCCTGCCTGGCATTGTGGGAGCGATAGGTGATCTTGAGCAGCAGGGAGTTGAGCGGGTGCGTCACCGTCAGGTTTTTCAGGCCGACCGGTCCATTCGGCATCCCGGATTCGCCCTTGACCGGGGGCAGCAGGTGATATTCCGCGGCGACCGGGCGCAGCACGGAATCGGACTGGATCAGGTCCATCTCCGTCGTCAGAAAGCTTTCCACATCGCTCATGCCCTGCGACCCGGCCTCCTGCCCGATCACACCCGACGGCACCTTGCTGTCGACCGTGATGCGTGCGGTGGCCTCGTACACGGGCTTCAGCAGAAAGCAGCCGCCGGCGGTCAGCGCTGTCGCGGCCAGCACGGCGATCGCGATCTTCCACCAGGCCCGCCGCAGCAGCCACAGGTAGTGGTGAAACGGCAACAGGCTTTCGCCGTCCGGCTCGGACTGGGGCGCGGGGTAGGTGAGCGACTGCCGGGTACGCTCGGCGGACAGGACGATGTTGGACTTGCTGTTCTGGGTCGGCATGTTTGAAAACCTCATGGACGCTTGTGGAAGCGGTTGAGCAAGAGCGCGGGTCGAACCGTGGGTGTACCGCTGTATGTGTGTGTTCCGGCCCGGCGCTCAAAGCAATTGCAAAGTGAAACAGTGAAACAGGTGATGGTAACCGGCGCGATTTTCTAGCGGTAGACCAGCAGGCCGGCACCGGCCGTGGTGCCGAAGCCCACCATCCCGGCCAGCACCTTGGCGGTCAGGCGCTTGCCCCCGTCCTCGGGGATGTACAGGATGTCGTCCGGCTGGAGCACGACGTCCGGTGCCTTGCGGGCCATGATCGCGTGAAGCGGCACGGCGATCTCCTCGCGGGGAATACCGACGCCGTGTTCGCGATAGATCCAGGCCTCCCGGGTCGAGTACGCCTGAAGTCCCTCGCTCATGGCAAGAGCCTTGATCACGGTTGTATCCGCGGCCTGCTGCATCACAAAGCTGCCCGGCTTGCGAACATTGCCGGCCACGAAGATGCGTCCCGCTTCGGGCACCCGCACCTCCTCATCCCCGGTGAGCTTGACGTTCAGCTTCGGGTCGGCGTTTTCCATCAGGCCGCGCACGGGAATCGACTGAACGGTGACATGCATGGTGCCGTCGGCCAGCTCTGTATGGTGGGTGACGGTGATGGTCGGGCCGACCAGCGCCGTCAGGCCCCCGGCCCGCGCCAGGGCGTCCAGCAGGGTCGTATCGCCGGTGGCCTGGAACGTCAGCGGATGCGCGACCGCGCCCACCACGCTGACCGGCTTGGAGCGGTATTCGAGCACCGAAACATTCACCACCGGGTCCGTCAGGATGCCGGCCGCCACCAGCGCGTCGGCAAGTCTGCGCTCCACCTGCACGGGCCGAAGCCCGTTGACCGCGACCGGCTGCTTGAGCAGCGGCAGGGCCAGGGTGCCGTCGGACGAAATACGGAACGAGTGCGAAAGCTCCGGGCAGTACGGAATCATGATCTGCACAAGGTCGTCGGGACCCAGTGTCTGGGAAGGCTGCACGTCGGCCGCCGGTGCCGGGGCGACCTCGGCCGCCGTGGGTGCCGGGGCGGTCAGCTGCGCCGGCAAAGCCCCGGGGTACAGAAGAGAGACCAGGGCAAAGGCCGCCGCAAAAGAAGCCGGGTGAAGTCCGCGGTGGCTGCGGCGGGATTGGGAGGCGCGGGATTGCGAAAAGCGGGACTGGGAAGCGCGGAACTGGGAAAAGCGGAACAGGGTCATGGATCCATCCAGGTTTCGATCTTGCCGTCTGAACCTTGGCGTGAGCCTGACAGCAGAAGAGGAGCAGTGTGTCGGCATGCTGATGCTTGCCGTGCAGTTTTGTCGCTTCGATGCGATCCGGAGAGGAAAGCAGGTAATTTTCTCCGGTCGCTGCGATCTATCGGGACTTTACCATTGAGGGCGGGCAGTAACTCAAGCAATCTTGAGTCACCTTTTTTTCGCCATGGTGGGCTTTTGGTAACCCGGGCTGGAACGCAAAAGCTGGGTGACCGCTGTTTATGCCGCTCCAAGCCATCTAAATTCCCGATATCCAGGCCGGGTCGCGGATCCGTTGGACCCGGTTACTCGGGAGTACGATTGTTTCAATCTGGGACACTACTGCGGATCGCGCAAGGGGGAAATATTTACACTGCGTCTTTTCGTTCGCGCGAAATCGGTGTGGGCAGGCCCAGGCGTTCAGCGCAGATCCGTTCAGCGCAGATCCGTTCAGCGCAGATC
>CAXSBW010000013.1:0-7905 GCA_964235795.1 uncultured Acidobacteriaceae bacterium | reverse complement strand
CGTTCAGCGCAGATCCGTTCAGCGCAGATCCGTTCAGCGCAGATCAAGGATGCGGTCCGGCCGAAGGCGACCGCGCAGGAGATCGCCGAATGCAAGGAGGTTGCCGCGCAGGCGTCCGCGCCGGTCGACATAAGGTTCGGGCGCGACGCTGCGAAGGAGATTGGAAACGGCATTGCGGCCCACGCTGCGCACGGCGTGGCTCCAGGGGTACGAACCTTTGCGCGATAGATAGATAGGGTTGGCTACCTGGGAGTAGCCGAGGCGCAGCCCCGAAACCCGCCCCACCTTGGCACCCAGGTGCACCCCCATGGCCCCGGGCAGCCTTTGCATGGTGCCGAACCGGGCAAGCCGGCGCGAAAAGTCGATGTCCTCGTACCATGCATACGCGGGCAGATGTTCGTCGAAACGAATGCCGTGTTCGCGAACCGCTGCCGCGCGGAAAGCCATGTTGCAGCCGTAGGTATTGAAGGCGGGTTCGGGCTTGCCCCGCGGTCCCCCTTCCGCCTGCGCCAGCCATGCCATCCCCTGCTCGACCGACAAGCCCGGCCCCCGGGCACCATCGGCCAGCACCAGCCCGGTCGAGGCGACCAGCGCCGGATCGCCTCGAAAGGCAGCTTCCATCACCGACAGGTAGTCGCGGTGCAGCAGGAAATCGTCATCCATGAAGAAAAGCAGGTCGGTGTCGGCAGCCGCGTCGATGACCCAGTTGCGTTTCTCGCACGAGCCGCCGGCGCTTTGGTGAAAGCGGCAAGTAGGAAAGCGCTCCGGCAGACCCGCGATGTCGGACCCTTGACTGTAAAGAAGAAAAACAGAGCTGGGCGGCAAGGATTGGCGCAGCAGCAGGTCGAGCGTTTCCCCCAGGATCGCGGCCCGGCCCGTGGTCGCGATCCCGACCGCCACCCGCAGGTTCGGCGTGCCGTCGTCGAGGGTGGTGTCTCGAAGGAGGTCGGCAGGCATGGGCAGTTCTCCTTTGGGCGTTTCCGCCTAGGGTACCGCAAGCAGCGACGCGGCTCTTCCGGGAAAGGCGGCCCCGGCGCACACCGGGCTAAACTTTTCTAGGCGAACGCGCCCGGAAATGCGAAGGTAGAAGCAACGGAGCCGGCGAACCTGTCTCTACCTAGTGCACAAACAGCTCCAAACCTGCGCCAATTGCTCTTTTTCTGCCTGAAAGGACACCATGCCGACCCAAGGCGACCACGTCGTGACCGAAGAAGGAGCGGCAGCGATTCGCTCCCTGAGCAGTACCCGCACTGTTGCAAAAAGCGCCATGTGGAACCTGATCGGGCGCGGCGGACCGCTGATGGTCGCCGTGCTGACGACCCCGCACCTCCTGCGCGACCTGGGCCCGAGCCGTTGGGGTGTGTTCACCATTGCCTTGTCGCTGGTGGGTATTTTTTCCATCTTCGACTTCGGTATCGGCCGCGCGCTGACCCGCACCATCGCCGAACTGCTGACCGAGGACCGTCGCCGCGAGGCCGCAACCCTGGCCCGCAGCGGCATCGCCCTTCTGGGTGCCCTGGGCTGCGCCGGCGGCCTTCTCATGGCCTCACTCGCTCACCTGTGGGTCACGCGCGGGCTCAACATCCCGCCCCGGTATGAAACGGAAGTTCTCCACGCCCTGTATGTGCTGTGCCTTTCGGCACCGCTCGTGATCCTGGGCGCGGCGCTCTGGGGCGTCATCGCCGCTTTCCAGGAGTTCCGCTCAGCCAACCTCGTCAACATCCCCATCATGGCCATGTACTACATCGGGCCGCTGCTGGTGCTGCACTTCTACGACAGCCTGGTGGGCGTGCTGGCTGCGCTGGTGGTGTGCCGGGTCGTCATGACGATCGCCTACTGGCGGATCTGTGTGCGCGTTATGCCGGAGCTGCTCGAAGCTCGCGTGGATCTCGCGAAGCTGAAACCGGTCATGCGCATCGGCGGCTGGATGACGGCTTCCAACATGATCTGGCCTATCCTGACCTATATCGACCGCTTCATCATTGCCTCGGTGCTGTCGGCGGCCGCGACCGGCTACTATTCAACGCCGCTCGACCTGGTCATGCGGTTCACCATCATCCCGGTCGCCATTATGAACACCGCCTACCCGGCCATGGCTGCCTCCTATCGCAACGACCCCGGCAACACCCAGGCCCTGTTCCGGCGCAGCCTGGTCACGGTCACGGCGGCCCTGTTTCCCGCCTGCCTGCTGTGCGTGGCGGCGAGCCACTGGGTGCTCGCACTGTGGCTCGGTGCCGATTTTGCCGGGCATGCTTCCGTGGTCCTGCGCTGGCTCGGGGTCGGCATCCTGCTGACCGCGGTGGACAGCGTGGTGGCCGGGCTGCTGGACGGCATCGGCAAAAGCAGCATCAATGCCAAGTTCTCGTTCGCTGAGCTGGTCGTCTATGTCCCCGTGCTGGTGCTGCTGGTGCGCGCCGGGGGCATTGAGGGCGCGGCGCTGGGCTGGGCGGTGCGCTGCCTGCTCGATCTGGGGCTGCGCCTGTGGCTGGTGGGGCGAAGCTATGCGCCCGCGCGGACCGTGGCGCTGGGTGTGGCACCCCTGCTGGCCGGCGCTGCGGGCGTACTGTTCGCATCGGCGCTC
Organism: uncultured Acidobacteriaceae bacterium; assembly: GCA_964235795.1. Taxonomy (GTDB): domain Bacteria; phylum Acidobacteriota; class Terriglobia; order Terriglobales; family Acidobacteriaceae; genus EB88. The sequence goes on along the minus strand of CAXSBW010000013.1, from coordinate 5,324 downwards.
GCCGAGGGCTCCGCGCTTGCCCCCGCGGTCGCGGGCGTAGGCACCCTGCTGGTGGGGGGCCTGGCCTGGCGCTCGCTCACCCACACCGAGCGCGCGCGCCTGGCAACCACGGCCGGGCGCTGGTGGCCCTCTCCCCACGGCGCCGGGCGTTAGGGCAGCTCCTTTCCCCTTACCCCCGGCAAGTCGACGCGGCTTTTCCGTGATGTTACTTCCGTCAGCAGCTTTGCCCTGAAATGGTTGGCGCTTTATGCCGATAGGGAGGAGACTTCGCTTTCCATGGAGGCCTGGCTCGCATCCACCCTTGCGACCTGGGCGGCCCGTGTAAACGGAGTCGCGGACGAGTCATGCCGAGGTCCGGCTCTGGCTCGCAGCGTATCCGCGAAAGTGAACGGATTTGGTCACTGGACTCTGAAAAGGCGGCATGCACGATGGCAGGACGCATGACGGTAACGAAAAAGCTTTATCTCGGCTATGGCTCCGTTCTTCTGCTGACGATCATCGCGGGGGTGTGTGCGATCGTCATCCTGAACGGGCTTGGAACGGTCACCGCAAACCTGACGCATGGGGATGCAGCCAAGATGTACCTGGCAGGGGAAATCGCGGAAGGGACCGCGACAATGGCAGCCGAGGAGCGTGCCATGCTGCTGGCAGCCGAAAAGGGCAACACGCGGCTGCTCGACTCCTCTGAGCACACATTGAATGCGTCTTCCCGGGCCGTGCAGGAAAGCATCGAGAGCATGCGACCGTTGCTGGTCACGCCCGAAGGCAAGCAGATTGTCGGGAAACTGGCCGCTGATTCGGTCTCGGCCATCAGTATGCATCGTCAGTTTGCAAACTCGATCCGGTCCAACCGCCTCGCCGATGCCCAGGTGCAGATGGATGCCATCTCGCCCAGGCTTGAATCGATTGGAGCTCAGGGGGACAAGTTGCTGCAGCGAGAGCAGAAGCGCATGCTGACCGCGAGTGACGATGCGATGGACAGTATCCTGCAGGGTCGATGGATTATGTGCAGCCTTATGGCTTTGTCGATAATACTTGGGGTTGCGGTCTGGTTTGTGGTGCGGCAGCTCGGCAACGAGTTGCGCGAAGGCATCGCCGCGTTGAATGACGGGGCAGAGCAGGTGGCGACGGCGGCAGCGGAGATCTCCTCCGCGAGCCAGTCTTTGGCACAGGACAGCTCGGAGCAGGCGGCACGCATCCAGGAAACTTCGGCATCGTCGCAGGAGATCAACTCCATGGCGAGCCGGAGCGCGCAAAACTCTGAAAGTGCTGCCGCGCTGGTCGACGAACTGCACCGTACTCTGAATAAAACAAATGGTGCCTTGGCCGGGTCGGTTGCTGCCATGAACCAGATCAGTGAGTCGAGCGACAAGATCTCGACCATCATCGATGTCATCGACAAAATCGCGTTTCAGACCAACATCCTGGCGTTGAATGCTGCCGTTGAGGCCGCGCGCGCCGGCGAGGCCGGCATGGGATTCGCGGTGGTCGCCGATGAGGTTCGCAGCCTTTCACAGCGCAGCGCGCAGGCCGCTCGGGATACATCCGCTTTGATCGACCAGTCCGTGCAAAGCTCGACCCTCGGCAAAACCAAAGTGAACCAGGTCGCCGAAAGCAGCAACCAGGTGACGGCCTCCTTTGCCAGAATCAAGATTCTGGTCGATGAAATCCATGCAGGCAGCCGTGAGCAGGGCAAGGGCGTCGACCTGATCAGCCGGTCGATCTCGCAGATGGAGCAAAGTACGCAAAGAGCCGCGGCCAACTCGCAGCAGACGGCTGCAGCGGCAGCCGAGTTGACAGCGCAATCAGACGCCCTGCGCCAAACAATGAACCAGCTTGGGGCCATGGTCGGGGTGGGTCGAGGCTACTAGATGGGCCGCATCGATGCGTGAATTTGCTGATTCCGCCAAGACCTGCTTTTGCGGCGAACTCCTGCTTCCGTATCCGGGAGCTTGCAGCGGATCAAATCTCCGGCTATTTGGGCCAGACTTGGCTTAACTGCCGGAATCAAGTCCTACGCTTAAAGCCGATGAAAAGGGTATAGCAGCTGGGCTGCACTGTTCAAAGGGCTGTCAGCAGGAGGCGAACAGTCCGGATCGTGAACGGCAGGAAAGCGGGTCCGGGCTGTTATCAGTAGGGGTCGCCCGTTGGGGGCTGTTGCGCTCCGGCCGGCGGGGCTTGCCCAGCAGGAGGAGCCACCGGTGCAGGCCGGTTCTCGAGCTTGAAGCCATCGCGAATGACCTGGAGGTTCTGAGCATTGAAGTCGCCTTCCAGCAAACCGCCGTCCGGCGAGAAAAACAGCTCAACGACAACGGCGTTTGCCCCTCCGATCGCAACGATCGCATGCCGGACCGCGACTGGCTGACCGCCGAGGGTTCCGCGCAGATCGCCGGCAAGCGTGTACTGTGCCGGGGCAAGAATGCCGCTTTCCTTGGGGAGCAATACCCAGGCCGATTGCGGCTGTTTTATGGCGACATGAACCATCAACGTCAGCGCGGCGGGGTCCAGGTCCGGCAACAACACCAGATCCCTGTGCCGGTCCAGTGTATTGCCGGTCTGCTTTCCATCCGTCTCAACAGTGATCTTGAATTCACGTCCCGTCGGGTCCGCAGCCGTTGTAAACACCACGTTTTTGGCCGAGGCTTTGACTCCCTGCACCGACCCGCTCAACGTATCGTGTACCAGGTTGAAGTCCGCGTCCACGGTTGCCGTGCTGCGAAAGGAATAGGTGAAGTGGTTCAGCTGCATGCCGCCGCTCGAACGAAGTTCCTGTCCACCGGTAACGGGCGCGGTACTGAATTGCGCCTCGCCCAGCGACCTGGCGCTTTGCAGGATGGTGTAGTGGGCGTCATTTGAAGGCATACCAGCTTGCGCCAGGGCGGGGAACGCAAACCCGATCGCCAGAAGTGCAGATAGAAAGCGGTGCATAAGGCAGCAATCCTCAGTGAAGAGAACCCGCATCGGCGTCCGAAGTCGCTTGGAAGAGTGAGTGCCCGGCGATGACGCCGAGCACTCACAGAGTATGCATTGGGCTTAAGCCTTCTGCGCTGTTTCAAACCGCTTGTTGACCTCGTCCCAGTTGACCGTATTCCACCAGGCAGCCAGGTAATCGGGGCGCTTGTTCTGATACTTGAGGTAGTAGGCATGCTCCCAAACGTCGTTGCCCAGGATCGGGTACTTGCCTCCCAGCAGGGGGTTGTCCTGGTTGGGCGTGGTCACGATCTTCAGCTTGCCGCCGTCGATCACAAGCCAGCCCCAGCCCGAGCCGAACTGCTTCGCCGTTGTTTCGTTGAACAGCTTTTTAAAACTCTCGAACGACCCGAAATCCTCGGCGATCTTGCCGGCGATCGCGCCTGTCGGCTCGCCGCCGCCGTTCGGCCTCATAATCTGCCAGAACATCGTGTGGTTCACATGGCCGCCGCCGTTGTTCCGCACGACCGTCCGCACATCCTCGGGCAGGCTGTCGAGCGAACGCAGCAGATCCTCGGGGGTGTGCTTCGCGAGCTCGGGGTGCTTGTCGATTGCGCCATTCAGGTTGGTCACATAGGTCTGGTGATGCTTGTCGTGGTGCAGCTTCATCGTGGCTTCGTCGATATGGGGTTCCAACGCAGCGTAGTCGTAGGGAAGTGGTGGCAGTTCGTAGCTCAAGGGTTCCTCCTGTTTGGGGCCGCACGTGGCGCGGCAAGGTTCACGCTAGTTGGGATGCTCCGCGGGGTCGGTGGGGCTCAGAATGCCGAGTTTCGCGGATCGCGGTGACTTTGGCGTTGTTCCTGCGCAGGAAAGCGGCGAAAGCTGCTGTGACCACAGCACCTCTTCGTGCATCCTTGAAGGAGACGCATTCGGAACATGCAGGATACGGAGGGGGATTGACCGATCGCCGACTTACCCGCCGCGAGCTGCTGCGGGCCGCCGCCGCCGCGGGTGCCGGCGGAGCCATGACGCTTCACACCCCGTCCGTGCACGCCCTTGGCGGGGCAGCCGGCCTTGCGTATCAAAACCAGCAGCAAGCGCCGAAAGCCGCCGCGAAAGACCAGCCGCAGCCGGAGCAGGCCGCCCAGGAAAAATACACGCATCCGCCCGGTGTTTTCATCAATCGACCGCTCACCCAGGTTTCCAAGCAGGCCGACGCGCTGTTGGACGAGATGGAAGAGCGCGGCTGCCAGTTTTTTTACAACGAGGCGAGCCCGAAAACTGGCCTGGTCCGCGATCGCGCGCCGGCTGCAGGCCTGTCCACCTCGCGCGTGGCGTCAATCGCCGCCACGGGCTTCGGCCTCAGTGCCTTGTGCATCGCGGCCCAGCGCGGCTACCTGCGGCGGATCGACTGCGAGCAGCGCGTTGAAAAAACACTCGCCTTTTTGCTCGAGGACTGCCCGCACGAGCACGGTTTCCTCTATCACTTCATCGATATCGACAGCGGCCAACGCATGTTCAACTCGGAGCTCTCGTCGATTGATACCGCGTTGCTGCTGTGCGGGGTGCTGCTGTGCCGCCAGTTTTTTGCCGGCAACACCCGCATTGCCGCGCTGGCGACGACCTTTTACCGCCGCATCGACTGGCAATGGATGCTGAACGCCGGCCCCACCTTATCCATGGGGTGGCTGCCCGAAGAAGGCTTCCTCCAGCATCGCTGGGATATTTACTCCGAGCTGATGACCATGTACCTGATGGCTATCGGCTCGCCCACCCACCCAATCCCGGTCGAAACCTGGAACGCGCTCCAGCGCCCGCTGATCCAGTTCGGCGGTATCGAGTACATTTCCGGCATCGCGCCCTTGTTTATCCACCAGTACGCTCACGCCTGGTGCGACTACCGCGATCAGCGCGATCTCCACGCAAACTACTTCACCAACTCGATTGCAGCGACGCGCGCGCACCAGCTGTGGTGCGTGCACCTGGGGCAGAAGTTCAACTGGGTCGACATGGATATGTGGGGCATCACGGCGTCCGACTCGCGCGACGGCTACCGCGTATGGGGCGGACCGCCCGCGATCGGCCCGCTCGACGGCACACTGGTGCCCTGCGCCGCCGCCGGATCGCTGCCGTTCCTGCCCGCTGAGTGCTCGCATGTCCTGCTCTCCATGCGCGAAAAAATGGGCCCGCGCGTGTGGACCCGCTACGGTTTTGTGGACGCGTTCGACGTCAAGGGCAGCTGGTTCGCCGAGGACATTCTCGGCATCGACCAGGGCATCAGCATCCTGATGGCGGAAAATCTCCGCTCGGGGTTTGTGTGGGAGTACTTCATGAAGAATCGCGAGATCACGCATGCCATGGAGCAGGTGCAGTTCCACCCCGACCCGGACGCGAACTCGCAGGTGCTGTGAGGG
>CAXSBW010000012.1:48948-50361 GCA_964235795.1 uncultured Acidobacteriaceae bacterium | reverse complement strand
TCGACCGCCTTCATCAGGCCGATGTTGCCTTCCTGGATGAGGTCGAGGAACTGGAGGCCTCGGTTGGTGTACTTCTTCGCGATGGAAACAACCAGGCGCAGGTTGGCCTCGATGAGCTCGCGCTTGGCCTGCTCGGCGTCCATGTCGCCCTGGATCATCTCGCGCTGGGTGCGCTTGATCTCGGCGAGCGGCACGCCGGTCTCTTCCTCCATTTTTTCGAGGTCGACGCGGCAGTTCTTTTGCTGGCGGCGGTACTCTTTTTTGAGTTCTTCGCTTTTGGAGGCTTCGAACTTCTGGTCGAGGGTGCGGATCTGCCGCTCGAGGGTGCGCATGGAGTCGACCGACTTGTTGAGCTTGTCGAGAAGGCGCTTGCGCTCGCTGTTGGTGTACTTGAGCTCGCGGACGATGCGGGAAACGTAGACGCGCTCGCGGGCGATGAGCCAGCGAGTTTTGCGGGCTTCTTTCGCCCTGGTCTTCGCGGACTCGAGCGGCTCGAGCTTTTCCTCGAAGGCAATGGCTTTTTTCTGGTGCCGGGCCATCGCTTCAATACGGCCGGCGGTCTGCTTGGCGCGCGCCTGCACGACCTCTTCGGTGACCTCCTCCTCGTCGAAGATGACGACGTCCTTGATATTGCGGACGCCGCGTTTGAGGTCTTCGCCGAGGGCAATGATTTCGCGCACGACAATGGGCGAACGCGCGATGGCCTTCATGACGCGGACCTGACCGCGCTCGATGCGCTTGGCGATTTCAACCTCGCCCTCGCGGGTGAGCAGGGGAACAGTGCCCATCTCGCGCAGGTACATGCGGACGGGATCGTTGGTTTTTTCAAGGGTGCCGGGCGTCAGGTCGAGCTCAACATCCTCGCCTTCCTCACCTTCCTCGAACTTTTCAACCCCGAACTTGGGCCCGCCCTCGAGGATGTCGATCCCCTGGGTGCCGATGGTGGTCATCAGGTCGTCGAGATCGTCGGGCGAGTGGACGTCGCCGGGGATCAGGTCATTGACCTCGTTGTAGGTCAGATAGCCTTTTTCCTGGCCGGCATCGATCAGGTTCTGGATATCTTCTTCGTACTTGTCTTCCATGGCCAAGCGGTACTCTCCCGCGCGAATATTTCGGATGATTCCGGAGTTCCGGTCGATGGCGGTCGCATGTGTCCCGGTCAGAAGGTCCCGTTGGAGGGTCGTCTGCTGGGAGCCCTCGCAGGGCAGCCCGTTAGTGGCACAGGACGGCAGCGTGCCAAATATGACCAGAATAACAGGCTTCCGTGCGCCAAAGATGTCTCGATGGAGACACTGAGGCCTATAGAAGCCCGCTTTCAACTCAATCGCTACCAAGTTAGATGTCGGAAAGACGATTTTGTTTCGCCGGGGCTGCGCGGCCGGCATGGAGCGCTCGCAAGCCCGCTCGCAAGCC
>CAXSBW010000012.1:44561-48848 GCA_964235795.1 uncultured Acidobacteriaceae bacterium | reverse complement strand
CGATGTGCGCCGAGGACTCGGGGGAGCGGCTGTGAAGCGGGAGGGCTAAAGGGCGCGAAGGAGGCGTTCGATCTCGCCTTTGCGGGTGAGGAGCTGAAGCAGGCGCTCCTCGTTGCCGCTGCGCTCGGCCTCGGCCAGGGCGACGCGGACGGCGCGGCTTTCGCGTTCGAGGGCGCTGCACTCAAAGGAGCGGAGGGCGGCTTCGGCTTCGCGAAGCTCGATGCCGTTGTGCCCTTCGGCGAGCAGGACGTGGGCGACAAGGGCGCGTTCGGGGCCTTCGGGCAGGTCGCGCAGGGGGTCGGTCCCGGAGTGGGGGCCGGGGGCGCGGCCGCAGAGCAGGCGCATGGCGGCCTCGGCCCCCAGGCCGGCGAAGCGCTCGGGGTGCTCGAGAAAGGCAGAGGCGACAGCGGCGAAGCAGGGACTGCCGACGTCGGTCGCGAGGGCGCGGAGCAGTTCGCGCTCGCCGTCGGTGAGCCGGGGGCCGGACGGGGCGAGGGCGGGTTTGCGGCCGGAGGCGGCCTCCTTGAGCTCCTGCCGCACCAGTGCCGAGTCGATGCCGAGGCGGTGAGCGGCTTCGCTCGCGAACTCTTCGCGGGCGATGGCGTTGGGCATGCGGCGGATGTGCGGGAGCAGGTAGTTGAGCGCGTCGATTTTGCCCTGGGCGGTGGCGGCGGGGTGCAGCTGCCGGGCGCGGTCGAGCAGGTACTCGGAGTGGCGGCGCGCGCCGCGAACGGCAGCCGTGTAGTCGCCGATGCCGCGCTCGCGGACGAAGCGGTCAGGGTCGAGACCGCCCTCAAGGGTGACGACGCGGACTTCGAAGCCTTCCTCGGTGAGCAGGGCGATGGATTTTTCAGCGGCAAGGGCCCCGGCGGTGTCGGGGTCAAAGTTGACGATGGCGCGTTTGGTGTAGCGGCCGAGCAGGCGGGCCTGCGCCTCGGTGAAGGCGGTGCCGCTGGTGGCCAGCACGTTCCCGATGCCGGCGAGCGAGACGGTGATGCAGTCCATCTGGCCCTCGACCAGCAGCGCGAAATTGAGCTGGCGGATGGGCTGGCGGGCGTTGTGGAGATTGAACAGCACCTGCCCCTTGGTGTAAAGGGGCGTTTCGGGCGAGTTGAGGTACTTGGCTTTCTCATTGGGGTCGAGCGCGCGCGCGGTAAAGGCGATGACGCGGCCGGCCTCGTTGCAGATGGGAAAGGTAATCCGCCGGCGGAAGCGCGGGTAAAGGGGACCCTGCGCGCCGTCTTCCTGCTCCTTGGCGGTGAACAGGCCGGCTAGCCGGAGCAGGCGGGCAAAATCGCCGGAGCGGACCTGCTCGGGCAGAGCGGATCGCTCGAGACGCTGGCGCAGGGCAGACGAGGAGTCGGGGGCGTAGCCGATGCGGAAGCGGGCGATGCCTTCGGCGTTCAGGCCGCGGCCGGCCAGGTATTCGCGCGCGCCGGCACCTTCCGGCGTTTGGAGCTGTTCCTCGAAATAAAGGCTGCTTTGTTCGTGGAGCTCGATGAGCCGGGAGCGTTCGCGGTGCTCGGCGGCTTCTTCGGGGGAGTGGAACTCGCGCTTCGGCAGCGCGATGCCCATCTTGGCGGCAACAATCTTGACCGACTCGGGAAAGGAGACGTTTTCCGTCCGCTGGACGAAGGTGAACACGTCGCCGGACGCGCCGCAGCCGAAACAGTGAAAGAACTGGCGGGCCTGGTGGACGGAAAAGGAGCCGGATTTTTCAGAGTGGAAGGGGCACAGGCCGGTCCAGTTCTGCGCGCCGGCCTTGCGCAGGCGCACGTGCTCGCCGACGATCTTGACGATATCGGCCTGGGCCTTGACGAGCTGGGCGAAGTCGCTGGGCATGGAAAGAACCGGGGCTGAACGGCTGTTTCCGTAGTTTACGTCGCGCTTGCGTAGCTTATGGGGTTCATGCGTGGCGCTTGCGTAGTTCCTACGTCCGTTCTGTTGCAATTGCAAGGCTTTTACGGGTGCGCTGGACACGCTTTGCTGCAACTATGGGGCATTCACAGGTTCCCGGGCGGCCTCCTGAAAAAGAAGGCGGGACGAGAGCAGAAACAGGGTGATGGAAAGGCAGGCCTCGACTGCGCCCCAATTTTCAGACAAGGCAACGAGGAGGTTGAGAAGAAGGAAAAGGCCAGTGCCGGCGAGGGCTGCCTGTTTCGTACTGACCGCGGAGACTCGGAGGCAGCGGAAGGCGACGAGCAGCATGGGCAGGGTGACGACGGCGGCGTCGTAGGCCATGAGGCGCGGAGCAAGAAGAAATGTGCCGAGGAGCAGCACGGGCAGCCAGCTTTGGGCGGAAACCCGCCCGGCCAGAAACGCGCGGGAACCATGGAGGAGCAGCCATGCCACGGGAAAAGCTGTGACGAAGTAGCAGGCGGCCCAGGCCATGTGCCAGGGCAGGTGGGCGCGCTGGAGCGAATCGGCCAGAAGGCCCGCCGGGCTGAAGCCGAACTCGCGGTTGAGCTGGAGCTCGAGGCTCATGAGCTGTTTGTATTGAGTGAACTGAACAGGCCAGAGAACGGCCTGAAGCGCGTAAAGCATGCAGCCGAGAGCGCCCATCGCAGCGGACCGGAGCCAACGGTTCTTCGCCGCCAAAGGCGGGATGACCAGCAGGGTGAGCAGGGGCGGCTTGACAAGCGAGACTAGCAGGACGCAGCCGTAGAACCAGCGCCACCGGCGGGTGCGCTGGCCGTACGCCAAGCCCAGCGCGACGAGTCCGTATAAAGGAGCGGCGATGTTGCCGCCTAACACGGAGTTGTCGTAAAGCAGTCCGGGGAAGAAAATACAGAATGGTGCCAGCAGCTGGAAGGCAGGGCGTTCACGCCGGGTGAGCAGGCCCATCTGAATCCGGAGCACGGCGACGATGCCCCCGCCGTAAAAGCTCCAGAACAGGGCCGCCCGCCATGAGGCAGGAATCGCGCCAAGCGGGCGCAACAGCACGAGTGTGACCGGCGGGTAGATGTAGCAGACGGTACGCGCCAAGACCGGGTGAGCCTGCTTTTGACGAAGGCGCGCGATGCCGTTGAGGTACGGAGACTGCCCGGCATGAAGCTCCGCGACGGCTGTTTCGTAGGCATCGGCATCCCACCCGGCGGGCAGCAGCCTGCTCATGGCGAGAACCGGGAGAAGAACGAAGAGCCAGACCGCAACGACGAGCCGGGGGGGTCGCCGACTAGCGGGTACCTTCGGAGGCGGCGGGACGGCGTTCGACTTCGATGTGTTCACGTTGAAGGGTAACAACCTGTGTGTCGCGACGTTCGGTATCGCGCTGCGTTACGCGGATCTCCTCCTTCAGGATGAGCTCCTTGGTGAGGATCAGGCGCTCTTCCACGACGGGATAGATGGTGGTTGAGCCTTCGGAGCGGATGCCGGGGGCGGCATCGACGGCTCGATTGATGACGATGCGTTCGACGTCAAAGGTGCGGACGGCGAGCGTTTCGTCCAGGGCCTGCTGGAACTCCTGCACGGTTTTACGCAGCAGCACCTTGCCGGTTTCAACTGTACGTTTACCGACGACGAGGCTCTCTTCAATCAGCGGGATGATGGTGGCATCGGCCTCGTCAGCTGTGGTGTTGGACGAGCGGGTATTGGGGGCGAGCAGGTGGGTCGGCAGGCAGACCACTTCCCCGTCGGCGAACTCGAGGTTGGTGTAAGGCTGCGCTGCATCGATCACGCCGGAAAGCCGCACGGTGTTATAGGTCCGCTCCTGAACTGTGTTGCCTGGGATCGTGTCGAACTGACTCATCTTTTCTATTTCCTGTAACTGCGTGTGAGGGAAACGTCAAAGGCCGAATAAAAGATTCGGCCTTTGACTGGTTCGGAGCAATGCACTTAGTAGCCCGACTTGTTGCCCGTGGTGGTGGCCAGGTCGTCCTTGTAGCCGCTGCCGGTCTTGGAAGAACCCTGCAGGTTTTCGACATCGACCTCGGTCTTGCGGACCGTTTCGTGGATGGCTTCAGTGTGCTCGGAGCTCGTCTTGCCAAGGCGCACTTCTTCGACCACGCGGCTGGTTTTGCCGACGACGGCTTCTTCCGCCATCGCGTTCAGCTCGATCGCCGCACCGCTGCCGGCCTGGAAGTCGGCTGCGGTTGCCGCACGGTTGACAGGCTGACGATCGACGGTGATGTGCTCCTCGCGCAAAACCACCTCGGCTTCCACCGGAAGCTCAACCACGTGCGAGTAGACACGGACGCCGCCGTGGTCCACTTCGCGCTTGCCGACGACAACCTGCTCCTCGACGATCGGGATCACGGTTTCGCCGGTCACGTTCGCGGTGGTGGTGTT
>CAXSBW010000012.1:34044-44461 GCA_964235795.1 uncultured Acidobacteriaceae bacterium | reverse complement strand
GGTGTTCGCGGCATAGCCGGTGGAAGCCGTCGAGGCGGAAGCGGAGCCGCCTTCGAGCTCGCGAGCGCCCTGCTGCTTGAGAAAAGCGGCGATCTCGTTGGCCTGGGCGTCAGCAACGGTGACTGCGAGCACGGCACCGCCGGACTGAACGCCGGAGGTGTAGCCGCGGTGGGCGGTTTCGTCGCCGCCGGTGAGTTCGCGGAAGTAGTTGCCGATCTTCTCGCCGATGCCGGACGCGTTGCTTGTGGTGGAAGCGGCGTTGGAGCCGCTATAGCTACCCTCGGAATCCGAGCTGGAAACGACACGGACGTTCGCCGGCTCGTAACCGTTGCTGAGAAGCTGCTGCTTGACCTGCTGTGCCTGCGCCATGCTGCTGAACAAACCTACGACTGTCTTCGACATATCGATCTCCTTGAGTGTGGGTTACTGCTGCTGCGAGAAAAGTTCAACACGGCGGTTATCGGCCTTGCCGGCGTCGGTGGCATTGGTGTCAGCCGGCTTTGCCGGGCCGAAGCCTTCTCCGGTCAGACGCTTGCCGTCAATCCCCTGCGACTTGAGATAGTTGGCGACCGCGTAGGCGCGCTGATCCGAAAGTGAAGCATTGTGCGGCAGGGTTCCCGTGCTGTCCGTGTAGCCTTCGAGCCGCAAATTTACATTGGGGTTGCTTTTCATCGCGGCTGCCGCGCGTTGCAGGGTCGCCTGCCCATCGGGCGTCAGGGTCGCCTGATTGGTGTCGAAATGAACGGTTCCCAAGTCGGGGTAAGCGCCGGCAATGGCGGGCGCGGCAGCAGCGGTGGCCGGTGCGGCAGCCGTGGTGTCGGCGGCGTGATGGCGCGTCAGGAAGTAAACCAGCAACGCGAGAAGCAGCAACAGGGGCAGGAGCCATGCCCAGATAGGCAGGCCTTTTTTCTTTGTTTCTTCATAAACCTTTACACGATCAGCCATCGGTGGTTCTCCTGGGGAATGCACAAATCGGGGTGAGGATGTCGAGCGACTTACAGTCGGCCGGTGGAAGTGCCGCCGCGGGTCGTGCCGGAGCCGGCGCCCGAGACTGTTGAGGAGGTGGTGCCGGGGGCAACTTCCTCGACCTCGACCTCGGTCCGGCGGACCGTGTCGTGGATGCGTTCAGCGTGCTCGGAGGCTTCCTTGCCGAGGCGGACTTCTTCGACGACGCGGGCGCTCTTGCCGACCACGGCTTCTTCCGCGGTTTCGGTCAGCTCGATGGTGCGATCGCCGGCCATGGCGAGGTCGGCCTCGCTGACAGCGCGATCAACCGGGTGACGATCGACGACGACATGCTCTTCGCGGAGGGACACAGACTCTTCGACGGGGATCTCAACGACACGGCGATAGACGCGGACGCCGCCTGCACTGACTTCGCGCTTGCCGACGACCATCTCTTCTTCGACGACCGGAATGACGCTCTGGCCGGTGGCCGGAATGGCTGCCGCGGCGAGGGGCGCGGCTTCGGCGGCGCGATTGTCAACAACGGCTTCGTCGATCTTGGTTGCCTTGTGGCTTGCGAAGATGGCCTCGACCTTGGAAACATGGTCTGCGATGGCGGAGATAGCCACGATGACGCCGCCGTGGTTTACCCCTTCCAGCAGGTGCGCGAGGTCGCGGCGCGGGATGCCGAGGTTTTCAAGCGAGGACTCGGCCGAGATGGATGAGCCGGTGGAGGTCGTCGATCCGGTCGAGTCGGACTGCGAACCGCCGATGAGGGAGATAGAGGATTGCGGGATGCCGGTCTCGTGTAAGTCGCGGACCGCTGCCTGCGCCTGGTCCTGATGATGAAACAGGCACACGAGTGTTGTAAGGTCTTCTGTCATAGAGTCATCTCCGGGTATAACTAATTGAACCTGCGGCATGTTACTGTAGGGATGTCACGAGTAACATAGGCTGGTAGCCGACTGTTTCACTGACATCTGTTTAGAACTGCGTCGCCACGCAGATGGAGCGGCCTTCGGGTCAATACCTGCAGCCGCGTTACGTTTCAGTGGCTAGGATGCAGGATCGGGTCATCGCGTCTGGCAAATCTTGTTTGCTTTTGGAGAGCAGCGCCCGGGAACGGCTTTCCTCCCTTTGCAGGACGCACTACAGCGGTTCGGACAAGCCCGGCCCGGCAGTGCTGACCGGACGCTAAAAGAGATCGGGGATGTTAGTGAAGGCGATGCGCGTGGGCGCGGCGGTGCCGGCCGGCAGCATGCTCGCGGCGGCCAGCGTGTGGGTGCCGTATTTGTTGTTGACCGCGTCCATGGCGCTCGACAAACGGGTACGTTTGCGCTCGACGTCCAGTTCCGAGAAGAGCGACAGAGTGTGAAGTTGGTCGGGCACCAGTTCGCCGAGGCACACGCCGACATAAAAGGGGGTGGCATAGGCGGGGCCAAGCGGGCGGCGCGCCCAGAGCTTTCCGAGCGAGGCAATCAACGTCTGGGTGTCCTGGCACTCGATGACAGCGGCGCCCTGCGACCAGGCGGCCTGGGGAATGCCGGAGGAGTGGCGGCGCGGGCTGCCCTCGCCACGAAGCTGCCTCGGGGCGGCATATTTCACGGTCAGGGTCAGGTGAGTGGTCCATAAACGGGCCGCGCGCAGGCGCATGGCGGCTTTGTGCAGCAGCTTGTGAAGCACGGCGTGGGCGCCGGCTTCGGAGCGCAGATCAGGCGGCAAAACGTGGCTTTGGGAGATGGACTTCTGGTGCTGCAGCTGGGGGTCGAGAAAGTCTTCGCCCTGGAGCCACCACCAGAGTTTTTCGCCGGCGGCGCCGTTCCACACGGCGCGCATCCCTTCGCGGCCGAGCGCGAGCAGCTGCGGCATGGAGCGAATGCCGGCGTTGTGGAGACGGCGCTCCATGCGCGCGCCGATACCGGGCAGGTCGCGCAGCTGCAGGCCGGCGAGCGCGGCCTGCAGGAGGTCGGGCGTGAGCGCGACCAGGCCGTCGGGCTTCTCCATGTCAGAGGCGATCTTGGACAGGTAACGGTTGGGGGCGAGGCCGATGGAGCAGCGCAGAGTTTCGCCGGCATGGGTGCGGACCGACTCCTTGACGGCCCGGGCCAGATCGAGCGCGTGGAGCAGATGACGCTCGCGCCCCAGGAGCGAACAGGCCATTTCGTCGATGGACAGGACGGCTGAAACAGGGATGCAGCGCTCGACCGCGGCGATGATGCGGTGGTGATAGTCGATGTACTCGCGGTGGCGGGCCTCCACCAGCACAAGGCCGGGGCACATCTGTTTGGCGTCGCCCACCTTGACGCCGGTCTTGACGCCGAACGCCTTGGCCTCGTAGCTGGCAGCGATACAGCAGGTGGTGTCGGCCATGACGGGGACGACGGCGACGGGTTTGCCGCGCAATTCGGGGCGCTCCTGCTGTTCCACGGAAGCGAAGTAGGAGTTGAGGTCAAGAAAGAGCCAGCGGAGGCTCGGCGAATCTGCCCCTGCCGGCTGCCGAGTTTCGGGGTGGGACATCACAGCCCTCATATTCGCTTTTTATTCTCCTAAAAGCAAGCTCTTGCGCGCGTCAGCGGAGGAGCAAGCCCCCTTTCGGCACTTCTTCAGGCGCTTTGTTCCATTTCGGGAACCGTGATGCAGATTCATGCCGGAAGGAAACATTTTTTGTTGCAGGTGTCACAACTTAGTGACACCATGAAGGAGATCAAGCCCGGAGCTTTGAGCGTCCCTGCTCTGTCCGCCGCAATCGAGGTTCGGCTATGTGGTTTCTTCATCTTCATGATGTGCTGTGGCATTTCGCTCATTGGAACGCTCACTGGGCCGAGGCGTTGATCACGGCCGGGGTCGCGGTTCTGGTCGGCTGCGCGGCGTCGTGCGCCTGCAGTCCGCAGGCGGAACGGGACGATTTGTTTCACCGGCACGTGTCCTGACCGGGCCCGGGTCGGGCTGAGCACAGATTGCGAAATGGTGCGCCAAAGTATGCAACCGGCGGTACCCTGCCCCGTTTCACGTTTTTGTTTTAGCGTGGGAGGCAGAGGTGTTGCCGATGAGTGCTGTTGAGAGTGGTACTGACCCCAGGAAGCCGGCGCGCATTCCGCTGGCTGCAAGCGAAAACCCCCTACCCACGCATGCTTCCACGACCGGCTCGATCGCTCCCGAGCACATCCTGTCCGTTTCCGTCACCATGCGGCGGCGGCATCCCTTGTCGCTCGCCGGCCTGAACGGACGCATTGTGTCGCACGAGGAGTTTGACGAGCAGTATGCGGGCGACCCTGCTGATTTTGAAGCCATGCGGCGGTTCGCTCACGAGCATGGGCTCAGTGTCGATGAGGCAGCCACCAGCCTGCCGCGTCGCACCGTAACCCTGCGCGGGCCCGCTTCGCGAATGGAGGCGGCTTTCGGTGTGAAGCTGCAAACCTTTCAGCATTTGCAACAAGGGACGCACTTTCATAGCTACGACGGCTCACTCTCGCTGCCGGAGGAAATTGCGCCGCGGGTCGAAGCGGTGCTGGGGCTGGACACACGACCGATTGCGAAGTCGCACCTGCGATGGCGGGACGAAAAAGCGGAGAACGGGCGCGTGATCCGGGCCAGCGCGAACGCGGCCAGCTACTCACCGGTGCAGGTGGCCCAGTTGTATGGTTTTCCGACGAACCTGACGGGAGCCGGGCAGACGATCGGCATCATTGAGCTGGGCGGCGGCTATGAAGCCGGCGATGTGACCAGCTTCTTCCGCGGCCTGGGGCTGACGCCGCCGACAGTCGTGGCTGTGTCGGTGGACGGCGGGACCAACGTGCCGGGGGGCGACCCGAACGGGGCCGATGGCGAGGTCGCGCTCGACATCCAGGTGGCCGGGGCGGTGGCACCGGGGGCGCGCATCGCGGTGTACTTTGCGCCGAATACAGACCAGGGATTTATCGACGCGATCACGACGGCGGTGCATGACCGGACCAACAAGCCGAGCGTGATCTCAATCTCCTGGGGCGGGCCGGAAGGGAGCTGGAGCGCGGCTTCGCGCACGGCGCTCGACAATGCCTGCCAGTCCGCCGGGGCGCTGGGGGTCACGATCACGGCGGCCTCGGGCGACAACGGGTCGACCGACGGCGGCACGGGGAACAACGTGGATTTCCCTGCTTCGAGTCCGCATGTGCTGGCTTGCGGCGGAACGCGGCTGTCCGGGTCGGGCACAACGATTTCCTCGGAGGTGGTTTGGAACGACCAGCCGAATGGCGGCGCGACCGGCGGCGGCGTGAGCACCGTGTTTGCACTGCCGAGCTGGCAGAACGGGGCCGGGGTGCCGGCGGCGTCCGCAAGCGGCGGCGGACGCGGTGTGCCCGATGTTGCCGGGGACGCATCGCCCGAGTCGGGCTACGCGGTGCTGGTGGATGGGCAGCAGCAGGTGGTGGGCGGCACCAGCGCGGTGGCCCCGCTGTGGGCCGGGCTGCTGGCGCTGGTCAACCAGTCGCGGGTAGCGGGCGGCGGCAGCCCTGTCGGCTTTGCCAATCCCCTGCTGTACGCGGCCCCGACAGCGCTGCGGGACATTACGAGCGGGAGCAATGGGACGTTCAAGGCGACGAAAGGCTGGGACGCCTGCACGGGGCTGGGCTCGCCGAACGGGGTCGCGGTGGTGGCGGCGCTGTCCGGGGTCGCGGGCGGGTCGGGGTCGGGTGGAACTGGTTCCGGGTCGGGGCCCGGCGGGACTGGCTCGGGCGGCGGCGGGGGCACTGCGCCGCCGGCACCCCAACCGACGCCGGTCCCTCCCGCGCCCAAGCCGCCGACTCATAAGAAGAAGCATAAGCATGGACATGCGTAACGGGGGTTGCCGGTTACGCACATGATGGAAGCAAAAGGCTCGCTCTGATGAAGAGCGGGCTTTTGCTTGTGCGCCGCAGCAGTAAAGATAGGCATATTGTAAAAATCATAAGGTACTTCAAAATCAGCTGGCGGCTTTCTGGATGCGGAATAGATCTCGTGCATGATAGAGCAGGAGGGCACCTAAAAAAGTCAAGGATCGCCGGAATGAATCTGAAAACCTGCTGCCGCTTCCTGTGCCTTGTTATCGCAAGTATCGCCTCCGCAGTCGGCCAAACGGACACCTGGCCGATCGCTCCAGCTAACGACACGGAGCCATCCGCCTACTCTTTTCTGCCGCATGTTCTGCGGGATGTGGATGTCGTGACTCTCGGCGAATCGATTCACATGACACGTGAATTTCCGCTCGTGCGCATCGGCATGATCAAGAAATTGAACCAATATCTTGGGTTTCACACACTTGCAATGGAGGGTTCACCTGTCGACCTATGGGCAACACAGGACAGGTATCTGGCTTCACGCAAACAAGAGCAGGACAGAAAAGATGCGATGAGCGGACTTCTGCGTATGTGGAATAGTGCCGAGATGGAGCAATTGTTCGCTTACGAAGCAGCAAGCTGGTCCGGAGCGCAACCGCTTTACATTACTTCTTACGACATCCAGCCCGGCATCGGCCTCGGCACCCCCGGTCAGCATGCTTTCACTCTCCTTAGTCGGCGCCTTCATACCTATAAAGAGCCGCCTGCCGGTTTTGATGAAGCGACCTGGATTCGCGATATCGACCGCACCCGCTGCCCCGCAGGCGTCAACTCAGACGATATGGCTGCCAACCGAGCGATCGACCGGCTTCAGCAATGGATTCAGATCGCTCTCCCCGAGGTTCATAGTCGTTACCCCAATCTCCCTCATGCCGCCGTGCTCGAACTGCTCCCCGCAAGTCTTCGCCGAAGCCTTGCTTTGTGCGCGCCGCCCGGATTGACTTACTGGGATATTGTCGGCAACGTTCGAGAACGGGAAGCAAGCCAATATACCCTGGAGCTCCAGCGCGCACTTTCCAATGGAAAGCTCATGCTGTGGGCACATATGCACCATGCCTGCTATTTTCCTGAGAGTCTTGCTTCCAGGCTTCGCACACAACTCGGTTCCAGGATTTACAGTATCGGCTTACTCAGTGACGGCGGTTCGGCGATTGTGATCTATTCAAACAAGAACGACGATCTTGGTTATGCCTGGCTAAACCCTGCCACAGGTAATCTCCGCGCATGGCTCGATCAGCGCGGTCCGGGTGCCCTGTTTGCCAACCTTCGGAATAACCCTGACCCGGTGTTCGCGTCCAGTGTCGAGGTTCAGTATGAGAGCGCCATCCTTAAAGCAAAACTTCCAGAGTTGATGGATGGTGCCGTCTGGGTTCGTCACGTTCACCCGCCTGATTACCCAGCCGGATTGCAGGTCCTGTTTTCAATCTGGCATGACAGGTATCGGTTGGCTGCCCTTGTTCTATTTGCCTCGGCAAGCATTTTCACTGGATGGCTTGTTTCCACGAGGCGTCGGTATGAACAATAAATCAGTGATCATCGCCGACATGCTCTCAAAGTAGCTTGAGACACACGATCACATGCGGCAATCCGAGTCATGTCTTTCGATTGTAAATACCACCATCTATCCACGTCGTAACATTCCGATTACCCGCCGGCGAGCGTACCGCGCAGCCAGGCGGCGAACTGCCCGAGGGCACGGTCGCCTTGCGGGAAGCGCGCGACGGTGCCGGGGCTCACGGGGAAGTTATGGTGCATCTCGGGGGAGTGCAGATGGCGGACGGCGGTGCCTGCATCGCGGAGCTTGCGCGCGTAGGCGATGCCTTCGTCGCGCAGGATGTCGTACTGGGCGGTGGCGACCAGGGTAGGCGGCAGGGGCGGCAGAAGAGGCATGCGGAGGGGCGAAACGTCCGGGTTGTCGGGCGCGGCGCCCCCGGCGAACAGGTCCCAGTACCAGCGCATGGTGGTGGCTTCAAGGCCGAAGCCGGTGCCGTTTTCGGCGTAGGACGCGTGAAGGCCGCTGTAGTGGTCGGTGACCGGGTAAAGCAGCAGCAGGGCGCGGAGTTTTGGGGCGTCGCGCTCGATGGCGAGCCGGTTGGCGAGCACGGCCGCGAGGTGGCCGCCGGCACTGTCGCCGCCAAGCGCGAGCCGGCCGGGATCGGCACCCCAGCTCGCGGCATTTGCGGCGGTCCAGAGCACGGCCTCCCGCGCGTCCCCAAGCGCGGCCGGGTGGGGCGACTCGGGCGCGAGCCGGTAGTCGACCGAAACGATGCTGATGCCGGCCAGCGTGGCAAGCAGGCGGCAGAAGGGGTCGTGCGTTTCCGCCGATCCGGCGACCCAGCCGCCGCCGTGGAGATAAACAAGCGCGGGCACGGGCCTGCCTGTCGGGGACGCCGGCGGGGTGTAGACACGCACGCGCAGGCTGTTTTGGCCGATGCGGTGATCCTGGCTTGCCACACTGTTCGGCAGCCCGGGGATCTCGCGGCCTTCAAGCTGCCGCACCATCCGGGCGCGCGCCTCCTCGGGCGAGCGGGCCGGGGTGTCGAAAAGGCGGGCCTGCCGGTCGAGGTAGAGGCGCAGGTCGGGGTCGATGGGCTGCCGTTCGGTCATGGGTGGTGGGATGCGGTGAGGGCGCGATGTTGTTTTCGAAACAATGTGGGTGTGGCTTGTTCAAATGCGGAGAAAGCGTGCCCTTCTTTTCTCAATTTTGCCCTGAACTTTTGGGGCTGAAGTGTCGATAGAAGAGTGACATGGAAGCGGCGGCCCGGATGGGCACGGGCTTGAGGTGAGGACAGACCGCTTTCAATCATGACTTTGCCGAAGCTTCGCACCGCCGGGCGTCCATGCAAGGTAGCCGCCGGGCACAGCGTGGTCATGGGTGAAAAGGACCAGCCACTGCTCCGGGATGGCGCGGGCGTAGAAACGCTTTTTCTCGGTGATGGTGCGCATGGGATCAAGATCGAAGCCGAGACTCCAGGTGAGCGGAAGGTGGGCGGTGGTGGGGATGAGGTCCGAGACGTAGGATGCTCGACGGCCGGAGACGCTGTCGCGTATGTGGACGACCATGAGTTGGCGCGTATGGCCGGGGTAAAGCTCGACGGCGATGCCGGGCGCGACCTCGCACTCCTCGCCTTCAGGCAGCGTGAGCGGCTGCATTTGGCCGGAGCGCAGCAACGGTTCGTAGTTGTCGGCGACATAGGAAACAGCATCGCGCTCATGCCGGGCGCGGCCGTGGGCGATCTCGCCGGCGTGGGCGAGGTATTTCGCGTGAGGAAAGGTCGGAACGGCGGTGCCGTCGGGGCCGCGGCGCGTGTTCCAGCCGCAGTGGTCCCAGTGCAGGTGAGTGTTGATGACGAGATCGACAGAAGGGAGCGGGATGGCAGCTTCGGCGAAAGCGTCAAGCAGCCGCGCCTGCGCACCATAGATGAAGGCGAGCTTGGGAGGAAGCTTTTCACCGAAGCCGGTCTCGATCACAGTTGTAAAGGTGCCGGTCTCGGTCTTTGTACGGACAACAACAGTGTTGAGCCCGATCATGATTCTGTTGTGCTCATCGGCTTGTGCAACGCGGCTCCACAAGGCCTTGGGCACAACGCCGAATATGGCTCCGCCATCAAACCGGCACTCGCCGTCGGAAAGGACGAGCAATTCGGTTTCAGGCCCGAGCCGGTAGTGTGCGCGGATGAGGCTGGGAACTGCTGCCTGTGCCGGATTGAACGATGCGCCCACTGCGCTCCTTTCAGCTACGGCTTCCAAGCCTATTCCCGTTATAGGAATCGGTGAGTGACTTTGGACTGCAAGTGCTTTAATTTATCTTCCACAAGCAAAGTCAATCCGCTATGCTGGGCACGCTTGTACCGACTTTCGTGGAGAAACGCTTTGAACCTTCGGATCTGGATGGCTGGTTTGTGCCTGGCACTATGTGGAGTCCTGCATGCTCAGCAGGCGCTTGATAACGATGCGGTGTTGAAGATGGTAAAGGCCGGCCTGGGCGATCAGGTCATCGTTTCCATGGTGCAAACGCAGCCGGGCGCGTACCAGGTCACACCGCAGGCGATGCTGACATTGAAGCAGGGAGGCGTTTCAGACACGGTGCTGGCGGCGATGGCAGCCAAGGGCAGCGGAGCGGCGCTGCCGGCAGGTGCGAGCGCGGCGGATACGGCGCAGTTTGAAGACCTGGACCTGGGGGTGTACAGAGACGTAAGGCATACCTGGACCGAGTTGCCTTCGGAAGTCGTGAACTGGAAATCCGGCGGCTTCATGAAAAGCCTGGCCACCGATGGGATTGTCAAGGGCGACATCAACGGTCATATTCCCGGAACTTCCAGCAAAACCAACATGAACACCCCGCTTGCATTCGTGATCAAGACAGCGGACGGGCAGGAAGCAACCGATTATCAGTTGGTGCGGCTGCACACAAAGAATGACGCTCGCGAATTCCGGACGATTACGGGCGGGGTCTTTCACTCGTCCGGCGGCACATCGCGCGATGCCGTACCGTTTGAACAAAAGCGTTTGGCCAAACGGACCTATCAGGTCATCCTGCCGGATGCGATCGGCGCAGGCGAATACGCATTTCTGGCACCGGGCTTAAGCGGATCAAGCGTGAGCGGATCGACCGGCAAGGC
>CAXSBW010000012.1:7314-33944 GCA_964235795.1 uncultured Acidobacteriaceae bacterium | reverse complement strand
GTCTGGATAGATGTGCAGCCAGTACATTCCTTGCCGAGCAGGCGCCGGGCTCGCTCAAGGCGTTCGGTGCCGGGTTTGGATGGTCGTCCAGGTGATTGCGTGAGGGGCGAGTAGAGAAGCCCTAAGACCCTCTATCCACGTCGCGGCTCCACCACCACGGCAGCATCGTGGAAGAACGCCGGCTCGACAGATTCGGACGCCGCCAATTCGGATGCTGCCAGACCCTAGCCCTCCAAAGCGCAAATAGAACGCTGTGCCTGGCCTCAGACTGCATCATCTGGTCGCTCGAATCAACCGGCCGTGCACCGCGATCCGAGTTTCGGCAACGAGTTTTCGACGAATTTACCTGATTGCAATGCGGGCTCGCTATACCCATGGTGCGGCCGGCTTTTCCGGGCGCCCTCTCAGCCCGGCTGCGAGGCCACCGCAGCAGCCTACGCGCACAACAGGGGACGACCGTTTATGAAGAATCAGCTTTGGAAGAAGGGGTGTGCGTCGCTGGCGATCGCGGCCACCATGCAGCCCGGCCTGGCACTGGCACAGCAGCCCGGGGCCGCTGCCGCAACAGGCAGCGCGGTCAAGAGCGGGGCGGCGAAGACCGGTCCCCTGGTCACCATTGCACCGAAATCGAGCGATGCCGTGCAGAAGTACGTGGTGAGCACGGTGCAGGAAGCGAACCTGAGCGATGCGCAAAAGCTGGCGCTGCTCCAGAAGAACATCAAGTATGTGTTTGTGCTGTTCCAGGAAAACCGTTCGTTCGACTTTTACTTCGGCACGTACCCCGGGGCGGATGGTTTGTTTTCAAAGCCGCCCGCGCAAACTCCGGGCTTTTACCAGAAGATCGTCGATACAGATGGTTCGATCAAAACCATCACCCCGTTCAGGATTCCGCAGACCGTAACGGATGTGAAGGGTAAGACGGTGCCGATTTACCCGGCGGATACCGATTCCGTCAACCACTCGCACAGCGGCTATGAAACCAAGATCGACGTGCAGAACGGCGTGACGCTGAACGACGGCTACGCGCTGACCGAAGAAGGTGTGACGCTGACAAACGGCGTGCCTTCAAAGGCGCCGACGCTGGCCCGCAAGCAGTACGGCGAGCTGGCCATGGGTTACGTGGACTGCGATACCGCGCCGATCCTGTGGAACTACGCGGACCGTTTCACGCTGTTCGACAACTTTCACCAGACGGTGCTGTCGGCGTCGACGCCGAACGCGATCGCGATGGTGGCCGGGCAGTCGGGGGAAACGCAGTGGGTCAAGCACCCGCAGGAGAGCACGAAGAACTTCGGCTCGATCAACGCGAATGGTGTGCCGGTGGTGAGCGACGGCGACCCGTTCTGGGGCTCGCAGCTGGATGTGTTCGGCAGCGGGCAGCCGGCCAACCCGCCGAGTTCGAACCCGCAAATCAACCTGACCTTCGCCTCGCTGCCGCTGTCGTTCATGGGCGCAAATATCGAGACCACGACGCAGGCTGACACGCAGCCGCAAACCGATCTGACCGATGTCGAGAAAGACATCCAGGAGATCGCGGGCGACGGGGTAAAGCCGACAAACTGGGGCTGGTACCAGCAGGGCTACAACCACGAGTTCGACGACAAGACAGCGACCGCCTCGCATGCGGACTACATTCCGCACCACAACGGGCCGCAGTACTTCGGCTATGTTTCGAACAATCCGGAAGTCAGCGCGCACATGCACGGCCTGTCGGACTTTGCCGTGGATGTCTTCAACAAGCGCCTGCCGGCGGACGGCGGCGTGTTCTACGTGCGCGGCGGCTACAACAACATCCAGGGCCTGAAGCCTGTGGATCCGAACCCGAAGCTCGCGACGGTGTTTGCCGGCAGCGACGACCACCCGGGCTACTCGGATCTGCAGATTTCGTCGGCGCTGGTCGCTGACGAAATCAACCTGATCGCATCAAGCCCGTACTGGTCGCAGAGCGCGATTATCATCACCTACGACGAGACGGACGGGCTGTTCGATCACGCGCCGGAGACGATTCGCAATTATGACCCGTATGGCCAACCGCTGGACCAGGGCCCGCGTATTCCGACCATCATCATTTCGCCCTATGGCGTGGTGCACGGGGTGTCGCACGAAGCGAGCGAGCACTCGTCGATCATCAAGTTCATCGACCAGCTATACGGGCTGACGCCGTTGGCCGACCTGCCGGAAGAAGCGCAGGCGCGGGTGGATGGCCAGACGCTGTTTGGACAGAAGGACCTGGGGCCGGCTGACGACAAGGTAGCCGGGGTCGGCAACCTGTTCAGCGCGTTCGACAACAACCGTCTGCTCGGCAAGGTGCCGGCGCTGCCGGCCAGTTATGCCGAGATCCCGGAAAACCTGGTCAATACGCTGCCGCAGGCAGGCGGCAACGGCTGCCGTGTGCTCAACATCCAGCCGACCGATTTCGGTCAGCCGAACCCGGTGCCTGCGGACTTCAATCCGCGGCCCGGCGCGTCGCCCGGGGTGCCGACCTCCGGCAACTGGACGCCGTAACGCTGCTTCCCCGCAAACCCTGCTTGCCATGGGGACCAGGAGAGCCTGGTCCCCGATTCTTTTCTGAAGGATTGTTCATTGATGCAGATCACTCGCTGCCTGATAGCGGCTTTGCTTGCCTGGGGTGCGGTGCCGGCCTATGCCGGTCCGGTGCTGGACAAGGTGCGCGCCGATCACTCGCTGACCTGCGGGGTGATCAAGGAAGAAGAAGATTACTCGCGCGCCACGGATCACGGCAATCGCGCGGCCTTTGACATTGACATGTGCAAGGCGGTGGCGGTCGCGATTCTGGGTCCGGGCGCGCCGTTCACGGTCAAGATCTATCCGGACGAGCCGGCCGGGGTGAAGGCGCTGATCGCGGGCGAGGTGGAGCTGTTGCCGACGGCCAGCCCGACGCTGGCGCACGAAGTGCAGAACGGGCTCGGGTTTACGCGGCCGACCTTTTATGACGCGCAGGGTTTCCTGGTGGCGACGGCCTCTGGAATCCGAACGGCGCGGGAGCTGGCCGACAAGAAGGTCTGCTTCCTGACCGGGTCGGAGGCCGATCCAGGGCTGCGCGCCTTTGCCGCGCGCGAGCACCTTTCCTACATCTGGTATCCGTTTTCAGAGGCGGGCGAGATGGAAGCGGCATTTTTCACGGGCAACTGTATCGCGGTGACGTCGGACGTGACGCAGCTTGCGAACATGCGGGCGATCGACCCACGGCGGGCGGGTGAGTTCAAAATTTTGCCGGAGCGGATCCGCAAGGATCCGCTGGCAGCCGCTTACCGACAGGCGGATGTGCAGTTTGGCGCGATCGTGAACTGGACCGTCGAGGCGCTGATCCAGGCGGAAGAGCTGGGGGTGACGGCCGCGAACCTCGCGAGCCTGAAGACGAGCACGGACCCATATGTGCAGACACTGCTGGGGCGGCCGCTGGCGACGGGCAGACTGCTGGGGCTGGACCAGCACTGGTCGACGCATGTTTTGGAAGCGACCGGCAACTACGGCGAGATCTATGAGCGGGATTTCGGAGCGGGCTCAAGGCTGAGGATCGATCGCGGGGAGAACCGTCTGGGCATCCACGGCGGCCTGATGTCGGCTGTGCCGCCGGGAGAGTGACTTTCCCGTTTTGCCGCGAGGGTCAGCCGTGAAGGGAATGGTTGATTCGTAGCCACGCGCGATGGATGTGAGTCTCGCATTGAATCACCCGGGACGGCCCTCGAGCCGCGGATTCAGGAGACCACGAAAGTTTCGACGAGTGGGCCGGAGCAGCGGACCTGATTGCGGCCGTTGTGCTTGGCGCGGTAGAGGGCCTGGTCAGCCTTCCGCAGCAGGGAGCCGGCGTCCCCGGCATCTGACGGAAAAACCGCGATGCCGATGGAGACGGTGGCATGGCCGCTTGCACCGTTGTCCAGCGGAATGCTGAGCTCGGCCACGGCGTCCCGGATGCGTTCGGCCTGAATCCTCGCGATTTCGGGCGTGACACCCGGCAGGATGATGACGAACTCCTCGCCCCCGTAGCGGCACACGGTGTCTTCCGTGCGAACGTTTCGTTGAAAGGCGCCGGCGATGGCCTGCAGCATGGCGTCGCCGGCACCGTGCCCGTGGGTGTCGTTGAACTGCTTGAAATGATCGACATCGAGCATGGAAAGCGCGAGCGTGGTGCCGGAGCGGGAGGCGCGCGCCAGCTCGCGGTCGAGTGTGATCTGCATGAAGTGGCGATTGAACAGCCCGGTCAGGGCGTCACGGATGGACTGATTTTCAAGCCGGGTGCGCAGGTGAAGCGCGGCCACGGCCATGCCCGTGAGCTGAAGCAGCTGCTGCATGCCGTCGATGTGCTCCTCCACATCGTGGAGGACGCCCGGGGTGGCGCACTCGACCGTGAGAACGCCAAGTGCTTCGCCTTGCGCGACCATGGGCAGGCACAGATAGCTCGCCGGCGCGGGACCGGAAAAGTGGGTGCAGTGGATCTCGGAGAAGCCGGGTTTGCGCCAGCGCGACTGGCCTGACCGCAGGCCGCAGCAGCCGTCGGGTGAAAAGGTTTCGCCGACCTCCAGCGAGTGCGCGCCGGGAACGCCCCAAGCCGAAACCACCTCGACCACCCGGCGCGAGTTGTCCATCATGCACAGGGCGCCGTTGGAGCCGGGCAGGAGGCGGGCGAGGCAGTCGGCGGCCGCGCGATGAACCTGCTGCACCGTAACGCAGAGTTGCAGCTCGTCGCGGCAGGCGGTGAGCTGGCGAGCCTCGTGAACACGTTTTTCCAGGGCGTCCACGCTGAGAGCCAGTTCATGGTTGGTGGCCTGGCTCTGCAGGGCGATGGTGCGCCGGCGCAGTGCGTCGCGCAGCAGCAGGCTGAAAAGTCCGGCCAGGATCACGAGCGAAAAAGCGACAAAGCCGCACTGGGTGCCGAGTGAGACGAGCGAGCGACGCTTTGAAAGTTCAGTCCGCTGGCTCAGCAGGCGTCGCTCGCCTTCCAGCATCAGGCTGACTGCTTCCCGGCAGCGAAACATGGCGTCACCGGGAAAGACGAGCGCGGCGGCATTGCCCCCCGCCTCGCGAACAG
This sequence comes from uncultured Acidobacteriaceae bacterium, assembly GCA_964235795.1. GTDB lineage: Bacteria > Acidobacteriota > Terriglobia > Terriglobales > Acidobacteriaceae > EB88. The sequence continues at coordinate 28,894 of CAXSBW010000012.1, read as the reverse complement.
CGTTCTCCAGCGTATCGCTGCAAGCCACCAGCTGCTGAGACTCGCGCAACTGCGAGGGATTGTCGGCCGTCAGGCTCGCAATGTGCCGAGCCTGCGTATGGAGACTGATGGCGCTGAGGCGCGCGATCAGCAACTGCGCCGGGTCACGATTGAGCGAGGAAAGGCGGATGCCGAACTCGACGCGATCCACTCCCTGCCCGGCGGTTTGCACGGCGCTCAGGACCTCCTGCGTGTGTTCGACCCAGTCCTTGGCCGCAACGAGGTTCTGGGTGTTGAAGTAGAGGAAAAAGCCGGCCACCACGGTGAGAATCATGGCTCCGAAGCCGGTTGCGCCCAGCAGCACGAGGGAACCGGATGCACTGCCGCCGGCTTGTGACGGGCTGGGGAGTTCTCCGGCGATGGGGAGGCGGGACATGGCGTCGTCAGCGTGTCGTTCTGATTGTAAGCATGACGCAGTTCTGTGCTCGCAGAACATGACCAGGCAATTATCCTGCGATTCTTTTGCCCATTTCGGGAACAGGCCCACAGTTGTCCCGAACGCGGACTCCGGCCCGGCCGCATCCGAAGGAGAGAACGACTTGAGGGATGGGAATGATTTTGCGATCGGTTTTGCCGTCCTCCTCCGCCGAGCCCCGTCCGGCCTACGAGGTTTTTGTGGAGCACCAGAACCGGGTGCCGGCGGGGGCACTCGCGATTCCGCAGTCGAGCCACGCGCACCTGGCCGGGCAGCTCGCGGCGGCGTTGTTGCCGGAGATCTTCGGCACACTGCCGGCCGAGGTGGTCGAAGCCATTCGGCAGCACGATTATGGATGGATTGCGACCGACCTGCTGGAAGCGGAACGAGGGGAGGAGATTCGGCCATTCCCGAAGCTTTCAGCCGAGGAGGCGGTGCCGGCGTGGGACCGGACGGTGCGCCTGGCGGAGTCGGTGTCCCCGCTGGTCGGCGTACTGGTGAACCGTCATTTTTGCCTGCTGTCGGACGACCGCAACGCGCTGCACCAACAGTTTCGGACGGAGGCCGCGGAGCGTCGCGGGCCGATTGAGACGTCACTCGGTGTGACGCCGGGCGACCTGGACCGATGGACGGGAGCCATGGGCGTCAGCGATCTGCTCTCGCTTTACCTGTGCTCGGGCTGCACGGAGCCGGTGGAGTTTCCATTCTGCCATCCGGCGGACAAGGCCGCGATCGCGCATGTGGGCAAGACGGTGCTGCGCTGGAGCGAGGGGCGGCCCCGGTTCGAGCCGCCGATCCTCGCGCCCGGCACCGAGGCGGCGCAGGCAGTGCCGGGACTGAGGGCCGGTACGGCAGCGACGGCACTGAGCTGGCGATTTGCTTGAAGGGGTTACCCCGGGGGCATCAGGTAGCGCTCCCAGTGGTCGAGAATGCGCTCAAACAGTTGGGTCCGCGCGGCAGCACCGCTGATGGAGTGGGTTTTGCGCGGATAAAGCTGCAGGTCGTAGGGCAGGTCGTTGTCGATCAGCTTCTGGATGAACTGGATCGAGTTCTCGAGGTGGACGTTGTCATCGCCGGTGCCATGGACCAGCAGCAGCCGTCCGTGCAGCCTCCCGGCCGAGGGCAGCACTGCGGCTGCATCGTATACGCCGGTCTCGGCGGGCATACCGGCTTCCGCGACCGGCAGACCCAGGTAGCGCTCGGTGTAGATGGAGTCGTAGTTGCGGAAGTCTGTCACGGGTGCGACGGAAACCCCGGCGCGAAAGCGGGTCGAGTGCGTCAGCGCATTCAGGGTAAAGGTGCCGCCCCAGCTCCAGCCCCACCAGCCCAGGCGTTTCGGGTCCAGCTGCGGATAGCGGGCCAGCACCTGGTCGAGCGCGGCGAGCTGGTCGGCCAGCTGCACCGGGCCAAAATTGCGGTAGGCGGCCTGCTCGAACTCACGGCCATGGCCGGCCATGCCGCGGTTGTCGACGTGCAGCACGGCAAAGCCGTGCTCGGCCAGCAGCTCGTCGAAGAACAGGTTTTTGTCTCCCCAGGTGTTGGAAATGTCGGACGCGCCGGGGCCGCCGTAAGGGTTGGTGATGAGCGGCACGCTCCCGACCGAGGCCTGGTCGGCGGGCAGCAGCAGGGTCGCATAGATCGCGGTTTTTCCGTCGGCGGCCTTCAGCTCGAGCATCTGCGGCGCGCGCACCGCGTGGTTGGCCGGCGGGGCCGCCTTCCACACCGGTCCGCAGCTTGGGGTGCCGCTTGCGAGCGAGCACAAGTCGAGGACCGGCGGAGTGCCGAGGGTCGAGTGCTGATCGGTATAGCTAAGGCGGCCTTCAGCGAAGGAAACCTTGTGCACCCCGGGGGCTTCGGTGACGCGGTGCTTGCCGGTGCCGTCAAGCTCGACGCTCCATAACTGCGCGTCCAGCGATGCGCCTTCGTGGCTCAGGTAAAAGACCGTATCCTTGCCGCCTGCCGGCACGACAGTCAGGAAGTCCGACACGTCGTAGGGGCCATCTTCCAGTTGCCCGGCGAGCTTCAAGCCGCCTTTCTCGGGGCTGCTCGTGGAATAGGTGTAGTGATCCAGGTGCATGTAGCCGGTCCGCCAGGATCGCAGGATCAAGTGGCCGGGGCGAAAAAACTGGAGATCGTAGTTTTCCGTGAAGAACTTCGGGTCAGTGAGCGCGAGCGCGCGCTTCGCCTTGCCGGTGTCGATATCGGCGAACCAGATATCGAGGTGCTTGTGGTCGCGGCGCAGGGTTTCGATCCAGACGGTGCGGGCGTCGAGCCAGCCGGAGCGCGGAATGTAGTCCTGATTGGGGCGGACCTCCGGCAGATCGATCCACTGCGTGGGGCCGCCGGTCGCGGCGACGATGCCGACGCGAACGGCCGGGTTGGGGTCGCCGGCCTGCGGGTATTTCTGCATATCCACTTCGGCGTGGGTGGGGATCCAGTCAGTGAGCGGATAGCTGGGGACCTTGGTCTCGTCCATCTGGATGTACTGCAGATGTCGGGAGTCGGGTGCCCACGAGTAATTGGAACGGGCTTTCAATTCTTCCAGGTAAACCCAGTCCACTTCGCCGTTGAGCAGGTTGGGATCGGCGGTCGCGGTCAGCGCAACCGGCACGGCTCCCTTCACGGGAGAAAGTGCGAACAGGTTGTGGTTGTGAAGGTAGGAGACGGTTTTGCCGTCGGGAGAAAACTGCACGTCATCGCCTGAGCCCTGCGCGGTGTCGCCGATTTGTTTCACCTCGCCGGTGCCGAGCGTGTCCAGCCAGAGAGTACCGTCCTTATCCCAGAGAACCTCCTTGCCGTCAGGAGACCAGAAGTAGCTTTTTTGCGCGTAGCGGGCACGATGGTCGCGGTCTTTCTCATTGACCGGTCGGGCGGCAATGCCGGCAAGCCGCCCGGCCGGGGTGAGCACCGACCGGTTGCCGGTGCGGACGTCGATAGCGCTGAACGTGCCGTCCGGGGCACGGTACGTGAACAGGCTGCCGTCGGGCGACCAGGAGGTATCCGCCGGGGCAGCGAGGGCCGGCGGGGGCGAGTAGATGTCGTGGACGGTCCATGGCGCGGTGTTGGGCGCGGTCGCGGTTTGTGCAACAACGGAAGCGGTGAGCAGGAGGGGGAAAGGGAGCAGAAAGCGGCGCAGGTTGAACAAAAAGGGCTCCGGAACAGTGATGGTTTGAGCCCTAGTGTACCGACTCGCCGAGGGCACCCCCCCCCCAATGAAAAAGCGGCAAGGGAGCGATTCCCTTGCCGCCGGGTTGTGAGGCTGGTGCAGGTCAGGCGTTGGGGCTGCTGCCGCTACCGCCGCGCGGAGCCTGGATCGCGGCTGCCGCGTTGCCGCGAAGCCCCAGGGAGCCGCCGCTGGCCGGTGCGCCGGCCTGGACCCCGGACCGCGGGGCCACCGGCATGGCGCGAACCGTGTTCTGTGCGTGCTGGGCCTGCTGCTGGTGCATGGTCACGATAATGACCTGCGCCGGGACTGTTCCCTCGCAGCGGTAGGAGTGCGGGGTGCTGGCATCAAAGTAGACGCCGTCGCCGGCTCCCACGATGTGCGTTTTATCGGCATGGCGGATTTCAAGTTCGCCTTCAAGGATGTAAAGGAACTCAAATCCGGGATGAACATGCGGCCGCACGTCAGAGGCTTTGCGCCCCGGCAGGAACTCGGCAAAGTAAGGGTCGAGTTGCCGGTCGGGCACCATGTAGCCCAGGCTTTCAAAGTAGTAGTTGGGGTCTTCGGTGCCGCTCTGGGGCAGGCGGGTGCGCTCATTTTTGCGATGGACGCGGAACATGGGCTGCGGCTCGGCCTCGAAAAAGTAGTTGAGGTCCTTGCCGAAGACGATGGCGACGCGTGCCAGGTTGCGCAGGGTGGGCACGACGCGGCCGGTTTCCAGCTGCGACAGGAAGCTGGCGGACAGCCCGGTCTGCCGTCCAAGTTCGACCAGGCCCATGGATTTTTTCAGGCGAAGGCGTTTGATCCGCTCGCCGATGCGTTTTTCCGCGATAAAGGCTTCAGCACTGGCCTGGTCAATGGAACCGGCACCCGCAGCAGCAGCGACGGGCTTGTCTTCGGAACCGGCAACCAGAGCATTCTCTGTTTCCGGCAACTCCGCCCCTGCTTTCCTTTCCAGCTTTTCGATCATCGCGAAGGTCCTCCTGGACCGTGGGGCCTGAAACGTCACAGCCCCGATACACTCCATTTTGATGCAGACATGCCGAAGGCCGATGGATTATTTCCACCTTTTCGGGCCTTTTCGGCCTTTTTCGGCAAGGTACTTGCGGTGCGGAAACGCTGCCCCCCAAGAAAACACCGAGGGCAAATGGCGTCGGCAAGCAGTTCCCTGTCATCGGCAGGCATCTGAACTGGTTTGGTGTGACGTCGATGAACCGCGTATCTGCTCCGTAGGATTGACCATCGGCGCACCTTGTCTCCCGCACATCCCAACAAGCCTCGACTGATAAGCAAGGAGAAGAATAAAGGATGCCATTCAATCCCCAGGGAAACTCAGGCAGTTCCAATAAAGACAAACGTTTGACCAGGATTTTGGTGACGGGCGCGAACGGAATGATCGGCCACGCGTTGCTGGCTCACATCCATGCGCGCGGACTGGAAGGGGTGCCCGTGCAGCGACCGGTGCGCCAGGCCGCGCAGGCCGGCAAGCAGGCACCGCCCGCTGGCCCGGAGACAATCCTGTGGGAGCCGGAAGCGGCGCAGCCGTTCGCGGACCTGGAGCGGCTGGAAGGGTTTGACGCCGTGGTGCACCTGGCCGGGGCCAATATCTCGGCGCATCGGTGGAGTCCCGAGTACAAGAAGACGATCGTGAACAGCAGGACCCTGCCGACCGGTGCGCTGGCACTGATGCTGGCCCGGCTGCGCGAGCCGCCCAGGGTGCTGCTGACGGCATCGGCAACCGGCTTTTACGGCGGGCGCGGCGACGAAATCCTGACGGAAGACTCGCAGCCCGGCCGGGGATTTCTGCCGGAGGTTTGTAGCGACTGGGAGGATGCCGCGTCGCCCGCGGTGGCGGCCGGCATGCGCGTGGTGCACCTGCGATTCGGCGTAGTGCTGACTCCCTACGGCGGGGCGCTCAAGCAGATGTTGCCGCTGTTTCGCGCGGGGCTGGGCGGCAAGCTGGGCAGCGGACGGCAGTGGATGAGCTGGATCGGACTCGAAGACCTGCTCGATGCAGTGCTGCACACGATTGAACACGACGAGTTGGTGGGGCCGGTGAACGTGGTCAGTCCGCAACCGGTGCGCAACGCGGAGTTTACCCGTGCGCTGGGTGGGGTGCTCAAGCGGCCCGCGATTGTGCCGGCCCCGGCGTTTGCCCTGCGGCTGGCGTTTGGGCAGTTGGCCGATGAAGCCCTGCTGGCAAGCTGCCGCGCGGTGCCGAGCCGCCTGGAAGGGAGCGGCTTTCACTTCAGCGAACCCGAGATCGCGGGGGCGCTGGGGAAGATGCTGGCGACCCCGGGCCGGGCTTAGGGAGGCTCGGATTCAGCCTCGGTTTCCGCCACAATCCCGTTCATGCAAGGCACCGACAGCGTCCGGTCCTGGCTCAGCCGGAGTTTCCCTGGCGCCCGGTCGGGAGTCACTCAGTCCCGGGCTCGCCCGAGTCCGGCTACCATTTGCGACGTTCGACCTCACCGGCGCTGCGGCGGCCGTGCCGCGAGGCTGCTCTGCTAGGCTGTTTTCTGCCATGCAGCGTTCCCCTTGCCTCCGCTTCCCCCGTGTCGCAGCAGCCGGGCTGTCCGTGGTGCTGGGCGTCGCAGGGTGCGGCAACCCTGGTTTGCCGCTGCCGCCGTCACTCATGCTGCCGCAGCCGGTCAACGACCTGCGGGTCTCGCGCACGGGCGACACCGTGACCCTGCTGTGGACCATGCCGAGCCGGAGCACAGACCGCGTGCCTCTGCACGGGGATGTGCCGGTGGCGATCTGCCGGGTGGAGGAAAACGGCGCCTGCCGACGACCGTTGGGGCTGCTGAAGGAGGCCGGGAAATCCGCTGCATTTTCTGAAACCCTGCCGCCGGAGTGGCGTAGCGGGCCCGCGCGGCTGCTGCGCTACGAAGTGCGGCTGGGCAACCGGCGCAGGATGGATGCCGGGCCATCGAACCCGGCGTGGACCGTTGCCGGAGCCGCGCCGCCTGCGATTCGAAGTGCTTCAGCGGAGGCGACGGCCGAGGGCATCGCGGTGCACTGGACCGGCGCGCCGCCTCAAGATACGCCGCCGGATGGGGCGAAGCTGCTGGTGCGCCTCCAGCGCGAGCGGGTGTCGGAGCCGGGCGAGTCCGCGAAGCCGGACAAAGCGGAGCAGGCGCAGGGCGTTCCGCAGCCCGTGCAGCAGGTGCTGGAAGCGGCGCAGCATGCCGGGCCGGGAGCAACGGGCTGGTCCCCAGGCGAAACCGTGGACTCGGGCGCCCTCCTGAATCGAAGCTATCGCTACACGGTGCAGCTGGTGGAACAACTGACCCTGGACGGCCACGTGCTGGAAGTGGACGGCGAGCCCGCGCGGACGCCCCTGGTGGACGCGCGCGACCGGTTTGCCCCGGCGACCCCGGGCGACCTGGCCGCGGTCAGCAACGCGGATGGAGGGACGATCGACCTGTCGTGGAACGCGGACGCGGAAGCGGACCTGGCCGGGTACTTTGTTTACCGGCGGCTGGAAAGCGACGGTGGGCCGCCTGTCCGGGTAAGCGGTGCCGGCCCGCTGCCGGGGACGAGCTGGAGCGACCCGCACCCTGTCAAGGGAGTGCGCTACAGCTATTCGGTGTCCGCCGTGGACCGGAGCGGGAACGAAAGCGCGCGGTCGGGCGAGACGGTTGAGGCGCTGCCCGAGTGAGGCGGCCTCCTGCTGCGATCGAGGTTGTGCGCGACCCGGCCGGATGGGAGGCACTGGTGCCGGAGTGGCTGCGGCTGTGGGAGGCCGACCCCAGGGCCCTGCCCTTTCAGCGGCCGGAGTGGCTGCTGCCCTGGTGGGGGCAGTTTGGGCAGCCGGGCGGGCTGAGGGTGGTGACGATCCGGCAGGATGGCTCGCTGCTGGCGATGCTTCCCTTCTATATCTATTGCGACCCGGCCTCGGGCGAGCGGCAGCTGCTGCTGGTGGGCGCGGGCACTTCGGATTACCTGGACGGGGTGTTCGACGCCGGGTGCACGCCGGAGATGCTGCTGACTGCATGCGCCCGGCTGTGTGCCGATGAGAGCTGGGACGCGGGGCGTTTGTTTCAGCTGCCGGCGCACTCGCGCCTGCGGGCGGCGCTCGAGGGTTTGCGTCCGGAGGCGGTCGAAAGGTACGAGACGGCCCCTTGCTCGCGCTGCGCGGCGGTGCCGGTGCGCGGGCTGCCGGGCAAGGTACGGGCCGACTTCCGGTTCCACAGCAACGCGGCCCGCGGGCTGGGCAGGCTGCGGGTCACGGTGGCCGACGAAAACTCCGCGGCGGCGAGTTTTGAGGACCTGGTCCGGCTGCATACCGAACGCTGGCAGGAGGCGGGCGAGGCCGGGGTGCTGGCCGACCCGCTGGTGCTGGCCTGGCACCGTGACGCCCTGCCGAAGCTGGCCCGCGCGGGACTGCTTCGGCTTGTTTCGCTCCATGCGGGCTCGCAGCTGCTGGCGGTGCTGTATTCGCTCATCGATCCGAAAGGCCCGGCGCCGGGCCGGGCGGAGCGTACCCAGTACTTCTACCTGGCCGGCTACTCGCTCGAGCACAGGGAGCTTCGGCCGGGCGTGCTGCTCTTCGGGCTCGCGACGGAGGGGGCGGCGGAGGAAGAGGTGCAGTGGGTCGATATGTTGCGCGGGGATGAATCCTACAAGAAGTTCTGGCATGTGGAGCGGGTGCCTACCTATGGTGCCTCCTTTCAACGCACGCTTCTGGCCGAGGTGCTTGAAAGCGGAACCGCATGAAATAATCGGCGAGTCGCTCGACGGGCAGGAGTCGCGTCGCGCATCAGATTCAGGGTGGGGTATGCAGGCCGACTCAGTGCTCCCTCGCCCCGAACCGAAACACAACAGGAGAGAGCCATGGCCCAGACACTGCTTGCACAACTACGCACGATGACCACGGTGGTCGCCGACACGGGCGATATCCAGGCGATTGAAAAAGCCAAGCCGCAGGATGCAACCACGAATCCTTCGCTGATTACCGCCGCGGCCGGCATGCCGGCCTACTCGCAGATCGTCGATGACGTGCTGCTGGAAGCGAAAAAGAAGCTGGGCGACCGCGCCGCGGACAAGGATGTTGCGAATGAAGCATTCAAGCACCTGGCCGTCGCTTTCGGCAAAAAAATCCTGGCGATCGTGCCGGGCCGTGTTTCGACCGAGGTCGATGCGCGTTTGAGCTTCGATACCGAAAAAACGCTGGAACAAGGCCGTCAGATCATCAAGATGTATGAGGATGACGGTATCGGCCGCGAGCGCATCCTGATCAAGATCGCGTCCACCTGGCCGGGCATCAAGGCAGCCGAGAAGCTGGAGCAGGAAGGCATCCACTGCAACCTGACCCTGCTGTTCGGACTGCACCAGGCGATCGCCTGTGCCGAGGCCAAGGTCACGCTGATCTCGCCGTTCGTGGGCCGCATCCTGGACTGGTACAAGAAAGACACCGGCAAGGACTATGAGGGCGCGGACGACCCCGGCGTGCAATCGGTGACGACGATCTACAACTACTACAAGAAGTTCGGCTACAAGACGCAGGTGATGGGCGCGAGCTTCCGCAATCTCGGCGAGATCACGGAGCTGGCCGGCTGCGATCTGTTGACCATTTCGCCGAAGCTGTTGGGCGAGCTCGACGAGAAGCAGGCCGAGCTGCCGCGCAAGCTGGACCCAAAGAACGCGGAGTCGCTCGAGATCCAGAAAATCCCGGTGGATGAGCAGAAGTTTGAAGAAATGCATGCCAAGGACCGGATGGCCCACGACAAGCTGAAAGAAGGCATTGAAGGCTTTTCAGAGGCGCTCGGCAAGCTGGAAGAGCTGCTGGCCAAGCGGCTGCAGGAGATGGGCGCGGGCGAGGAAAAGGCGGTCGGCGCCCGGTAAGTTTTTACCCGGGTACAGGAAAGGGCAGCCTCGCGGCTGCCCTTTTTTGATCGGCTGGAACCTGCCGACTAGAACGGTGCGGGAGGGGTATCGGTGACGGGCAAGGAGACCGAAGCCTGGTTGGCGAGCGCAACGGACAGGGTCTTCCCCGGTCCGGTGCTCGGCGTCAGGAAAGGCGTAAGAGCGCCGACGGCCGATTTCGCGCCGTTGTAGACCGAGCCCAGGCCGTCGAGCTGCTCATAGGCACGGTTGTTGGCGGGGTTGGTGTTGCTGATCACGCGGCCCAGTACCCGGTGCTCTGATTCAATGCCAAGGATGGAGGCGGCGACCTTGGTGAAGTAAGCCAGCTCGGCGGAGCCATATTTCTGGCCGTCGGAGTCGGTGTAAGTACCGCCTTGCGCGGCTCCGAGCGCGGCCCGGATGGTGAACTCCTGGATCGCGTTCAGGTAAGCGCCGATAAAGGCGTTCTCAAGCGCGTCCAGTAGACCGGTAAAGCCGGCCAGGGTATCGAAGCTGCCGGCGGGGAAGTAAAAGGTCTGGTACGGATCGCCGGCGGCACCGGCGCTGGCCGGGTATCCCAGCAGAATGCGCGCAAGATTCGCGTGGCTGATCTCCTCGGACAGGGCCGCGCGGACGTAAGCCACATTGCCGGCATTGCCCGCGTCGGTAACGTTGGTCGCGCTGCCGCCGGGTCCGGCCAGGTTCGGATCCTGGATAACAGCGCCGACCAGTGCGTTGTAGTAGAAGGTGGTTGCCAGGTCTTCGGCAATCAGGATCGCGGTGACGATCTCGCGAACGGTATCATCGCTGCCGGTTTTTGCGGCCGTGGCCGCGTAGGCCGGGGTGCTGCTGCCGAGCGCAAGCCCGGTGGCGGCGACGCCCAGGCCGAGAAGTCCGGCGGAGCCGAGAAACTTGCGGCGGTCGAGAGACGCGGATTGACCGGCATCCTCTGTGGTTGGTTTGTGATGGCTCATCTTCAAACATCCTTCGGCTGGGGCGGGTAAACGGAATCATGGGAGAACCGCGCGGGGGGACGCACACGAACTGCTGCTGCTGTGTGTAACGCGGCAGCAGGGTGTCTGGATTGCGGACACTCGCGATTGTTTGCATTTGCCTGTGATTTCAGAACCGGCGCTGGCGAATCACGCCGGGTGGGCCGCTTGTGCGGCGAAAAGGCTTCAGCTACACTATTGATTCGACCCCAGGCTGACTGCGCCAGCTCGTGAGCCCGCGACAGCAGCCGTCGAAAATATCTCAGAGTGAAAACTCGGCTGGAGCTCCACATGGCGCAGATTTGTGCGATTTGTCAAAAGGGTCCACGGTTCGGCAACAACATCTCGCACGCGCACAATGTCACGCGCCGGCGCTGGAACGTGAATCTGCGACCCGTCAAGGCCAAGACCGGCTCTTCGAGCGCACGCCGGATTCGCGTCTGCACGTCCTGCATCAAGAGCGGCAAGGTCGTCAAAGCCTAGAAGCGGTCTCGTAAAGCCGTAAATTCAGTGACGCCTCGTGTGACACCCGCCGCACAGCGGGTATCAAGTTGTTTGCCGGGCCGCAAACCTCTTCATAAGACCGCTTCTAGCCTGGCCGTGATCAGAAAAAGCCCCGCGAGCGCGGGGCTTTTTCTACTTCGCTTCAAACTTGAGCGCGGCCGAGTTGATGCAGTAGCGCAGGCCGGTCGGCTTCGGACCATCCGGAAAAACATGGCCCAGGTGGGCATCGCAGCGCGCGCACGTTACCTCAACCCGGCGCATGCCGTAAGCATGATCCTCGTGCGTCGCGATGGCAGTGTCAGAGACCGGCAGAAAAAACGAGGGCCAGCCGCTGCCGGACTCGAATTTTTCCTCCGAGCGAAACAGCGGGGCTTCGCACGCCACACAGTGGTAAAAGCCGTCGGCATGGTTGCGGTACAGGGCACCGCTAAAGGCCGGCTCGGTTCCTTTTTGACGCGTGACGTAGAACTGCTCCGGGCTGAGCAGCTGCCGCCATTCTTCTTCTGTTCGCTTTAGTTTTTCCTGGACATCAGGGTTGATTTCCTTGGTCGCCATCCTTACACCTCTTCCCTGTTAGAGTCGGGACGGCCCTTGAAAGACGCGCCGGCCCCAATCACTTTGGGACATCTGTTTGTGCAATGGCTTCAATTTCCACGCGCGCGTCGCGAGGCAACCGCGCCACTTCAACCGTGGAGCGGGCCGGCGGTGTGACGCCGGCGGGTGCCAGGAACCGCGCATAGACCTCGTTCATCGCCCCGAAATCGTTCATATCCTTGAGAAAAACCGTGGTCTTGACGACCTGTTCCAGAGAAGAGCCGGCGGCCTGGAGCACCGCTGACAGGTTCCGCAGGACCTGCTCCGTTTCCACGGCCACCCCGCCGGCGACAAGCTGCCCGGTCGCCGGATGGAAGCCCACCTGGCCCGAGGTATACACAAAACCGGCAACCGTAACGGCCTGCGAGTAGGGCCCAATGGCGGCCGGGGCATCGGGGGTGGAGACAGGCTGTTTGCCGGGATCGCTCATGGTTCTATTGTGCCCGATGGGGCACAAGCCTGCATGAACCGGGAGTGGACCCGTCCGTCGAGTGAGCGTTCGAGCCGAAACCCGTCGGACGGGCAGAACGAAGCCCCGGCAGCATCCAAACTCACGAGTTGCTCATCGAGCGGAGGCTTCCATTTCCATCATCCTGATGTTGCTTTTTCTTTTCGGGCCATCTGCCGGCTCTTCCCTGGCCGGGCAATGGGCCACGGCCGACAAATCGATTTTGCAGGTGTACCCCTGCGCGGGCGGGCAGCTGTGTGTGCGCGTAGCGGCGGTGGGCCCCCGGGGCAAGCCGCCGACCGATGAGAACAACCCGGACCCCTCGCTGCGGTCGCGAGCCATCTGCGGTCTGACCATTGGCACCGGCTTTACGCCGAGCGGCGATGCAATCGCAAAAAACGGCCATATCTATGACCCGGAGTCGGGCAAGACGTATGCAGCGCAGATGGCGGCGCAGGGAGACACGCTGAAGCTGCGCGGCTACCTGGGTATTTCGCTGCTGGGACGGACCGATACCTGGCACCGCGCGACCGGTGAAACGCCGAGCTGTCGTTAAGGCGGTGCAGTGAACCTGCGGGAAAGGCTGGGCAATGGCAGGCGCTGAAAACTTGCACGGGGCGCAAACGGCGTTTCTTTTGCTGCTGCTTACCGTCGCCTTGTTTGCGGCTGTGGCCCGGCGCTTCAGCATTCCCTACCCGATCCTGCTGGTCGTCGCGGGGCTTGCGGTCGGGTTTGTGCCGCATGTGCCACGGGTCTCGCTGAACCCGGACCTGATCTTTTTGATCTTTCTGCCGCCCCTGCTTTACGCCTCGGCGTGGCAGATGAGCTGGCGCGTGTTCCGGCACAACCTGGTGCCGATCAGCCTGCTGGCACTGGGGCTGGTGGCGTTTACGGTGTGGGGCGTGGCGGAGGTGGCAGACCGCTTTGTGACGGCGCTGGACTGGAAAAGCGGGTTTATCCTGGGCGCGGTGGTCGCCACCACCGATGCGATTGCCGCGACCTCGATCGCGCGGTCGCTGGGGCTGCCGCAGGGCATGGCCGATGTGCTGGAAGGCGAAAGCCTGGTGAACGATGCGACGGGGCTGCTGGCGCTGGAGCTTGGCTTGACCATGCTGCAACGCGGAAGCACCCCGGGCGCGGGCGCCGGGCTGTTGCGACTGCTGTGGCTGGCCGGCGGAGGGCTGGGGGTCGGCCTGCTGCTGGCCCGGCTGACGGCCTGGGCGGAGCGGCTGGTCGATGACGGGCCGCTTGAAATGGCGATCAGCCTGATCGTGCCGTATGCCGCGTATGAGGCAGGCGAGCAGATCCATGCGTCGGGGGTGCTGGCGGTGGTGGCTTGTGGCCTTGCGCTGAGCCGCGATAGCGCGGAGCTGTTTTCACCGTCGGCGCGGCTGCAGCTGATTGGGACCTGGGAAGCGCTTAACTTCATTCTGAACGGCCTGGTGTTTGTGCTGATCGGCTTGCAGCTACCGTATGTGCTGGCCGGCATACGGGATTACAGCCGGTGGACACTGCTCGAATACGGCGCGATTTTCAGTTTTGTGCTGATCGCGCTGCGCCTCCTGTGGATGTTTCCGGCTACATGGCTGTCCTACTGGATCCGTACGCGACTGGCGAAGCAGGAGATCGAGAGGCCGAACACGCGGCAGATTTTCGTCGTGGGCTGGACGGGCATGCGCGGGGTGGTGGCGCTGGCCGCGGCCATCAGCCTGCCGGAGACCTTGTCCAACGGGCAGCCGTTTGAACGACGCAACCTCCTTATCTTTCTCACCTTTTCGGTCATCCTGGTCACGCTGGTGCTCCAGGGCCTGACGCTGCCGGGGCTGATCCGACTGCTTGGCCTGGCCGGCGACCAGGAAGCGGAAGCACAGGGGGAAGCGGAGGCACGGCAGGTCCTGCTGGGAGAAGCGATCGCGTACCTGGAGCAAAGCGAGGAGGGGGAAGCGGCGGAGGACCTGTTGCGTTTTTATCGGATTCGGCTGGCGGCCTACAACGGTGAAAATGGTGAGCGGTACCGGCAAGGGCAGCGGCTCGCGCGGGATACCCGGGCCGTGGAGCGACGGGCGCTGATGCGCCTGCGCGATGAAGGGCGGATCGGCGATGAAATGGTGCGTCGTTTGGAACGGGAACTCGACCTGACGGAGACCCGGCGGCAGGTCGAGCGGTTGTGAGCTGTTTTATAGTCTCGACGGTTTCGATCCAGCGTCGGAGCGGCGTGCGGCGCTACAGTTTGGACGACCGCTGCACTTCGCGCACGCCGACGATGCGGCGCAGGCCGCTTTGCAGGCGCTCCAGGTGACGCACATCCTGCGCGTCCAGCGTCAGCTCGATCAGGGCGCTTTCATTCGGGCCGGAGCGCGTGTCCATGGAGCGGATATTGGTGTTTTCCTCGCTGGTGGTCGCGGTGATGTCCTTCAGCAGGCCGGGCCGGTCATCGCATACCAGCGTGAGCTTGACCGGGTAGGTAGTGCGACGCATGGCATCTTCCCCGCCCTCGCGCGCCCACTCGACCGCGATACGGCGGTCGGACTCATACAACAGATTCTGCACGTTGGGGCAGACGCGGCCATGGACCGCGACGCCCTTGCCGCGTGTGACGTAGCCGACGATCTGCTCGCCGCGGATCGGGTTGCAGCAGCGCGCGCGGTAGACGAGCAGGTCGTTCGAGCCCTCGACCTCAAGCGTGTCGGAGGCGGCGCTCGCGTGCAGCTGCAGGCGTTTCGCGTCCTCGGCACCGGTCGGCAACACCGGGTCGCCGGGCGTGGACTGCTGATGCAAAATCCCGGGGGCAAGCCGGTTGAGCACCTGCCGCGCCGAGTACTTGCCGAAGCCGATAGCGGCCATCATGTCGTTCGAGGTCGCGACGGAGTAGTCGGCGGCGAGGCGCGCGTAGTCGGACTCTTCAAACTTTGACAGGGCGACTTTGTACTTGCGGGCTTCGCGCTCCAGCAGCTTGCGGCCGATCTCGATGGCACGCTCCCGCTGGTGCTCGTTGATCCAGTGCTTGATCTTGTTGCGCGCGCGCGAACTTTTGACAAAGGTAAGCCAGTCGCGCGAGGGCGTGTGGCCGTTCTGCGTGACGATCTCAACGATGTCGCCATTGCGCAGCTTCGCTCGCAGCGGCACGATGCGGCCATTCACCTTGGCCGAAACGCAGGCGTGGCCGACCTCCGTGTGCACAGAGTAGGCGAAGTCGAGCGGGCTGGCGTCCTTGGGCAGCACCACGACCTTCCCTTTCGGCGTAAACGTGTACACCTCTTCGGGGTACAGGTCGATCTTGAGCGTCGAGATGAACTCGTTGGGGTCGGTCATCTCGCGCTGCCACTCGACCAGCTGCCGCACCCAGGCGAGACGCTGCTCGTCGCGCGCCGACACCGGCGAGCCGCCGGACTTGTACTTCCAGTGCGCCGCGATCCCCTCTTCGGCGATGCGGTGCATTTCTTCGGTGCGGATCTGCACCTCGAACTGGTGGCCGCTTTCGCCCATCACCGTCGTGTGCAGCGACTGGTACAGGTTGGGCCGCGGCATCGCGATAAAGTCCTTGATGCGGTTTGGCACGGGCCGATAGAGCGAGTGGATCAGCCCCAGCACGGCGTAGCAGTCGCCGACTGTATCGACGATCACACGCAGCGCCAGCAGGTCCCACACCTGGTCGACGCCGGTGCCGCTTTCCTGCAATTTCTGATGGATGGAGTAGAGCCGCTTGATACGCCACTCGACCCGGGCCTTGATGCTGTGTTCGGCAAGCTTTTCGGACAGCAGCGCCTCGACCCCGGCCAGGAACTGTTCGCCGGCGGTGCGGCGCGATTCAATCGCCGCATGCAGCTCGTCAAAGGCGGGCCGGTCCACATAGCGAAAGGCGAGATCTTCAAGCTCGCCGCGCACCTTGCCCATGCCGAGCCGGTGCGCGAGCGGCGCGTAGATGTCGAGGGTTTCGCGCGCGATCGATACCTGGCGGTCAGGCCGCAGGTGTTCAAGCGTACGCATGTTGTGCAGACGGTCGGCAAGTTTAATCAGCACGACCCGCACATCGCTGACCATCGCCAGCAGCATCTTGCGGACACTTTCGGCCTGCCGATCTTCGCGATTGGCGAACTGGATCTTGTCGAGCTTGGTGACGCCCTCGACAATATGCGCGACCTGCTCGCCGAACTGCGCGGTGATCTCGGGCGTAGTCACGGAGGTATCTTCGACCGCATCGTGCAGCAGTCCGGCGGCGATCGCAGTGGAGTCGAGTTTCATCTCGGCCAGCACGATCGCGGTTTCGAGCGGATGGAGCACATAGGGCTCGCCGGAGGCGCGCAGCTGGCCGCGATGGTGGCGCAGGCAGAACTCCCATGCCTTGCGGATGATGGCGGTGTCGTCGGTCGGGCGATTGCGCCGAACGGTGTCGATCAGCAGATCGTAGCGTGGGCCGGTGACAGCGGCGGTGTCGGCGTCGTACAGCGCAAGCGCTTCGGCCGTGTAGGCACAGGCCTGTTTCTTCCCGGGCGCGCCCGGGGCGCGGCGTGGATCGGGTTGCGCGGGCGCGGTGTGCGCGGTGGCCATAACTGATTATAGGGCGACCGTGAAATGCGTGAATGCTAGACTGATAGCCACATTGTCGGCCCGTCCGGCAACACACACGAGGCAGTCCATGGCGACCCAGGCGCGCGTATCCACACCCACTCTCGAGGAGTACCTCGCTACGTCTTACCGGCCCGACCGCGAATACATCGATGGAGAAATCAGGGAGCGCCACGTGGGCAAGTGGGAACACGCACGACTGCAATACAAGCTGGCAGCATGGTTCAGCAATCATGAAAGTGAATGGTCCGTGATGGGCTCAACCGAGCAGCGGACCTGGGTTGGCCGCACCCGTGTCCGCATTCCCGACCTGGTGCTGGTCCGGATGGAAAGTCAGCCGCCGGTCCTGCTCAAACCGCCGGTGCTGGTCGTTGAAATCCTTTCGCCCGACGATACGTTTTCGGAGATGCGCGAGCGGGTCGCCGATTATCAGCGGATGGGCGTCGAAACGGTCTGGATCATCGATCCGAAAACTCGAACCGGGCAGATGTGCTCCGGCGACACCTGGACCGCCGCCGCTACGCTGACGGTGCCGGGCAGTGCGATCCATGTTGTGCTCGATGAGCTTTTTCGTTCCCTGGACGATCCCCGGCTTGCGGTTTAGGTTCTTGTAAACCGCTCGTCCATACAAGCAGACTCGTTTGACTCCCTGAAGGTTCTCTAAGGACTGGTAACCTTTGCTCTTCCGGGAGTCCAGGCATCCATAGGCTCAGGGAGAGCACGATGTCAGTGGATGCAGAACAGGGAAACTCCGGGCCGGTTTACGGGGACTTCGGCGCCATCGATATCGCCACGTTGATAGAACAGGTGCGAATCGAAGTGCCGCGCGGCACAGTCACGGTTCGCGGCACCGTTGAAGGTCTGAAAGCGTATCCGGCAGTCGTTTACGGCGTTCTGCTGGATCTCGATCGACAAACCCGGATGACCTTCCGCTGTTTTCCCGCGGTCGCGCCACATCTGCATGAGGCTGTTGTTCTTCGTGGAACGTTGACCGCTGCAAAGTCAAAAAAGCATAGTGGCTTCGATCTGCAACTTTGCGGCGGCAAGGTCGGGCAGTGGAAGCCAGATACACTGGCCGCACCCGCTTTCAACGCTCCGGCGCCGGGGAGGGCTCAGACACCCCTGGAGCGTTTTATCTCGCAAGGACGGATCAAGAGCCTGATCCTGATTGGAACCGGAACAGGTGTGAGAGACGCGACGTCGTTAAGCGGCGACTTGGAGAAATCCCTCAAGACGCGCGTGACTACAACCGGCCTTGACACCCTTCTGTCGATGATTGCTGAAGAAGCCGAGAAGTGCGACGGTCTTTGCCTGGTCCGCGGAGGCAGCGATCCGGACTCTTTCGCCACCTGGAACGACAGCCGTTTGATTGAAGCCCTGGTGACCTGCGGCAAGCCTTTCTACACGGCGCTCGGGCATGCGAGCGACTTCACTTTGACTGACAAGTACGCAGACCAGAGTTTCATCTCCCCCGCGGCTCTCGGCTCAGCGTGCCTCAAGGCGTGGGAAGTACGGGCAAGTACCGAAAAAAAGCAGAAACAACTTGAAAACGCCTGGCGAGAAGTCAGGGAGTTGAAGACAGGGAAAGAAACGGCGAGCGCTTCCACCTTCGACAGGAACATGGCTTCCCTTCATAGCGCGATCCAGGAACTCAGCCGACTTCCCGCAAGCGTCGGCAGGGAGGCAGCGCAGTCATTCGGCATGGCGATGAAGACTTCCCTGCAGGGCGAGCTCGGCCGAAACCTCAACACAGCGCTGCAGGGGCCGGTCACCGACCTCAACCGTGCGATCCACCAGGCACAAGGCGCCATGAACGGCATCACGCGGCGGGCACGGTTCCACAGCTGGACTTCCCTGCTTGCGATCTTTCTGGCCGGTGTGGTGCTGGGCGGGCTCGGCTGCTTCGTCGGGCTGTCCAGGGTTCCCGGCGTGCTTGACCGGACCCCAACCGTACCGCTACAGCTCAACCCGCCTTCCACTGCGCTGCCTGCTCCCGGCATCGAGAGAAAAAAGCCGCGACAAGCGAGGCAGGCGAACTGAGGCGTTTGCTTTAATCCGGGCCTATCGCCGCGCCTCTACAGCTTCAATCTCTGCCTGCATCCCGGCCCAGGTGCGGTCCCACGAGTTGGTCGCGAGCTTCGCTTCGACCTTTTCGCGCCACTCGGCGGTTTGCGGTTCCAGCGCCCGGTCGATAGCAGCGGCAAACTCTTCCGGCGTTTCAGCGATCGCGACCAATCCCTCGTCGCCGTAGCCGCTCACCACGTCGTGGATCGGCGTGGAAACCACGGGCTTGCCGGCGGCCAGGTACTCCGGCGTCTTGGTGGGCGAGATGAAGCGGGTCGACTCGTTGCGCGCGAACGGCAGCAGCGCGACATCCCAGCCGGCGAGATAGGCCGGCAGTTCGGCATAGTTCTTGCCGCCCAGGTAGTGGATATTTGGCGCGTGCGGCAGGGCTTCGGGCGCGATCTTGACGATGGGGCCGATGTAAACGAAGTGGACCGCGGGCCGCAGACGAGCCAGCTCCGCAGCCAAAGCGATGTCGAAACGTTCGTCGAGCACACCGTAAAAGCCGGCGCGCGGGTGCGGGATCGAGGTCTGATCGACCGGCTCGGCAGCGTTTTCACGCGCCGCGCGAAAGTGCGGCACATCGATCGAGCTCGGAAAAGCGTGAACATTTCCGTGCTGTTGACGCTTGCTCTCATACAGGCTCATGCCGCCGGTGAAAACCACATCGGAGCGGCTGAACAGTTCACGCTCGCGCTCGCGCAGCTCCGGCGGCGCGCCCAGAAAGCCGGACAGCTCGTCCATGCAGTCGTATACCGTCACGCGCGGCTGCAGGTCGCCGGTAAACCGCAGTGCCATGGGCGTGTAGAACCAGGCCAAAGGACGCTCGATAGCGAAGTCCGCCAACAGCCTCCGGAGCAGGTCGCGCTGAAGCGTCGCCGCCTCCGAGGGAGAGCTCGAAGCAGGCGGCAGGTGCGGCTTCAGGACCCACAGCCGCTCGCCCTCCTGCAAAACTTCAAGCGTTCCGGCCGCCGGCGCGTTTGCGTCTTCAACCGGCTCTTCCCAGTAGAAAACCCGGCGGTCGCGCGCGGCCCGGTTGAGCAGGTGCTGCGGCCGCTGCGTCACAAAGTGCCAGCGAAGATGACTGAAGCAGAGCAGGTCAGGTTGGCTTGTGGCTGATACAGATGGAGTGCTCGACAAACATGCCTCATTTCATTGGGCCGGGATTGCGCGGGGGCGATTAAGGTGGCGAGACGGCCCTTTCCCTTTGAGCAGGGTCCACACTTGCTACCCTGATGCCATGTTTTATCTTGAACGTTTTGTGTCGGCTCAGCAACCGATTTACGCGCAGGCCCTGGCGGAATTGCGCGCGGGCCGCAAGCGTACGCACTGGATGTGGTTTATATTTCCGCAGCTGCGCGGGCTGGGCTCAAGCGCGATGGCCGAGCGCTACGGCCTGGATGGGCGCGGCGAAGCCGAGGCTTACCTCGAGCACCCGGTGCTGGGTTCGCGCCTTCGGGAGTGCACGGCGGCGGTAAACGGGCTTCATGGCACCACGATCGCGGAGGTATTCGGCGCGCCCGACGATCTGAAGTTTCGCTCGTCCGTCACCTTGTTCGCGGCCGTGGACGCGCCGGGCAGCATCTTCCACCATTCGATTGCGAAGTACTTCCATGGAGCCGGCGACGAGCGCACGCTGCGCCTGCTCGCATGAAAACCGTTTGACGCAGAACGATGGAAACGGCGGAGCTCGCGTTACACTAGTGGCTCGCACCCATCCTCATTCCCGAGAGTGACGAAGCCCTTTGAGACAGCTCCATACCGCCCGACTCGCCAAAAAGATTCTTCTCTCCGATGTAGCCCAATGCTTCCACCTCGAGTTCGCGGTGGATGAGCTGCCGGAGTTCCCATTTAAACCCGGCCAGTTTGTGTCCTGCGTCGCCGACGACCCGGCAACCGGCAAGCAGCAGACGCGCGCCTATTCGATCGCTTCGGCAGCGCGCGAAAATATGTTTGACGTGTGTGTGAACCGCGTGGAAGGCGGGTTTTTCTCAAACCTGCTGTGCGACCTGAACGAGGGCGACACGGTCAAGTTCCACGGCGCGCACGGACTCTTTACCATGCGGCAGCCGCAGGTGGACGGCGTGTTCATCGCGACCGGCACCGGCATTGCCCCCATGCGCGGCTTTGCGCAGTACCTGTTCCCGGAGAACGGCCCGGATCGCAGCGAGGGCAAGGATTTCTGGCTGGTGTACGGCACACGCTACGAGTCCGACATTTACTACCAGGACTATTTTGAGCAGCTGGCCGCCCGCCACTCGAACTTTCACTACGTGGCGACCCTGAGCCGCGGGCAGGAGAGCTGGACAGGCCATCGCGGCTACGTGCAGGAGCATGTGGCACGCCTGGTGGCCGCGCGCGCCGAGCAGCGCGTGCTGGTGGGTGCCGGCGGCGCAAGCGATGCACCGCCCGAAACAAACCCCGCCGGGCCGTTCGATATTTATGCTTACATCTGCGGGCTCAACGACATGGTTTCCGCCAGCCGCGACCGGCTGGTCGGCATGGGCTGGGAAAAAAAGCAGGTCGTCTTCGAGCGCTACGACTAGCCCCGGCCCCGGCTTCTGTGGAAACGATAAAGGCCGCGTCGTTACGACGCGGCCTTTATCGTTTCCGGGCGGGACGAGCACTGTTTCGCGAGAAAAAGAGCCCCGCCGCGAAGAAAACCACGGCCACCGCCATGGCACCCAGCGTACGGGCCGGCGCGTGAAAGCGAAGCGAAAGCGCCGCGACCAGCAGCCATACGGCTGAGCCCACAAACCAGATAGCATAGCCCCAGGTCCGCATAGTTTCGGTTGGATGCGGTGCTCCCGCTGGGCAGGATGCGTTATACTCAGTCCAGCGGCAGCCCTGCCGCGCATACGCAGGCGCGTAGCTCAGTTGGTTAGAGCGCTACCTTGACACGGTAGAGGTCGCTGGTTCGAATCCAGTCGTGCCTACCAAATTCC
>CAXSBW010000012.1:3725-7214 GCA_964235795.1 uncultured Acidobacteriaceae bacterium | reverse complement strand
CTTGTAAGGCGATCCATCGGTACGGCGATCCTTCGCAGCGCCCCGGGGGTAAGCTGTCTCAGCGTGCCGGCAGCGGCTGCCGGGCGAGCCCCGGTCCTTCCCACAGCACCACGGCATCCGCCGCGCTTTCACCCTGGATCCGCAAATGGTGCGCGCCGGGCAGCAGAGCCGCGCTGATCCTCACCGGCTGTGCCGAGCTTTCCGTCGATCCGCAGACCCGCGGGCGCGGCACAGGGGCCGTCACCGGCGGCAGGCCGTCCAGCGACACGGTTCCCGCCGAGCGCATCAGCACCGTCAGCGTGTAGCCGCCCGCCGCCGTCACTTCGAACACGCGACCGCCTCCACTGCCCTCGGCAGGGGGCAGCGCCGTATGAGCGACCACCACCGACTGGCTGCCCCAGGTCTGCGCCCCGCTTGCGTCCGTCACATGGAGCAGCACCCGGAACCGGCCCGAGCCGTCGAGCAGCGTCCCTTCCGCGTCACTGAATCCATGGCGCGCCACTCGGCCTTGCGCGCGGGTACCGTCGCCGAACAGCCACTCGAAGCGCCGCCCCTGTGCCTCCGGCGCGCTCGCCGTAAACGCGACCGGCTGCCCGGGACGCAGCAGCCCGGCCGTGTACGCATAGCCGCTATCGATTGCAGGCGGATCGATACGCGGAGCCTCCGCGCCGCCGAGCACTTCCGGCGGCAGCCCCGCGGTCGCGGGCACATCGCGCAGCATCACGCCACGCACATCGCCCTGCAGCACCGACGGCACCATGCCGGGGCTATCCATCGCCCATACGCCGTCAAAGTGCACGTCGCGCACGCTCGGGTTCGGATAACGTATCTGGTAAAGCGAATACCAGTCTTCCAGGCGAATGTTCTCAAACCGGAAATCGCGGTGCGTCCCCACGCCGCCGGGGTCGGCCCACAACTCGAAAAATGCGAACGGCACCTTGCAATCTCCATAGCCGGTGTGGAGGATGTCCATGTCGCGCATGCGAACATGTGCGCTGTTGCCGATCTTTTCCGGCCAGGCGACGCGCATCACGTTGGAGATACTGGTCGAGGCGACCGTGTTTTCAATCGAGATGTTCGTCACATCCGGCCCCGGCGCATGCAGGGCTGCATCCGAATAGCCGTCCCAGCTGCTGTACATCGCGAAAATGTCATCGGACGCGCGAAAAAAACTATTGCGGATTGTGGTGTCGCCGCCGCCCAGCCAGTCCATCCCGTCCTGGTTGGCATCGCTGGGAGTGCCGGCCACGATCTTTACATTGTAGAAACCGATATGTCGTGAGTTCTTCATCTGCACCTGCCAGGTGCGGCTGCGCACGATCGCCGTAATGCCGTCGATCTCGATGTTATGAGCGTCATCCATCACGATGGAGTGCCAGTCGCGCTTGTGCATCCAGCCGAAGTCGTCCGTGGGCTTTTGCGGCCCGTCGTACAGGATGGTGCCGCGGCCCAGCACGTGAACATCGTGCACCTGCCACAGGTTGAGAGAGCCGAGGATGACCGCGCCGCCGTCGAGATAAATGGTATCGCCGCTTCTCGCGTCGATCGACTCGCGATGCACCCCGGGGCCGTAATAACGCACGCCCGGCGTATGGGGGCCCATGCGCGAGGTTTCCGGCGGGTTCGCGAACAGAAACAGCATGTCGGCCTCGGCGAAGTGGTCTCCGGGGCGGCTGATCGTCAGCTTCTGCGGCCCTTCGAGCGGAAACGTGATGGTCGCGCCGCGCCGCACGGGGCGGATGCCGAGCCGCATGGGCTGCACTTCCACGCCGCGATCCCAGAAGTGCGGATCGTCGGCGGTGACGGAAACGGTGATCGGCCCGGGACGGCTGAAGTCGGCGTCGAAATTGAGCAGGTAGTAGCTGCCGGCCGCATGCATCACCGGGGTTCGCTGCCCGTTGATCGCAACCGTGTAGTGGCTCGACCGGACCTCCCGCGGAATCGAATAAAGCTTCACGGAGCTCGCGAAAACGAGGGGCACCGCGAACAGGCAAACACAAAGGAGCGCCAGGCAGCGCGCGCGCAAAACAGCCAGGGGTGCAGACGACGACATCGGGCCATCCTTCGACATGGGGAACGAGCATGGGCAGGGTACCAGAGTCGCATCGCCACTCGTGCACCCTGTCGCAGCAGGGCCTTTAGACGTGATGAGCCAGCAGCGCCAGCAGGTACCCGAGCAGCAGAAGCGGCAGGGCGAAGATAACAAGCAGCGAGCCGAGCAGGACGAGCAGAAACGCCCAGTCGCGCCAGCGATGGCGGCCCGGTTCGGCAAGATGCCGCGACAGCAGCGCGTAGTTGCGCCGGTTCGCTTTCCAGGCGATATCGAAAGCATCGCCCAGCACCGGCACCATGCCGATCCCGACGTCGAGCGCAAGGTTGCCGAGCATGCGTGCAAGCAGCACCGGCGGCGCGCCGCGAAACCACGCCGCAATCACGATCAGCGATGAAAGCAGCCCGGCGAGCACATCGCCCGCGATCGGCACAAGCCCGATCAGTCCGTCGATGCCGAACCGGATGCCCGTACCCGGCACAACGAAGCAATCGTCCAGCAGGTGCGACAGCTGCTCGAGATTGCGGTCTGAAAACAGGCCCGCGCCGGCCCGTGCGCGCAGGCCGGGCCCCTGCTGCCGTCGTTCCATCTCCGTGCCGGACCGTTTCGCCATCGACTTCACCTCCCTGCTTCTACCATGCGGGCCTGATGCTACAATCAGACGTTGTATGGCGGCTATAGTTCAGTGGCAGAACGCCGGTCTGTGGATCCGGATGTCGTGGGTTCAATCCCCACTAGCCGCCCCACTCCCCGCCTCCCGTTTCCATGGACGGTAACGTGGCTGGGCCCCTTCGATCCGGCTCCGTCGGCAAGGTCAGGCTGGGCTGCTCCGGGTGGGCTTACAGCAGCTGGCGGCCCGGTTTTTACCCTGAGAAGACACCTTTAAAAAAACTGCTCGAGGCCTACGCCGCACGCCTGAACGCGGTCGAGGTCAACTACACTTTTCGCTCGCTGCCGACGGCCGGCACCTGCAGCCACTGGCTCGCGCAAACGCCCGCCTCGTTTCGCTTCGCGTTCAAGGCCCCGCAACGCATCACGCATCATCGCAAGCTGCGCGAAACAGGCGACACCCTCGCCGCGCTGGCCCGCGCTCTGGCACCGGTGGCCGAAGCCGGACGGCTTGGCCCGGTGCTGCTGCAGCTGCCGCCCACCTTTCACGCGGACCCGGCGCTGCTCGAGACTTTTTTGTCTGAACCTTTGCATGGGCTCCAAACCGCGTGGGAGTTTCGCCACCATTCCTGGTTCAGCGACGAGACCTTTGCCGTGCTTGCGAAACACGGCTCTGTGCTTTGCGCGGCTGAAAACGACACCCTGCGCTCGCCCGATCTCGCGCTCGTTCCCGGGCTGCGTGTCTTTCGCCTGCGGCGATCGCAGTATGCCCCAGACGAGCTGACAGCCCTGGCCGAGCACTTTTCCGCGCTCGCGCGAGAAGGTGCCGA
>CAXSBW010000012.1:2359-3625 GCA_964235795.1 uncultured Acidobacteriaceae bacterium | reverse complement strand
GAGCACTTTTCCGCGCTCGCGCGAGAAGGTGCCGACGTGTACGCGTTCTTCATGCACGAGGACGCGCCGGACGGCCCGCTGCGGGCCGCCGAAGTGCTGGCCCAGGTGCCGCCGGAACTTCGCGGATGAGCCGGCCCGGCCTCGAGACAGTCGCGTGCGAAACGACGTTTTTGCGGCCCTTTGTACCCCGCCGCTGGCTCGGCAACCCCCACGCGCAAACCATCGTCGGCAACTTTCTGCGGCATGAGCACGCCCCGGTACCATCCCCCGTCCCACTGATTGTTGCCGTCGAGCCTCCGCACCGCTTTCACCATCCGGACGGCACGGAGGTCGACGTCGGCGAAAGCTCCATCCTGTGCCTGTGTCACTGGCAGCCCGCGCGCGAAACCCGCCTCACCGTCGTGCTGGTGCATGGACTTGAGGGCTCGGCCCGCTCCGGCTACGTTCTCGGCAACACCGCGCGCCTGTGGGCCCGGGGCTGCAATCTCGTCCGCATGAACATGCGCTCCTGCGGCGGCTCCGACGCGCTTTCGCCCACCATCTACCACTCCGGGCGTTCAGAAGATGTGGCCGCCCTGGTCACCGCCCTGCGACGCCTGGGGCTCGCAAGGATAGCGCTCGTCGGCTACTCCATGGGCAGCAACCTGGTTCTGCGCTACGTCGGACAGCAAGCGATGCTGCCGGCCCGCGAACGCGAGACGTGCGTGTGCGCGGCGGTCGGCGTGTCGCCCCTGCTGGACCTCGCACCGTCCTCCGCCGCCCTGCACCTCCCCTCGAACCGCCTGTATGAGCAGCGCTTTCTCCGCGCCATGAAGCGCCGCCTCGCCGCCAAGGCCCGGCTCTTTCCCGCGCTCTATGGCTCGCTCGCCGGCGAGGGCGTTTTTCGGCGCATGCACACCATTCGCGACTTCGACGGCGAGATCGTCGCCCGCTACGGCGGATTTCGGGATGCGGACGACTATTACGAGCAGGTCCGCTCTTCACGCTTTGCCGGCGATTTTCACTTGCCCACGCTTGCGATTCACTCCGACGACGACCCGTTCATCCGCACCCTGCCGGCCACGCGCAAAGCCCTGCGCGCCAACCCCTTTGTCCGTTTCGTCGAGACCACCCACGGCGGCCACTGTGCCTTTTTGTCCGAACCGGGGCTTGAGGGCGGGCGCTGGGCAGAAGAAACCATCGCCCGTTGGCTGCAGGCCGAGGCCGGTGCATGATCGCGGACTGGACCGTCGAGATCGGCCATGAAAGCCCGGAGATCGTCGTGCC
>CAXSBW010000012.1:0-2259 GCA_964235795.1 uncultured Acidobacteriaceae bacterium | reverse complement strand
CTCGGAACGACGGGGGCAGGCCGGACTTCGCCGGAATCGAGCTCATTTCCGAAGCCTCGGAATACCCGGAACTCCTCCCCCTGCTTGCGCTCGCCAACAATGCCGCCACCCTGTCGTCCAAGGTCGATGTCTTTGCCGTGACGCGCGAGGAGGTCGACCCGGAGATCGCCGAAGCCGGCCTGGCGCGAACGGCTTGCGGACTCGGCAGCTACCTCGACGTTCTTTTCAAAAGGCCTGCCTCGCCAACCAGCTTCGGGCCGTTTGAGCAGCTCGCGCGCGAGATCGTCCGGCTGCTGGAAAGGGTGGACCTGCCGCTCGCCTGCGCCGAGGTCGTCGTGCGCCCGGCACGCTTGTATGATGAAAAGACCTTTGGGCTGACCCTCTACAGCATGGGGTTCGGCCCGGACGCGCAGGCTGCCCGATCGGTCTGGCAACGCGCTGCAACGGCCGGCGTCGCCTGCCTGCACGAGAGTCTGCGCTCCATACGGTACTCGGGCGAGTAGCTCAATTGGATAGAGCACCGGACTTCTAATCCGGATGTTGCAGGTTCGATCCCTGCCTCGCCCACCATCGACCTGGCGATCCCACGATAGACCGGCTCTCGCTTCAAAGCACCCACGCTTCGCGGGAGTGGGGCCGCTGCCGGCCTTTAGGTTCCACAGAAGGTCGCGGTCACGCACTGTTCCGGGCGGGCCGGCTCGGTGTACCGGGCCCATGCAGGCTCCTCGTCGTAAGGATGGGTCACGACTCGCAGGAGCTCCTCAAAGGGCTGGAGGTCTTCGCGTTCCACGGCAGCCTCGATCGCCGCCTGCACCTGGTGGTTGCGCGGGATGTACGCGGGATTGACGGACCGCATGGCCTCTGCAACCGAGTGGCAGGAGCCGGGCTCCTGCGCCAGCCGCGCTCGCCAGCCTGCTGCCCAGCCGTCGTAGGCCTCCGGGTCGGCGAACAGCCCGCGGACGCCGGCATCGCCCCCGGGCCCGGCAGCGGCGTCGCTCAAACGGCGGAAAAACAGCGTGAAATCGACCCGATTGACCGCCATGCGCTCCAGCAGCTCGCTCGCGAGCGCAGCATCGCCGTACCGCTCGGTTCGCAGGCCAAGCTTCCGGCTCAGCCCCGCAGCCCTGGCCGCCTCAAACCGGGGCTGGAAGGCCGCCAGTGCTTCCCTGGCCGAGACCAGCCCGGCGTCCTCGCTGCCGGCCTCGCGCTCCAGCAGCGGCAACAGTGCTTCAGCCAGCCGGGTCAGGTTCCACAAGGCAGCCGGCGGCTGGTTGCTGTACGCATAGCGACCAGCTCGATCAATCGAGCTGAAAACAGTGGCCGGGTCGTAGGCCTCGAGAAACGCACAAGGGCCGTAGTCGAGCGTTTCGCCTGAAATCGAAGTATTGTCGGTGTTCATGACGCCATGGACAAAGCCGAGAAGCATCCACTGCGCGACGAGAACGGCGTGCCGGCCGATCACACCGTCCAGCAGCGCCCGGTACGGCTGCTCGCCCCGACCAGCCTCGGGGTAGTGCCGGGCGAGTGCGTAATCGGCCAGCGTGCGGAGCCCTTCCGCATCGCCTCGCGCGGCGAAAAACTGAAACGTGCCCACACGCAGATGGCTTGCCGCCACGCGGCAAAGAACGGCTCCGGGCAGCACGGTTTCGCGAAACACCGGTTCGCCGGTCGTGACAGCGGCCAGCGCCCGCGTGGTCGGCACACCAAGCGCCGCCATCGCCTCGCTTACCAGGTACTCGCGCAGCACAGGACCCAGCGCGGCGCGTCCGTCGCCGCGGCGCGAAAACGGGGTGGGGCCCGCGCCCTTGAGCTGGACATCGTAGTGAATCCCGTCGCGCCCCACGACCTCGCCCAGCAGGTTGGCGCGTCCGTCGCCCAGCTGCGGCACAAAGTGGCCAAACTGGTGCCCGGCATAGGCCTGCGCCAACGGTTCTGATCCCTCGGCGACCAGGTTACCGGCCAGGATCGCGACCCCTTCCGGGCTTGCCAGCGCGCCCGGGTCCAGCCCAAGCTCCCGTGCCAGTTCCTCATTGATCCGGATCAGGCGCGGAGCTTCAACCGGCGTCGGGCGCACCCGCGCATGGAAGGTCTCCGGCAGCCGCGCATACGTGTTTTGAAAATCGAATCGAACCGATCGGGCGGCTTGGGAGTCGAGCGCGGAGTTGGGGGGCAGGGCCATGTCGATTGGATGTGTGAGGACCGGCCGGGTTGCGACGGGCGGGGTACCCGTAGTGCCGATCCGAGTACCGTGAGGTTCAA
>CAXSBW010000011.1:33243-50999 GCA_964235795.1 uncultured Acidobacteriaceae bacterium | reverse complement strand
GGGTCGAACGGGAGCGTCTGGAAATCGAGGGAACGGCGATTTATCTGGACGTGAAAGCGCTGTTCGCGGGGCTCGACTCGGGCGAGCCGCTGTAACCGACAAATTCGTAGCCGATCAGGCAAGTCCTGAGCCGGCATGTGGGTCGCTATGGAAATCGCTCAGGCACAAAAAGACGTGCGAACTGTCTTTATGGGAGGCTTCGCGGGGCAGCTTGTATCCAGCGCGATCTGGTTCGCCTCCGCCGCCTGTTTTACCTGGTGTTCGTTTCGCCTGGCTGCCATGGTCCTTGTTGGAGCAGGCTTCTTTATCTTCCCCCTGACACAATTGCTCCTACGAATGCTTGGGCGACCCTGTGCCTTGCCAAAAGGTCACCCTATGAACGGTTTGGGAATACAAGTGGCATTTACCCTGCCGCTGACCCTGCCACTCGTCTTTGCAGCTGCGGCTTACCGCCATCAATGGTTCTACCCTGCTTTGATGATTGCCTTGGGTTCTCACTACCTGCCGTTTATTTTCATGTACGGTATGTGGCAGTTCGGAGTGCTTGCTGCGATGTTGATCGGCTCGGGAGTGTTCATCGGCATATATACGCCCATAACTCCGAGCTTCGGCGGTTGGTTGACTGCCTCCATGCTCTTGGTATTTGCTTTCGTCGGTCGCCGTGCTTTTCTATCCAATAGTCAACAAGCGTCCCTGGAAGAAGCTGCTTCATTGTCTTAGGCAAATGAATATCTCGGCCGCAACCCGTTCTAACTCCGTCCGGGTCGTCAGCACATCCGGGCAGATACGGATACGGCCGTGACGCTCGTCCACAGTGATGTCCTGCGCGGCTAAGTCCTGGACGACCTGAGTCGCGTTCGGCGTCGCAATGGTCAGAAAAGCCCCGTGTTCCGCATCGCCACCCTGGCTTGCAATGCCATGTGAAGCCAGCAGCCCGCGCAGAAACTGCAGCTGCCCGAGCGAGTATGCGCGCAGACGGTCGACCCCGATCAGCCGCGTAAAGGCCAGCCCGCTTCGGGCCTGGTAGTACGTCAGTGGAGCGGGTGAGCCTTCGAGCCACGCGTCGCCGCCGGATCGCAGCGTCGGGCCGCCTGCCGCCCACGGGTCCATGCCCGGCTCAAGCGCGAGCCAGCCTGTGTCGAGCGGGCGCACGTTGTCTGCCATGCCGGGCGCAAGCGCCAGAAACGCCGCCCCTTCGCCGCCGCGCAGGTACTTGTAGCAGCCGCCGATCAGGTAGTCGCAGCCCAGCCCAGCCATGGTGAACGGTACGGCGCCGAGCGAGTGATAGGCGTCCACCAGCAGCCCGGCACCGTGCCGGTGGCACTCCGCGGCCAGCGCGGGCAGCCCGTCGAAGACCTGCCCATCTGCGTAGAAGACATGCGACACCACCACCAACTGGGTTTCCGGTTCCCGCCGCAGCACATCCATCACGCACGCGGCGGTCCAGCGCCCGTCCGCGTCGGCCACGGCCCGCACCACCCGCAAACGCCCCAGCGCCGCGTACTGCGCCAGCACCACGGCCACCGAGCTGAACTCGCCTCCGGTTGTCAGCACCGTTGAGCCCGGCGGCAGGGTGTTGAGGACCGCCCGCAGCCCGTGCCCGGCGGACAATTTCGGAACCACGCAGTCCGGCCGGTTGAGCCCGAGCAGGGCCGCGAGCGCCGCCCGGTAACGCCGTTCTTCTTCAAGCCAGGGCCCTCGCGCGTCCCTCAGCCGATTCGCCCACAGTTCCGCTCCCTCGGCCAGGTCCACAAAGGTCTGGTCGAGCGGCCGCCCCAGCGAGTGAGCCGCAAGATACACTTCCTTCCGCATCAGCGTGCGCGAAAACAAGGGCCGTATCCACCGGGCGACGGCCTCCTCGGTCAGCGGGCCCGAACCCATTTGCGCCCCAGCTTGCTCGATCGGCCCTTGATTGCCTGTTTCGTCCACAATGGCACTGATGGTACCGTAGGGGCCATGCGCCTCTACCCTGCCGTTTCCGCGCTGTTACTCTCGGCGACCCTGGCCTATGCTCAGCAAGCACCCAGCCCGGTCCAGCCCACCCCGGCCCAGCCCAGTGCCGCATCCGCACAGAATCAGCAGGCAGAGGTCAACCGCTATCGCTCCGTCGCCTTCAACTACGGTCAGCTGGATCGATACGCCGCCGCGAATGCCGCGCTGCCGCCGCCCGTGCCCGACACGCCGCGCGTGATTTTTTTCGGCGACTCCATTACCGATTTTTGGAAGCTGGACCAGTTCTTTCCCGCAAAGGGGTACATCGACCGCGGCATCAGCGGGCAAACCACGCCGCAGATGCTGGTGCGCTTTCGGCAGGACGTGCTCGATCTCCACCCGGCGGTGCTGCTGGTACTGGCCGGCACCAACGACCTGGCCGGCAACACCGGGCCTGAAACGATCGAACAGATCGAGGCCGACTTCAGCACGTTTGCCGACCTGGCGCAGGCCCACGGCATCCGGCTTGTGCTTGCGTCCATCACCCCGGTCAGCTCCTACGGCCCAACCGGGGCGGGTATGCTCGCCGGGCGACCGCCGGCCAGGATCCTTGAGCTGAACGCCTGGCTGAAACAGCTGTGCGCGAGCCGCGGACTTGTATACCTGGACTACTTCCAAGCCATGGTTGACGGCTCCGGCATGCTGCGGCGCGAGCTGTCCGGGGATGGGCTGCACCCGAACGACGCCGGCTATGCCGTGATGGCACCGCTCGCGCAAAAGGCGATCGACGCCGCGTTGGCCGCTCCGCCAATCCCGGCCCCGCCGCCAACCCTGCATCCGTAGCGCGTTTTGCTATACTCGGGGCACAGTGCGGAAGTGGTGAAATGGCAGACACACCATCTTGAGGGGGTGGCGCCGAGAGGCATGGGGGTTCAAGTCCCCCCTTCCGCACCAGTCGTTTACGAGCCTGGCTCCATCCGAGAGAACCCCTTATGACGATCCTGCTGACCATCATCCACGTGCTGCTTTGCCTGTTCCTGATCGGCGTCATCCTGCTGCAGCAGGGCAAAAGCGCCGACCTCGCCAGCGCCTTCGGCGGCCAGGGTTCGCAGACCGCGTTCGGACCGCGCGGCGCGTCCAACATCCTCTCGAAAAGCACGACCTGGTGCGCAGTTGCCTTTATGGTCACGAGCATCGGCTTGACCGTGCTGATGCAGCATAGCGCCAATGCCCGGCACTCGGTTTTATCCGGTACCAGGACGACCCAGTCCGCACCCCCGGCGAAGAAATAAGCGCGCGCATCCAAACGCCGCATGAGTGAAGAAACAGCCGTTGCCCTCCCCTACGTCCACCACCTGAACGGCCGCGATCCAGTCGAGATTCTCGCTGAGACGCCGGCAAAGCTCGGCGAGCTTTTCGAGGGCCTGAGTCCCGAGCAGATCGAACACAAGTCAGCACCGCACAAGTGGAACCTGCGCGAGATCCTGGCGCACCTGGCCGATTGCGAGATCGCCTGGAGCTGGCGCCTTCGCCAGATGTACAGCGAGCCGCACGCTACCTTGCAGCCGTTTGACCAGGACGCGTGGGGCCGGGCTTACGCGAGCTACACCTTTGCCGCGGCGCGTGAAACTCACCGCGCCCTGCGCGCCTGGAACGTCGCGTTG
This sequence comes from uncultured Acidobacteriaceae bacterium, assembly GCA_964235795.1. Lineage (GTDB taxonomy): Bacteria > Acidobacteriota > Terriglobia > Terriglobales > Acidobacteriaceae > EB88. The sequence continues at coordinate 47,403 of CAXSBW010000011.1, read as the reverse complement.
CTGAGCCGTTCCCGGCCCGAAGACTGGCAGCGCATGGCCATCCACCCCGAGCTGGGCGGGGTTACGCTGCGGACCGTCGTCGAGATCGCGGCCGGTCACGACCTCCATCATCTCGACTCGCTCACGCGTGTGGTCCACGCTTTGAAGACGGCTTAGAGTTTTTGCGGGCTCGCCCCGAACTGCCGCAGCAGGGCGTCGATGTCCGTCGCGGTTTTCGAGCGCCAGGTTTCTTCCGCGCTCACACGGGCTTCAGGCGAAGCGCCGGTTTCCACCTCCTTGTATACATACGACAGCACCCGGTCCTCGGGCTCATCGGCCCAGGTGTTGCCCTTGCCCTGCACCCGCGTCGAACCGCGTTGCCAGCCGTTCGGCGTCAGGTGCCACTCCGTCCATTCATTGCGAATCGCCATGGCTCCATTATCGCAAGCGCACAATGGAGCCATGGCTTCCTTGATCCGCGAAACCTTTCCCGTAGGCCTGCTGGCCTGCAACTGCACCCTTCTGGGCGATTCGGCGACCGGCGAAGCCATGGTGATCGACCCAGGGCTCGCGCAGCGCGGCGGGCCGGCCCACCTGCTGGCGCGGCTTGGGGCACTCGGGCTGCGGCTGAAGCAGATCATCGTGACGCACGCGCACATCGACCACGTGGGCGGAGCGCTTGCTTTGAAGCAGGCAACCGGCGCGCCGGTGCTGCTGCACCAGGCGGACCTGCCCTTGCTGGCCGCGATGGAGATGCAGGCCGGCTGGCTCGGCATCGCCCCGCCGCCGGTGGCAGCGCCGGACGGGAGCGCGGAGGACGGCCTGCGGGTCGGCTTCGCAACGCTGCCGGGTGAGGTTCTGCATACGCCGGGACACACGGAAGGCAGCATCTGTGTGCTGTTTGCCGAGGCCGGGCTGCTGATCGCTGGCGATACACTGTTTGCCGGATCGATCGGCCGGACCGACCTGCCGGGCGGCGATGAGCGCAGGCTGCTGCGGTCGATCGAGAGCCGGTTGCTGCCGCTTCCGGACGGCACGCTGGTGGTACCGGGTCACGGGGCGGAAACCACGATCGGGGTGGAACGCGAGCGAAACCCCTTTCTGCGGGGCATGGTTTAAGCCGAACCCGGACTGCCGATCGCCTGCACCAGCGTGACACAGGCAGCGGCAAACTCCTGCGAGGGCAGCAGCAGGCTGATCACGAGCCGCCCCCCAGGCGGAAAGCCGAACGATGAGCCGGGGTGGACCAGCAGGCCGACCTGCTCCACCAGACGGAGTGCGAGCGCCTCATCCGGCTCGAGCGCCGGTACGCGCAACACTGCGTACCAGCCCCCTTCGGCCTGGAGCCGGGCCATCGCCGTACCAACGAGCGACTGGTCGAGCAGCCGCAGGTTCCTTGCCACGCGGGCGCGGATTCGCTGCTGTACGTCGCCCGCGGCTCGCAGCCAGTGGCCGAGCGCGACCTGCGCCGGTGCGCTCACGGAAAGGTATGCGTCCGCGATCACCTCGAGCCTGGCCAGCGCCTCCTCACGCTCAGACTGCGGACCGAACGTCGCGATCCAGGAGAGTTTCATCTGCGGCAGCGCGGCGACCTTGCTGAGGCCGGAAAGCACAAAGGTGAGTGCCGGGTGCGGACCCTGCGCGAAGGACCGCGGCAGGGCCGAAAACGGGCCGCTCTCGAAGTCCTCCAGAAAACCGTGCCAGGGATAGTCGAGAAACACTTCGTCCACAATCAAGGCCATGCTGTGCCGAGAGCACAGGGTCTCAAGCTCGGCCCGCTCGCGAGCGTCGAGGAAGTGACCGGTCGGATTGTTGGGGTGCACAAGCGCGATGGCGCGAGTACGTGGGGTCACGCGGGCCTCGATCGCGCCAGGCTCGATCGACCAGCCGTGATCGTAGAGCAGCGGGTACGAGACGAGCCGGATGTCGTCGAGCGTGGCCAGGTAATCAAACAGCGGGTACGAAGGCGAGGCGATCAGGACCTCGTCGCCGGGGTTGCACAGCAGGCGAAACAGAAAGCTGTAACCCTCGCTGGTGCCGGCCGTCAGGCAGACCTGTCCGGGATCGACCGGGGCGGCGTGGCGGCCGTAGTAGCCGCAAACCGCTTCGCGCGCGGCGACTCGTCCAAAAGGCTGCGGGTCGTAGGTGAAGAGCGCCGGATCGGGCTCTCGCCAGGGCGTGAGCAGTGCCTCGGGGTCAAGCGCGAGTCCGCACTGGGTCGGGTTGGCAACGGTCAGGTCGGTCACCGGCAGCCCCCGCGCGCGGCGCAGGCGCACGGCACGCGCAAGCGGCGTTTCGTCACGGTCCCAGCCGGTTCGTCGGGAAAACACTTTGTCCATTCTCCCACCCTTTGCGGCTCGATAGAATAGAGCCAGGGGTGAGCATGGCCTTGCAGGCAGTGATTTTCGACTACGGCATGGTGTTGAGTACGGCGCAGGAGCCCAGTTCTCTCGCGGCTCTCAAGGCACTGACACGGCTCGACGAGGAGGCGTTTGATCGCTATTACTGGCGCTATCGCCATCGCTACGACCTGGGCGAGCTGAACGGGCGGACGTTCTGGGGCGCGATCTCGGAGGATGCGGGGCTCCACCTGACGGCGGCCGAGGTGGAACAGCTGATCGAGCACGACGTCACCATGTGGAGCACTCTGAACGAGACCATGCTGCGCTGGGTCGCGGCCATCCAGGATGCCGGGTTCCGCACGGCCATCCTGTCGAACATGGGCGAAGAGCTGCTGCGCTACATGCGGCAGGAGTTCGGCTGGCTGGGCCGCTTCGACCACCACACCTGGTCGTGCGAGCTGCGCATCGCCAAACCCGACCCGGAGATTTATCGCTACACCTGCCAAAAGCTGGGGGTACTGCCGGGGGATGCGCTGTTTCTGGATGACAAGCCGGAAAACATCGAAGCCGCGGAAAAGGTAGGATTGCCGGCGATCCAGTTCTCGACCGTCGATGCATTGCAGGCAGAGCTCAATCGGCGCGGGCTGGCCGGCGTGCTGCCTGCCCTGGAAAGCTTTGAAGCGCCCGGAAAACCAGAGCTGTAAGACGAGCAGGTCAGGAATGGAAGCTTCGGTTTGTTAGCGACTCCTCGTAATGCAGGAGCCGCTTTTTGCGTTGTTAACGTCAGGCTCTTCCGGCCGTATCCGCCCTGCCTTCCACTTTCAACTGGACTGATCCTGTAGAATCGGCCGCCCCGGTCTGCCATTTGTTTTTGAGTGCGAGGATGGGACCCTCGAAATAACGCCTCGATAGAAATGCGATGCCGGTGGCTACCCCGATGCAGGTAAGCGCCTGCGCTGACCATAACGCGAAATTGTCGACCCGTTCGGGCCCTATGTGCCGAATGAGCCGTGTGCCTAAACCCGCGAATACGAAAACGTTTACAAGATAAAGACCATAGCTGATATAGCCGTAAAAAGGCAGCAATCCACGAGACTTCGTGCGTCCAGTCTTCAAGAAGAGGGTGTGATCGCGATGGAGACCCAGAAGCAGCACTCCGCAGCCTGCCCACGTAAATGGTAAGTCCTCGAGCGCTTCCACTGTCCTGCTGAAATGAAACGCCTCCTGGTACAAAACAAAAGCGATCAGTGCGCTGCTTACCGCCAGGATCGCCCCGCCGACGTACTTCGCATTGCCTGCGTGAACCCTCCCTTGGCGAACGATGATGGAAAGTAGTGCCCCATAAGCGATGTAGTCGAGAACAAACGGCGTCTTGTAATGAATGTCTATGTGATTGAGCAGATGAATGGCCAACAGGCGCAGGATGGGTTCACCGATGATGACTGCGGCAAGGATGCCCACCAGGGTGCGTTCACGCAAATGCCGTACACAAGTGGGCCAGATCAGGTAAAAGTGCTCTTCCACGGCCAGCGACCAGAGCGCCCCGAACTGTCGCAACGGTGCGCCGAACAGCATGGAGAAATTGGCCAGGAAGAGCAAAGCCGCGATCAGGAATCGAGTGCTGATGATCCCACAGCTCCACACAATGGCGAGCACAAGCAGATACACCGGCAGAATACGCAAAACACGCCGAATATAGAAATCTTTGTAAAAGTCAGGTCGCTCGCGCGCTTTAAAAAGAAGCGTAGTGATAAGAAAACCCGAAAGCACGAAAAAAACATTCACGCCGAAGCGGCCGCTGCCGATCACGCCTGCCGCGAGGCTGCCCCAGAACGGACCTAACATCGGAGTCCAAACGTAGCTCCCGAAACCATGGAACATAAGTACCAGCAGGATGGCTGCACCCCGGATCGAGTCCAGGGAAGGCATATGCCGCAAGACCAGAGAAGGCGGGGGGGGGGGCTCAGTCATTTTGTTTGCTTCTGTCAATGGCAAATCATTCATGGCGGCCTCAGTCGTCAGTCTGTCTCCACCATAAAGCAACAACAGCCTGCACCATGAGTGGGCACGGCGGAGTCTGTGAGCGAAGAATGACCTTGGTACCGACCGCCTTTCTGACAACTTCGAGGAAAAAGAGCTTTGAGCAAGCTGAAAGCGGCGGCACCACGTGGGGTGATGCAGGACGGGTAAGCGACCCTCTACCGCCCGACCGGGGCCCACTCCGGAATCGGCACCTGCTCGACGATCTCGACGCCGAAGCCCTGGAGCGCGGGAACGTGGGTCCGGGTATTGGAGAGTAGACGGATGCGGCGGATGCCGAGATCCGAAAGTATCTGGCCGCCAAGACCGACCTGCCGGAGGATGCGACTTTGGCGATCCTCCGATGGAGAGGTATCGCGTTGGGTGCCGCGCGGCGTGTCTCGGTGCAGCGCGATCGCAGCCAAAACGCCAGGGGCGCCGGCAGGCGCGACATCGAAGCCGCGACCGCCGTTATGAAGGTAGACCAGTGCGCCGCGGCCGGCTTCGGCAATGGCGTGGAGCGAGCGCTCCACCGAGCCCCGGCAGTCGCACAGGGCCGAGCCGAAGATCTCGCCGGCCAGGCAGTGGGAGTGGACGCGCACCAGCACCGGCTCGGATGTGCCGGCCTGCGTGATGTCAAGCTGCGAAACATCGCCGCGCACCAGCGCCAGGTGGCTTTCGCCTCCGTGAACCTCGCTCTCGTAGGCAATCATGCGGAACGGACCGTCGGCTGTCGGCAGCTCGGTCTCGGCCACGCGCACGATATACCGCTCGTGCTGGAGCCGGTAGCGGATCAGCTCGGCGACGGTCAGCATCTTCATGCCGTGGATGCGGCAGAAGCCGACGAGGTCGGGAATGCGCGCCATCGAACCGTCGTCGTTCATGATCTCGCAGATCACGCCGGCGGCGCGCAGGCCGGCCATCCGCGCAAGGTCGACGGAAGCTTCGGTCTGCCCGGCGCGCACCAGTACGCCGCCTTTGCGGGCGCGCAGGGGAAACACATGGCCGGGACGGGCGAGGTCGGCCGCCGTGGAATCGGGGCTGATCGCGACCTGGATGGTGTGCGCGCGGTCAGCGGCGGAGATGCCGGTGGTGACGCCTTCGCGCGCTTCGATACTTTCAGTGAATGCCGTACCGAAACGCGACGAGTTGGATGCAGTCATCGGCGGCAGGCGGAGGTAGTCGGCGCGCTCCTCGGTCAAAGTAAGACAGATGAGCCCGCGACCGAATTTCGCCATGAAGTTGATCGCATCCGGCGTGACAAACTCGGCGGCGAGCGTCAGGTCACCTTCGTTTTCGCGATCTTCGTCGTCGACGACGACCACCATGCGCCCGGCACGGAACTCAGCCAGCGCTTCTTCGACAGTCGCAAACGGAATGTTGAAAGCCATCGCCATGTTTGTTCGGCTCACCTGCGTTACATCGAAAAGACAGCCGGTGCGGCGGCCCCAGTTGGCTGACCCGGTTACAGCGTGGACTCGATCTCGAAGCCCCAGGCTTCCAGCAGGGCTTCCGGAATGTACTTGGAGTTGCGATTGCGGCGCGCCCACTCCCGCAGTCGGGTGGAGCGCTCGTACTGATCCGGAGTGAGCTTGTACTCCTTGACGACCAGCTCAAACGAGGTGACAGTGGGGACGACGGGCCCGATCGGCTCGGGCTTCCCCCAGTTTGGATTCCCGCGACGTTTCGCCATGTATAAGGACTCCTGCTCGCGACCCGCCGTCTATCATGCAGCGGCGAGCGCAAGGATTTCTTTCCATTTTACGCAGAGACTCTACGGAATTCAATAAAGGGGCCGTCACTCCTTCGCTGCTTCCGCGTAGAAGGGCCGCAGGTCCTCCCGCATCTGCCGCAAGGCGTCTACGTTGAGATACACCATGTGGCCTGCCGGGTAGTAGGTGTAGCGCACATGCCCGGCGAGCTCCGGGGTCAGCATCATGTGGTCGAGTTCGTACTCGGTCGCAAAGAACGGCGTTGCAAGGTCGAACCAGCCGTTGGCGGAAAGCACCTGGAGTTTCGGATTCTTGCGCATCGTATCGGCCAGGTCGCCGGCGACATAGGGCAGCAGTTGGGGGCGGCCGTTGCCGGCATTGCCGCCGGCCGGGCGGTGATGCCAATCCCAATCGCCGATGGTGCCGGCTGAGAGTTTGTACTCGTCCGTGGTGTCGTAGTGCAGCTCGCGGCCGAGATAGTCGTGCACGGCGGCGACATAGGCGCCGGTGATGCCGGTATCCGACGGGTCGTAATCGGGAAACTCTCCGACCGCATCCGGCTCGGTGCCTTCAAAGCGCGCGTCATAGCGCCCCAGGATCTCTCCCTGGTCGCGCAGTAGCTCCCGCCGAAACCGGGACGGGTTGATGCGCAGCTTCGATTGCTTGATGTAAGCGACCGAGAGCCCGGTGAAGTGATTCAGCCTGGTCGCGATTTCGTCAACGCGCGCCGGCGGCAGCCGGTCGCCTTCGGCCAGGGCTTCGGCGTACTCGCCGCGTGCAAAGACGCGGGCTTCCTGAACGAAAGCAGCCATGTCGGGCGGCATTTGGGGCAGCTTCTTGTGGTAATACGCAATGGCCGCGTAGGACGGCAGATAGTTGACGTAGGAGACCTCGAGCCCGGCCCCGATGGAGGCGTTGTAGTTGAGCACGGAGGAAAGCAGCGTGATGCCGTTGAGGGCAACGCCGTCCTCCATCAGCACGGAAGAAAGTCCGGCCGAGCGGGTCGTCCCGTAGGACTCTCCGAAGAGAAACTTCGGCGAGTTCCAGCGCTTGTTCACTGTCAGATAACGCTCGATCGCCCGGGCAAACGCATGGAGGTCCTGGTCGACACCGGCAAAGTCTTTCGGCGCGGCTTTGCCGACCGCGCGGGAGTAGCCGGTCAACGGCGCATCGAGGAAGACCAGGTCGGACTGGTCAAGCAGTGTGTACTGGTTCGGCACGACCTGGTAGGGTCCGGAGCCGGTGGCAGCGGGCGAGGCCGTGATGACGCGCATGGGGCCGACCGAGCCCATGTGCAGCCAGAGCGTGGCCGAGCCGGGGCCGCCATTGTAAAGAAAGGTCACGGGGCGGGTTTTCGCGTCGGCACCATCCTCGGTATAGGCGGCGTAAAAAATCGACCCATACGGCTTGTCCTCCTCATTGCGGATCAGCAGGGTGCCGGCAGTCGCGGTGTAATGCAGCGGCTTGCCATGCAGGCTGATCTCGTGCGCGGTCACGGAGGACCGCTCGACCGGAGGAGCGTCTTCAGGCTTGTTTGCGGGCGGCTGCGCATGCTCATCGGCGTGGGTCGCCGGCTCGGCCGGGGGGTGCTGCTGGGCGAGGATGGAAAGCGGCGGAAGCAGACCGGCGGTGAGAGCAAGAGCGGCGAGGGTGCGAAGAAAGGAAGCGGGCAAGGGACTCCTCGGGGCGTAACGGCTTTGAGGTCGATCATGCCACAAAGGTGGACGTCGCAGGAGGGTCTTGTGCCCGAAACTTTATGTGCCGGTTCCCTTGATGACGACCTGGGCGGTGCGGAACAGGATCTTCAGGTCCAGCCAGAAGCTCCAGTTTTCGACGTAGGCCGTGTCCAGCGCAATATACCGGGCGAAGGAGGAGTCATGCCGGGCCTGTACCTGCCACAATCCGGTGAGCCCCGGCAGCACCTCGAGACGGCGGAAGTGCTCGAGCGCATAGTTGGCGACCTCGCTCGCAATCGGCGGGCGCGGGCCCACAATGCTCATCTCGCCGCGCAGCACATTGAAGAACTGCGGCAGTTCATCGAGCGAGTATTTGCGCAGAATGCGGCCAATCCGGGTCACGCGTGGATCCTTCGTCATTTTGAACAGGATGCCGTCGCGCTCATTGTGCTTGGCCAGCTCGCGCTTTTTCGCTTCAGCATCCCGGACCATGGTGCGGAACTTGAAGCAGGGAAACACCCGTCCCCGCTTGCCGATACGCTCCGAAACATAAAAGATGGGCCCGCGCGAGTCGATCAGCACGGCCAGCGCGATCACGATCATGATCGGAAACACGGTGATCAGCGCGGCGAGTGACAGCAGCACATCGATGACGCGCTTCATGAAAAAGGCGACAATGCGCGGGTCGCGGCGGTGGAGGGCGACCATGGGGTAAGCGCCGAGATACTCAAGGGGCGCATTGTGCGAAAGCTCGCCATAAAACCCGGACATGGCCCGGATATCGATTTTGACGTCGTGCGCTTCCTCGACAAGGTGGATGACGGTTTCAATGGCGCAGGGCTGCGCGATCACGAGCTCATCGATGAAATGAAGACGGGTCAGCTCGCGCAGGCGATCCATGTCGCCGAGAATGCGTTCCTTCGGAACTTCCAGGGCATCCGTCGTGCCGGGTGCGTGCAGAAAGCCGCACAGCCGGTAACCCAGGTAGTAGTCGTCCTCAATCTGCTGGCCAATGGCGTAGGAAAGCTGGTTGGTGCCGAGAATGACCACATTGCGGGTCTCAATGCCCTTGGCATAGCGCGCAAAACGCACCGTGCGCCACAAGGCGCGCCGAATGCCGAGCGCCACCGCGGTGGTGCCGACCAGCACGACCACCAGGATGCGCGATACTTCAAGGTTGTGCATCAGGTAGAGCCAGCCGCACAGCAGGACGCCGGCAGTGAGGCAGGCCTGCACGATCAGGCGCTGCTCGTGCGCGCCGCTGCGATCCGGTACGCCGTTGTACAGCCCGTAGCGTCGCAGCACAAACAAAAGCACCAGCAGAAAGCCGAGAAGGTACCACAGGTCGCTGGGCTGGGGCGTGATATCGACCGAAAGCCCTCGGAAGCGCGGCATCCGGCTCAGCACGATGTAATGCACGACGACGGCAAACAGAAACGCGCCGAGTGTGACAAGCACATCGTTAAACATCATGAGGGCGGCCGCTGCAAACGCGGCACTCGTGTGTTTGGGGGGCGAGCCCAGGGGACGGACCGCGCTGTCAGGCAGCCGCGCCTCCAATTTGCCGCCTCTTCGAACAAACTCTGAGCTGCCCATGAAACGCTTGGCGTGCCTTCCTGATTGCTGAGTAGAACCCTCTCGGCGTCTCCGCTTCCGACGACCCAGAGGACAATGTTGATCTGTTTTCGAACCCGGCTCTCGCTGTCAGCGACTCGGGCCGCACCGCTCTCCCCCGACTGTAACCGATAACGCGATCGATTCCGCTAAAATTCCAGGTCAGGGCAACAAACTAAAGGCATCTTGCATCCTTCCGCTGCTTCAACTTTTTTGTAAGTGGCTCTCCTTTGTTCCCGGTAAGGCTACGGCCGGGGACGGAAACCGGTCCCCGGGGCCCGCTATACGAAGAGGCGGAAAGACGCCATGCTGTTGCCTGCGCTGGAGATATCCTTTGAAACACCCACTTCAGATTCATGGAGCAACCTTGGCGGAACCGACACCCCTTCCTTATCGGCAATGGATTGAAAATCATCTGCACCGGGAGGCTCTGCCGCCCGACAAGTATGGGCACCAGCCTCGGCTGTACGCCCTGACTCAGCTGGTGGGCCAGGGAATGCGCTACAACGACGAGATTGTGTTCGCAGCTGCTTATCTCCATGATCTGGGTGTGTTTGCAGGTCACAGGCCGGAGCGACCGGAGGAGCTGGCCTGCTGGGATCATGTCGCCCACGCGGTCCAGCAGGCTCCGGCCATCCTTCGGGAGGCCGGCTTTCCCGAGGCACTGATCGCGCCCGTGCTGCGCGCCATCGAAACCCACCAGCCTCGCGACACGCCCGGCAGCGTGGAAGCCGAGATCCTGCGGGATGCGGATATCCTGGAACAGCTGGGCGCCATCGGCATTCTGCGAGCTGTGGCCAAGGTGGGCCGGGACACTCGCTACGCGACCTTTACCCCGGTGATCGCGTTTCTGGAGCGAAATCTCGCGGAGCTGCCGGGGGCGATTCGTCTTCCGACCACAAGGGCTCTGGCCGAGCCGCGCATCGCCTTGTTGCGGGCGTTTTTAGAGGGCGTGCGCGCGGAGGCCGGCGCGCACCTGCACTAAAACCTGCAGGTCAAGCCGGAACTTCGGCCGCGAGCCGCTCGGCTACCTGCACATAAAGCTCCACCGCTTCCCACAGTTCGTCCTTGCGAAGGCGCTCGGCGGGGGTGTGGGCGACATGGATGGAGCCGGGCCCGAGCAGCAGGGGCTCGCCCCAGGCCGTGAGCGCGGGGATATCGGTGGTGAAGGCGGCCACCATGGTCGGCAAACCTTCGAGCGCGCGGAGTCGGACAAACGGAATCTCGAGCACGTAGTCGACCTTTGCGTGAGGCGCGGCGGCGGCGGTCAGGGCCGAGCGGGTCTCCTCCGACGGCCCGACCAGCCGCACCAACAGCTGCGCGGAGGCTTTGTCGGCGATGACGTTCGGCGCGCGGCCGCCTTCCAGCAGGCCGATGTTGAGCGTACTGGGACCGACGTCTTCCACCGACGGAAGCGGCACCTCCAGCACGGCGTCGAGCGCGCGCACCAGCTTATGGACGGCTGAGTCGCCGAGCTCCGGATAGGCCGAGTGAGCCATCGTGCCTTCGGCCGTGATGGCGGCTCGCAAAGCCCCCTTGGAGGCCAGCGCGAGCCGATTGTCGGTGGGCTCCCCATTGATCAGGAAGCGACTGCCCTTGGGGTCGAGATTCGCGAGCCTGGCCCCGGCGGAATCACGCTCTTCGCCGACCACAAACAGCAGACCGACCGGCAGATTCCGGGCGCGCAGCCGTTCCGCGGCCAGGATCATGGCGACGATGATGCCCTTGGCATCGCAGGCGCCACGCCCATACACCCACTCCTCATCCTCACTGCTCGGGATCCACGGCGGGACCGTGTCGATATGGGTTGAAAACACAACCACGGGCGTTTCGGCCCGGGCTGCGGCATACACGTTGAAACGGTCGCCGGAGTGGGTGCCGTTGGCCGGTTGAGGCACCGGGGTGCACTCGACCACAAAGCCGCGCGCCCGGAGGTATTCCCCAAGGAACACACCGGCATCGCCCTCGCGGAAGGTGGTCGAGTCGATGTCGATCAGGCGTCGCAGCAGCGCGATCGCATCCTGCTTTTCAGACGGGTTCACGCCCTCAGCATATCTCACGGCTGCCGGACGATGGGGCAGGCCCTACAATGATGCCTGTGATCCCTGCAACCGACGCTTCCCTTCCCGCGGCTCGCGAAGGCGGAGTCCGCACCATCGAAACGCTGCGTGGACCGGCCGGACGACTGGAAGCCCTGCTGAACCCGGGGCGCGCCGCGGCGGCTTTTCCCGTTTCAGTGCTGCTGTGCCACCCGCATCCGCTCTTCGGCGGCACCTTGCATAACAAGGTGGTGTACCACGCGATGAAAGTGTTCACTGACCTCGGACTGCCCGTACTGCGCTTCAACTTTCGAGGCGCGGGCCGCAGTGAAGGCACGCACGACGGAGGCGCGGGGGAAGGCGACGATGCGCGGGCGGGGCTGGACTGGCTCGAGCGGGAGTACAGGCTGCCGGTGCTGGGAGCCGGCTTCTCGTTCGGCGCGCATACCGTTCTGCAGGCCGGGTGCAACGATTCGAGGGTGGCCGCACTGGTTTCACTCGGGACGCCGATCGAGGCCGGCGACGACCGCTGGACGCGTTCGTACGGGTATGACTTCCTGAGCCGCTGCACAAAACCAAAACTGTTTCTAAGCGGCGCCTGCGATCCCTTCGGACCGGTGGAGCGTGTTGAAGCCGCGCTGATCACGGCAGCCCGGCCGAAGACGATCGCCTGGGTGCCGGAAGCCGATCACTTTTTCATGGGCAAACTCCCCGAGATGCAGCTGCTGTTGCGGAGCTGGTTGCAGCTGTTTCTGACCGGCGGCGCGGAGCCGGCACCATGACGGGAACTGAAGAGCGACTGGCGACCCTGCGAGCCGATGCACTCGGGATTTTTCGTGCCGCCCTGGCCGGCTGCGATGTGGATCGCGCTTTTGAACGGCATCTTCGGTTTGAAGGCAGGCAGCTGATCCGGCAGGTGTCGCCGCTGCTGCCGTCCCGGACGCAGTCGCTGTCCGAGATCAAAAAAGTGCAGGTGATTGCCTTCGGCAAGGCCGCGGTGCCCATGCTGGACGCGTTGATGCGACGCCTGCCGCCAAAGCTGCGAGTCGACGGGGTGTGCTCCGCGCCGGTTTTGCCGGAAAAGCGGCACAAGCATGTGCGCTACTTCCAGGGTTCGCACCCACTGCCCAACGAGGACTCGCTCGCGGCAGCCAATGCGGCGCTGGACCTGCTGGAGCGGGCAGGCAGCGGCACTTTCATCTTTTTCCTGATCTCGGGTGGAGGGTCTTCGCTGTTTGAGCAGCCGCGCGACCGGTCGATTCCGCTCGACGATGTACGCGCGTTTTACGAGACGCTTGTGCTGAGCGGGGCGGAGATCGGCGAGATCAACACGGTGCGCAAGTACTTCTCCGCCGTCAAGGGTGGACGCCTGGCCCAGGCGGCGCCGGCGGCGGAAAAGCTGACCCTGCTGCTGGCCGATGTGCCGATGAAAGACCTGGGCGTGGTCGCCTCCGCGCCCACCCTGCCCGATACCTCGACCTGGGCCGAGTGCGAAGCGGTGTTGGAACGCTGGGCCCTGATGCCGCGATTTCCGGCCAGTGTGCGGAACTATTTCTGCCGTTTGAAGCAGCGCCCGCCAGTGCCCGCAGCCACGCCGGAGCATTCGGAGGTCGACGTACTGCTGTCGAACCACGACCTGGTCAACGCGGCTCGCGATCACGCCCGGTCGCTGGGCTACAAGGTCTGGATCGACAACACCTGCGACAACTGGCCCTACGAGCAGGCTTCCGAATACCTGCTGACACAGCTTCGGGAGCGGCAGAGCAAGGGGAACGATCGCCTTTGCCTCTTATCGGGCGGCGAGGTCACGGTCGAGATCGCCGGAGCACAACACGGCTGCGGCGGCCGCAACCAGCAGTTTGCCCTCGAAACCGCATCGCTGCTGGAAACGACCCTCGAACCGGTCGTGGTGCTAAGTGCGGGGTCAGACGGGATGGACGGCAACAGCCCGGCGGCCGGGGCTGTTGCCGACCCGACCACCACGGAGCGGGCCCGGCGTTTCGGCTTTGACCCGGCGCAGTCGCTGGCACGGTTCAACACGTGCCCGCTGTTTACCGCCCTGGGCGATGCCGTTCTGACCGGGCCGACGGGCAACAACCTTCGCGACCTGCGAATCCTGCTGGCAGGGGAGTAGCTTTCCGGCGTTGCCGCTAACGTTTTTTCGCCGGCGGAGCCGCCTTTGCCGCCGCTTTTTTTGCCGGCGGCGGGGGCGACGACTTCGCGGGCTTCGGAGCCGGTTTCGCGGCCTTTTTCGCCGCGACCGGCGGCGGCGCGGGGGCCTTGCCGGCAGCCTTTGCCGGGGCGGCCTTGGCAGCGACTGTCTTTGCAGGCACGGCTCTCGTTGAAACGGCCGCCGGCCTGGATGCTGCCGGCTCCCCCTTTATGGGGACCGGTGTCGTCCTGGCCGGAGTCGCGGGCGCCTTCGCCGGGACTTTTGCGGCGACTGCGGGCGCGGATTTCGCGACAGTCGCTGCTTTCGCCGGGATCGCGGGTGACTTTGGAGGAGCGGCTTTCTCCGTGGCCGGCTTTGCTGCCTCCTTGTCGAGCACGGGCTTCGCCGGCGAGCCGGTTGCGGCCTCCGGACCGGCGCTTTCCTGGACCGGGGCCGGTTTTTGCTTGCCCCCGGGTACACCTGCCGGCGCGACAGCTTTTTTCGCCGGCTGAGCTTCCTTGCCGGTCAAGAATTTGCTCTCGGCTTTGCTTTCGGCCGGAACCGGCTGGAAGGCGATCGTCTTGCCCAGTACGGCTCCGCGGACGACTGGCTCACTCGGCCCACTGC
>CAXSBW010000011.1:25738-33143 GCA_964235795.1 uncultured Acidobacteriaceae bacterium | reverse complement strand
GCGATCGTCTTGCCCAGTACGGCTCCGCGGACGACTGGCTCACTCGGCCCACTGCTAGCCGCGGCGACCGGCTCGGGAGCGTCCTCCCCATCCCCGTCTTCCCCATCCCCGTCTTCCCCATCCCCGTTTTCCCCATCCCCGTCATCCTCATCGTCGTCCGAAGCGATGCGGTCCAGCACGGCACCGAGATCGACCGTGTCCAGGTTCAGCTTTTTGGGGGTACCGAGCTCCGGGAGGGCGGCGAGTTCATCCGCATCTTCCTCATCCTCTCCGTCCTCATCCTCGTCGTCGCGACGAGCCCGTACCGGGGCATCGTCATCCTCGTCCAGGTCCTCATCCTCGTCGTCGTCTCGCTCGCTTCCCTTCTTTTTCCCTTTGCTGTCGGCTTTCTTCGTGCGGGTACGGCGCAGGGTGACGGGCGGGGGCGGCGCGGGCGGCGACCAGGGCTCAAGAAACGCGCGCATGGCCTCGTCGGTTTCAAGCTCGCCATCGATCTGCTTCAGAAACAGTGCATGCAGCAGCTCGGCGTAGGCGGGCAGCTCGGGGGTGATGCGCATTTCCAGCATGGTCGCCGCCGGCACCTGTTTCGCGACCTCGGGCCAAACAGTAAACAAGGTCTTGAACTTCGCGTCGGCGGACGGAGTTTTGCGTCCGTGCGCAAGCCAAAGAATGGGCTCGGCCGGGGCAGAGTGGAACAGCTTCCAGGCGGCGGAAGGCTGGGCGGCCTCCTTGCCGGTGAGCTGTTTCGAAAAATCCCTGGCCGCGGCTTCCAGGCCCTCCCACTGGCCGCGAAGACCGGGACGCGACATGGCGGCCTTGAACCGCTCGCGGTCCGCGGCCGGCATCTTCGCGGTCAGGACCTCAAGATGCGCGGCGGTCAGGTCAGGTGCGATGCCCTGCATCAGCAGCTCGATCCGGGCTGCGTGCAGGTCGGTGAGAGCGGCGCGATCCACGCTGTCCGGGTGCCAGCCGGGAAACAGCTGCTGCAGCCAGCCCTCCGCTTCAAGCGCCTCCAGGATCTCCAGCGCGTCTTCCTCGGCGGCGATCTCTTCAAGCTCATAGCCGCGTTGAAAGGGCGAAAGAACATCAAAGCCGGCAGCTTCTTTCGCATTTTCGTAGCGAGTCGCGGTCCGGTCTTCCCACTGCCAGCCGAGCCGGCGGCGAAGCCGCACAGCCCGTACCAGCCGCGCCGGATCCTCGAGAAAGCCGTAATTGCTCGCCAGCCGAAGCTGCCGTGCCTCGATATCCGCGACGCCGTTGAGCGGGTCGAGCAGCAGGCCGTAGGAACCTTCATTGAGCGAGAGCGCCATGGCGTTGGCGGTGAAATCGCGACGGCGAAGGTCCTCTACGATCGAGGACCAGCTGTAAACGGGCTGTCCCGGCTTTGGATACGTCTCCGAGCGGGTGCTCGCCACCTCCACCCGAACCGAGCCGGGGAACCAGAAGTGGAGGGTGCGCGAAGGCTCGTGGTGTCCCCACAAGACAGCGCCTCGCGCCTCCAACGCCTCCTGGAGATCGAGTGCGTTGCCCTGCACGGAAAAATCAAGGTCGCGAACCGAAGAGCCGGTGGTGAGATCGCGAACGGCGCCGCCGGCCAGAAAAACGGTCATGCCGGCCTCGCGAACAGCATCGCGAACGTGCCTGAGTGCGCTGCCTTGCGCAGCGGTGAGGCGGGTGTCGAGCAGGTAGGTATATTCGGGCATGCTTCCAGACGAACGAACAGGAATGGGCTACGGCGACCCAGTCCCGCTTCTCAGGAAAACGCCTGCCCTGAGCAAGATACGGCTGGACGTCGAGGCAAAATGCGATGGTAACAGATTGCAGGCCCGGGCAGGAAAGAGGCGCGCCCGATGCCTCCCCAAACCACGCGCTTTACAATCAAACCCATGAAACTGGAGGAGCTGGCGCGTCGGCTGGGCGCGGCGTTGCAGGGCGGCAGCCATGGAACCGATTGGCGCGGGGTGGAGATCGACGGAGTTGCCGGACTGGAGCACGCCGGCCCCACCGACCTGAGCTTTGTCGCCAACCCACGCTATGCCGCCGCCGCGCGAGCGACTGCCGCGGGCGCGGTGCTGGTCGAGCCCGGCCACGCTCCCCTGCCGGTTCCGACCCTGCGCATCGCGAACCCGTACCTGGCCTTCGCGCGAGCAGTGGAGCTCTTTTACCAGCCTCCGGCCTACCCGCCGGGCGCGCATCCGACTGCGATCGTGGATTCTTCGGCTCAGGTCGCAGGCGACGTGCACCTGGGGCCTTACGTGGTGATCGGACCGGGCGCCGCTGTCGGGCCGGGAAGCGTGCTGCTGGCCCATGCGGTCGTCTATGCCGGGGCCAGGATCGGCTCGCACTTTTTCGCGCACACCCACGCGGTGGTGCGCGAGGGCTGTGTGCTGGGCGACCATGTCACGCTCGGCAACGGTGCCGTGGTCGGCTCCGACGGCTTCGGGTTCGCGAGGGACGAAACGGGGGGCTGGCACAAGATTCCGCAGAGCGGCATCACGCGCATCGGGGACTGGGTCGAGATCCAGGCAAACAGCTGCGTGGACCGGGCCAGCGTCGGCGAAACCACCGTGGCGGCGGGCGTGAAAATCGACAACCTTGTGCAGGTGGGCCACGGGTCGTCGGTCGGCGAGCGGACCTTATTATGTTCCCAGGTCGGTCTCGCCGGTTCGAGCCATGTGGGTCGGGGCGTGATCCTCGCCGGCCAGGTGGGGGTGGCCGGGCACCTGGCGGTCGGCGACGGGGCAATCGCAACCGCGCAGACAGGCATTCCAAACGACGTGGCACCGGGCGAAACCGTCAGCGGCTATCCGGCGCTTGCGAACCGGCAGTGGCTGCGCGCCTCGGCCGTGTTTGCGCGACTGCCCGAAATCGCGCGGCGTCTGAGCCGTCTCGAACGATTGCTCGCAAATCCCGAGCCGCCTTTGCATCGGGAGTAAGGCACGGGCGCATCTACCCTGCCTATGGCTGACACCACCGACCAGGACCTGTTCGACATACTCGCGACCGCGGAGGAAGCGCCGGTCCGTGTGCTGCTGCTCGACGACCAGGTCGAAAACCTGCTGCTGCGCGCCACCATTCTGCACAAGCACGGCTACCAGACCGAGACGGCTTCGACGATCGAGGAAGCGCTGGCCATGCTCCATTCGATCGACATCGCGGTGCTCGACTACCACCTGGGAGCCGGCAAGTTCGGCACCGAAGTGGCGGCGCGCCTGCGCGAGGTACGTCCCGAAGTCCCGATCATTATCCTGTCGGCCACACTCGAGCGGCGCTTCGGCGGCCCCGAGGATATGCACCTTTTGAAGGGCTACAGCTCGGTCGACGACCTGGTGGCGGCGCTGCGGTCCTTCCGCGCGAAGCGGCAGGGCAAGCCCGTGATGGTGGATGCCCGGGACTTTTTCTACTCACGCATCAACATGGCGATGGGCGACGACGTGGTGCTGGAGATCCTGGACAGCCGGGGCAACTGGCAGTATGTCAACGAAACCTGCGCACGCCTGCTGGAACGGCCGCGTGACTGGTTCCGCGGACGAAATATGTTCTACGAGATGCCCGAGCTGGCCCCCGATTGGCGCGAGATCGTGACGGAGGTGGCGACCACCCGCGAAACCTACATCGACCGGACCTTCCGGGGCTTGCTGAATCTGCCGCGCAAGGGCGAGGAGTGGGTGTGGAACGTCCTGGCCTTTCCCATGACGCTGCACAATAACGAGAGCGGCGTGGTGCTGACGGCGCGGATCCTGGAGCGCAAGCCTTCGATGTAGGCGTTGTGCGTCGAGTGAATTCACATTCGATGAGGAGTTACTGCTTCGACGGGATAGACGCACGGAAGTCTGCAAGAATTTCGTGTTTCACTGCACCGTTTTGAATGGGTGAGCGCTTTAGAAATGCCATGGCTGCTGAGTCATGCCTAAGGTACGCATCCAGAAACTCACGTGTATACAGAGCGACCCAGTGATAACCTTCCGCTCCCTCCTCAAGGGAGTAGTCGCCTGGTGAAAAGTGCAATCCTTCGCTACGGAACTTTGCACTGCGCTGGTATAGGGAGCTGAAGGAGAGGTGTGACATGGCCAGCATCTCCAGGTGCAGAAGGTCACCTTGCTTCCATTCACCCAGAATAGTCGAAACGCCGGGCTGGTTCTTGTTTTCCTGCATGTTGTCGCGGTAAGTGAGCGGCTCCTCGCCACGGCTGAAAGCAAGCAGAGGAATGACGAACCGGTCTGCGTGTACGTCGTTTGTGGGGACAGGACCGTAGAGGAAAGATCCATCGAGAGCGACCAAGGCATCGATACGTCGATCGCGAGCAGCCGCCACGAGCGCGGACGTGCCGCCCCAGCTATAGCCGATCACTGCTATTCGCGACATATCTGTTTCCGGCAGGCTTGATGCCGTGTCCGTTACGAAGTGGATATCTTTAGCCTGCGCTTCAGCTCCAGCAGAGTCGACGGTCATATCCCTTGCTGCCGCACCGAGACTGGGGCTCGCCATAACGATATAGCCGTAACTAGCGAGGTACTCACATAGCTCAACGTTTTCGGTATTGGTTTCGTTGTAACTCGGCGCGTAGACAACGACAGGGTAATGCCCTGCTTTCAGCGGAGCGTCATGGAAGGCTTGCATGGGAAGACTCTCAAGACCTTGTGTAAACTGCGCGATATGTTCCTGGGTCTTACCCGTCGTGCTCGGTTTGCCGAAGCTGGTTTCAGTTTGGGCATACTCGGTGTAATCGCCAAGGGTCATCTGCTTAGGTCCTGATTGCGCCGGGTACCACATCAGTATCTGTAAGGGTCGCGGTCTCGCTCCTTCAAAGATGCGCGAGGAATCGTTGTGCTCGACCACCCTGACCCCGACGGGGTTAGGACCGGCAGGCTCTGTAAAGCGGAACTGGAAAGTTGGACCGGCTTGCCCTAAACCGGCCATGGCGCTTAGGACCAGGAGAAAAGTCGCGGCAAACAATCGCATGGGGCACTCCGAGGCAGCTGGTCTCGCAAGACGTGTCAAGCTACCCGGCGCGCTGGCGTTTTGCGGCTGTCTTAGCCGGGGCCTTCTTCGCGGCCGTGCCGCGCTTGGCAGCGGGCTGCTCTGCGGCGCGTTCGGCGGCGATGGACGGCTGCTCCGGCGCGGGCGCCGGTTTGCCTTGCTTCGCGAGCGAGGCGCGCAGCGCGTCCATCAGGTTGATGACCGGTGCCATGGGCTTCGGCTTTTTCGGCGGCTCGGGGCCGGTGTCGCCCTGCGCCTTGGTCTCGATTAGGTGCTCCACGCGCTCCTGGTAGACGTTGTGGTAGGCATCCGGGTGGAACGGGGCGCGCAGCGAGCCCATAAACTGCTCGGCCAGCTTGATCTCGGCCTCCTGCAGCTCGAGGGGCGACTGGTCGCCGTACTCGGGGATCTCGCGCACCTCGTCCGGGTAGTACAGCGTGTGAAGAATCAGGCCGTGCGCGTAGGGGCGGATGATGACCACCTGCTCGCGCTGGTGCAGGGTGAGCTTGGCAATGGCACCCAGCTTCAGCTTTTGCATGGCCTGCATCATCAGCGAGTAGGCGCGGCGGCCGGGCTCTTCCGCGACTGTGTAGTACGAGGTCTCGTAGTAGATAGGGTCGACCTCGTCGAGCTCCACAAACTGCTGGATGGCCATGGTTTCGGACGATTCTGCTTCGAGCGCCTTGAGCTCGTCCGGCGAGATCAGGACGTAGGTGCCGTCTTCGGTGGGGTAGCCCTTTTCAATCTCATCGCGTCCCACGACACGTTCGTCGACCGGGCAGTACAGCTGCTGCTTGATGCGGCTGCCGCAGGTCTTGTGGATCTGGTTGAAGCCGATGTGCTCTTCACGCGCGGCGACATACATGCGCACCGGCACGGAGATCAACCCGAACGAGATGTAGCCCTTCCAGACCGTCGATGCCATGGCTCGCCCCTGCTTTCCCAGCACTCAGATGACGGCGGTACCGCGAACGGTTAGCCAAAGCGCGTCGAGCGGGCGCAAGCGGGGTTACAGTGAAGTGACGACATGGTGACACAGGAGCAGCAGGGAAAGCTTTCCGTCCTTTCCGCGGCGGAACGGCGCGCGCGGCAGCGGCTGTACCTGCGCGACGCCGGCGCGCTGGGCACACTGCTGCTGCTGGCCATCGGGCTGTCGTTTGTGACCTGGGGCCTGTTTCACTCGTTTAACGCGCACCGACACATGCTGGAGGCCCGCTGGCGGGCGCGGGGTGAGGCGGCACTGACTGCCGGCAAACCCGTGGCAGCGCTGGACGATCTCCATTCGGCACTGGCTTACGCGCCGGACGACCGAGGGCTGCAGATTGAACTCGCCACCGCGCTGGCCGCGGCCGGGCGCACCCAGGAGGCGCAGGTTTACTTTTCGACGCTGCTCGAAACCGCGCCGGGCAATGGGCCGATCAATCTGCAGCTGGCGCGCATCGCCATTCGGCAGGGCAACACGCAAGTGGCCGTCGAGCACTACCAGGCTGCGATCGAAGGCACCTGGAACGGCGACGCGTTTACCCGCAGGCGCGACATACGCCTGGAGCTGGCGCGATTTTTTCTGGCGCAGCATCGCAACGGTGAAGCACGCGACCTGCTGCTGGTGGCCTCCAGCAACTCGCCGGCCGACTACCCCCTGCAACTGACATTGGGTGGTCTGCTGGAGCAGGCCGGCGACCCGGCCGGGGCGCTGGAGGTGTATCGCAGAGCCGCGGGGCACAGGCCGACGCGGGTGGAAGCGCTGACGGGGGAGGCCCGGGCCGCGGAAGCCCTGGGACGGTATGGAACAGCGAAACAGTGGCTGCAGCAGGCTGCGGGCGACCCTGGATTCTCGAAAACGGCCGAGCCGCTGCGGACCGAAGCGCAGGCACGCCTGGAAAGGGTGCAGGCGATGCTGCTCCTGTACCCGTCGGAAAACCTGCCCAATGGGGAGCGTGCCCGGCGCATCGCGCACCTGGCGGGCCTGGCGCAGACGCGGCTCGCAGGCTGCCCCGTTGCGACCCTTCCGGCAGCGCCGGCCACCCCTGTTGCGACGCAGCCGGCGGCTCCGCTTGCCGACCTCGCGGCCCACCTTGCACAGCTCAACCCCTTGGCCCACCGGGAGGGCGGGCCGGCCGAAGCACCGCCGGGCACGACGGCCGGCGACTCCTTTTCTGCCCTTGCCGCCCGCTGGGCGCAGCTGCCCGCGCCGCCCGCGCTGGAGCGGCAGCTGGAGCACGACCCGGCCCTGGCCCAGGGCACACTCCAGCTGGTGTATGCCACTGCCCGGGCCACGGCCAATGGGTCGTGCGGGGCCTTCGATGGGCCGTCAAACGGAGCATCCATCCGCGAAAACGCCCTGCTGACCAGGATGGCCGAAGTGCAGAACCCCGGGGAGGAGCAGCCATGACTCCGGCAGCTCCGTCCGCGGCAGCTCCGTCCG
>CAXSBW010000011.1:21796-25638 GCA_964235795.1 uncultured Acidobacteriaceae bacterium | reverse complement strand
CCCCGGGGAGGAGCAGCCATGACTCCGGCAGCTCCGTCCGCGGCAGCTCCGTCCGGGCACGAAGCCGCCGCCGAGGCGGTCGAACCGAACGAGGTTGAGGCCGGGCGCCTCGACACGCCGCCCGTACCGCTCGACCTCGAGCGCATCGCGCCCAAGCGTGAAGAACGCATGTTTCTGATCCTGGCGATCTTTATCGGCGTCCTTTCGGGACTGCTGGTGGTTTCTTTCCGGATCGCCATCGAGTGGATCAGGATCCTGACGCTGGGCTCGGCCCCGCATGCGCACCAGCCGCGACTCTTTATCGTGCCCACGCTCGCCGGATTGCTGGTCGCGGGGCTGGTGCGCTGGGTGTTTCCCGGCGCGCGCGGGTCGGGGATCAACCAGACCAAGGCCGCGCTCTACATCTATAACGGGTTTATCTCGTTCAAAACCGTGATCGGCAAGTTCATCACGGCTGCGATTGCGATCGGCTGCGGGCACTCGCTCGGGCCCGAGGACCCGTCGCTCCAGATCGGTGCGGGCGTCGCGTCGATTGTGGCGCGCAGGCTGCGCCTGTCGCGCCAGTCCCTGCGGCTGTTTGCGCCCATTGGGGCGGCAGCGGGCCTGGCAGCGGCCTTCAACGCGCCCATCTCGGCGATTCTGTTTGTCATTGAAGAGGTCATCGGTTACTGGAGCGCGGCGGTGCTGGGTTCGGTCGTGCTGGCCGCGATCTCGAGTGTTTCAGTCGCGCGGATTTTCTGGGGCTCCGCGCCCATGTTTCGCATTCCGTCGGTGACGTTGCGCGACCCGCGCGAGCTGACGGCTTACGCGGTGCTGGGCGTCATCGGCGGTTTGAGCGCGTTTGTTTTCGCGAAGGCGCTGGGAACGCTGCGGCCGCGCCTGCGCGCCATGCCGGCCAACGCGCAACTCTTTCAACCGGCGGTGGCGGGCCTGCTTGTAGGGCTGATCGGCTACTGGGGGCTGCCGCAGGTCATGGGGTCGGGCTACGAGGCCATGGACGAGGCGCTCCACGGGCAGTTCACATGGCCCTTTCTGGCGGCGCTGGTCGGCTTCAAGATGCTGGCGACCACCCTCTCGTTTTCGAGCGGAACGCCCGGCGGCATGTTCGCGCCGACCCTGTTTCTGGGGACGATGCTGGGGGCGGCTGTCGGTACGGTCGAGCACACCGTGCTGCCGCATGCCTCGGGCGCGGTGGGCTCGTATGCCTTGGTGGGCATGGGAGTTCTGTTCGCGGGGTTTCTGCGCGCGCCGCTCACATCGGTGTTCATGGTGCTTGAAATGAGCGGCAACTACTCCATCATCCTGCCGGTCATTCTGGCCAACACTATCGCTTACCTGCTGTCGCGCTCCCTGCAGCCCACGCCGATCTTTGAGCTGTTTACGCACCAGGACGGGCTCGAGCTGCCGTCGATGGAGGAGCAGCGCGAGGCCATGGAGCTGCACCTGGAAGACGCGCTCGCGCCCCTGCGCGCACCCTGGCTCGAAAGCCGGGAAACCCTGAAAACAGCGGCAGTGGAGCTGTCGCTGGACCCCACTCTGCGCGCGCTGGTGGTGCGCATGGACGATGGCGGCTGGTATGTTTTGAGCCTCCACGAGCTGGCGACCCTGGCACAGGCGCTGCCCGGCAGCACGCTGCTTGAAAAAGCGCTGCCCTCCGAGCGCTGCCCGCTGCTCTTCCCTGACCTGCCGCTGGACTCCGCTCTGCGGCACTTCTCCCGCTGGCCCCTTTTGCCTGTAAGCAATCGCGCTGCCAAAGGAACCCTGGAGGGCATGGTGACGCTGGAAGAAGTATTGACCCGTTACCAAAGAGGGTGAAGGGTATGCGAAAACCTTTGCGAATCCGGGACAGGTGTGAGAGGCTCAGCTGGGTTTCACTGCTTGCTCCCATTGGACGGCTACGCCGTTATTGTTTAGAGGTTTGTGTTTGAAGCGACATCTGCGAACTATCGCCATAATTCTGCTGCTCACCCTGTTCGGCATCTTTCTCCAGGGTTACCACCCGGGGGCTGAGGACGACGGCATCTACCTGTCCGCGATCAAGCGCGACCTCAACCCACGGCTTTACCCGTTCAATGCGGACTTCATCACACTTCAGGGCAAGGCGACCATTTACGACAAGGTGATCGCGGCGGTGACCCGCTCGTCCCATATGCCGGTGAGCTATGTGTGCCTTGGACTGCAGGTACTGGGGATTTTTCTGCTGCTGGCCGGCTGCTGGTGGATCGTTGCATACTGTTTTCCTTCGTTCCGGGCGCGCCTGGCCGGCGTGCTCACGATTGCCTGCCTGCTTTCGCTGCCTGTGGCCGGCACCGCGGTGTACCTTGCCGATGAAAGCCTGCACCCGCGCCTGCTCGCGACCGACCTGATCCTGTTCGCGATCGGGGCCATGCAGCGCGGACACCGGGCCCGGGCTGCCGTATGGCTGCTGCTCGGCTGCCTGTTTCACCCCATCATGGGCGCATTCGGCGTCTCGTTCTGCCTGATCTATGGCGGCTCTGTCTGGTGGCAGCGTGTGCGGGAGCGGGAAGAGTTGCCGCTGGGCGCATTGAAGGGCTCTTCCATACGGGCCGGCGTGGTGCCCGGCGCTTACCTGTTTCGGCCGGCCAACAATGCTTGGCGCAACGCCATGGGACAACATCACTACCTGCTTCTGAGCCAGTGGGCCTGGTACGAGTGGCTGGGCGCGCTTGCCCCGCCGCTGCTGCTTTTCGGCCTTTACCAGCTGGGCCGCGCGACGGGCAATGACCGCTTCCGGCGCATGGCAGGGGTCGCTTTGGTCTTCAGCACGGTGCAGCTTGGCCTGGCGCTGCTGATGCTTCTTCCGTCGCATGGTATTCACCTGGCCCCGTTGCAGCCGATGCGCTACCTCCATCTCACCTTTCTTTTTCTGTTCCTGCTCGGCGGGGCGGCGCTGGGTGAGTATGTTCTGCGAGCGAGTGCAGTCCGGTGGGCGCTCGTTTTCCTGCCGCTGGCTGCCGTCAATGGATGGGCGGCACACAGCCGGTATCCCGGTACAACCAACCTGGAGTTGCCGGGGAGTGCCCCGGCCAACGACTGGCTGCGGGCATTCGACTGGGTTCGCACCCATACACCGGAGGACGCGGTGTTTGCCCTGGACCCTGCCTATCTTTCCATGCCAGGCGAAGACAATCATTCCTTTCGTGCGTTGTCGGAACGGTCAAGCCTGGTGGACCGGGCCAAGGATTCCGCCGTGGTCGCGCAGTCCCTGCCCTTGGCGGAGGTGTGGCAGACGCAGGTGGATGAGCAGGCAAACTGGCGGTCGTGGACCCGCACGGACTTCCATCATCTTGCGGAGATCACGCCGGTGCGTTGGATACTGGTCGCGCCCGGCCAATCGACCGGGCTGGCGTGCCCTTACACCACCGGTACCGTGGACGTCTGCCGTATCGCGCCGGAGTAGCCGCCGGCCGGGAGGAAACTTGCGCGTGGACGTTCCTCCTTCTACGCTCAAGGCAGCGCCGCGATGCTGACTCTTTTTCAACGAATGCTGCTGAGTGGATTGCTGCTGCTGGCTCTGCTCGCGGGCTTGACCCTGGCGGTGCGGCACACGTTTGTTTCCCTGTCGGCGCTGAACCGGCGCGGCAAGACGATGGACCGGGCGATAGCGAGCCTGGCGGCGGGCCAGGCTTCCCTTTCGCGAGAGCAGATCCTGCTGGAGCGCTCGCTGCTTCGCCTGCCCCCGCAGGCGCTCCCGGAAGCGCCCCCAGAAGCGCCCGACCCGGCCAGTGAAGCACGGGGGCACGATGCACAGCCTGCGGCGTTCCCTGGGCAGGAACTTCGGATTCAAAGTGAGCGGGCCGATCGGCGGCTTGCCGTTGCGC
>CAXSBW010000011.1:15661-21696 GCA_964235795.1 uncultured Acidobacteriaceae bacterium | reverse complement strand
TCAAAGTGAGCGGGCCGATCGGCGGCTTGCCGTTGCGCGCGACGCGCTGGCCGGTTCGGGCGATACAGGGAGCCCGGCTCTCACTCTCGATGCCGAGCTGGCGAGCCATCATCGCCTGACGACGCGCCTGAAGCAGCTGCCTGTGGACGGACCGGCAGGCCTGGCCTCCGCACGGGCCATCGAACTTGTCCTGGAAACAACGGATGAAAACCTGTCACACAAACTCGCAGCCCTGGAAGACCGGCGGGCGCGGCTCGGCGCCGACGAGGAACTGGCACGCGAAGGCCTGAGCGCACGGCTGATTGCGATCTGCATGACCAGCCTGCTGACAGGGATGCTGGTGCTGGCCGGCATGCTGGTTTGGACCACCCGGCCGCTGCGGCAGGCAGCGCGCGCCGCACGGAGAATGGGCCAGGGCGACCTGCAGCAGCGGATTGACTGGCCGCGCAACGATGAACTGGGTACGCTCGCAACCGAGTTCAACCGGATGGCGATTCGGCTGCGTGACCTGCGGGATACGGAAAGCGGCCGGCGCGAGATGGACCGGCAGATGAGCGATGCCGTGGTGCAGTCGCTGTTTGAGCCGGTGATCGTGACGGACGGACGCGGACAGCTGTTGAAGATGAACAAGGCGGCGCGCGCGCTGCTGGGCGAAGCAGCCGACCGCATGATGCTGCCGGCGACGCCGGGCGGCGACCAGATGGTTTCAGCGATCCAGAGCGCGATTCAGACCGCGGTTGCGCTGCAACGGACCGTGGGCGGTGAGGGCGAGGCGGCGGTAGCCCCGATGCGGATCGGGCAGACGCAGCGCAACTACCGGCTGCGAACCACGCCGATGCGCGACAATGAGGGGCACCTGCTGGGCGCGGTGACGGTGCTCGAAGACGTGACGGAGCTCCAGGCTCTGGACCGGTTCAAAACGCGATTCCTGGCTGTTGCCTCGGGCAAGCTGCGCGATCCGCTCGAAAAGCTGCGGCTTGCCATCCATGCATTGGCGCGCGGCTACGCGGGCGAGCTGCGACCCTTGCAGGCTGATGTCGTGGACGGGGCGCAGGGCGAAGCGCAGCGGCTGGACGACCTGATGGCCGACCTGTTCGCGGTCGCGGAGCTGGATTCCGGCCGTCGCGCGCTGAAGCTGGACCCGCTGCGCCCGCTCGATGTGCTGCGCGAGGCCGGCAATCACATTCGATCGGCGGCCGTGGAACGCGGCGTGACGGTGGAGATTGAGGCGTATGCCGACCTGCAACGGGTGGAGGCAGACCGGCGAGCGCTGCGCTCGATCTTTGAAAACCTGCTGAGTAACGCTGTGCGTAATACACAGAGTGGGGGCATGATCCGGCTGGGCGCAACCGAGATTCGCAACACCGTGCAGTTTCGGGTGACCGATACAGGGCGCGGCATCGAGCCCGAGCGTCTGAGCACGATCTTTGGACGATTCAACTCGGGCTCGGAAGACGGCACAGGGCTGGGACTGGCGCTGGTGCGGCGGCTGGTGGAAGCACAGGGCGGCCAGATCACGGCGGAGAGCCGACTGGGCGCGGGCACGACGTTCACCTTTACACTGCCTGCGGCTTCGCTGACAGAAACGCGCCACCCGGTTGAGGCAGGCTGAGCCCATGGCCGAGCTGCTGAAGGAACTGGTGCTGCCGCCGACGCCGCCCGAACCCGCGCGGCTGCGGGTGTACATCGGCGCTGCGCCGGGTGTCGGCAAAACCTGTGCCATGCTCGAGCACGCGCACCAACTGCGCTCGACCGGCGTGGACGTGGTGATCGGTTTCATCGAAGCGCATGGCCGGCCGGACACAGTGGCGCAGATCGGCGACCTTGAGAAGGTGCCGCTGAAGCAGACGCAGTACCGCTCGGTCACGCTCGAGGAGATGGATCTCGAGGCCATCCTGGCGCGCAAACCGGCGACCGTGCTGGTGGACGAACTGCCGCATACGAATGTGCCGGGCTCGCGCAACCGCAAGCGCTATGAGGATGTTCTGGAGCTGCTGGACGCCGGCATCAACGTGGAAACCGCCGTGAATGTGCAGCACCTGGAAACGCTGAACGACGCGGTCGCGCGGTCGGCCAAAGTCACGATCCGCGAAACGATTCCGGACAGCTTTCTGCGCCGCGCGGACGAGGTCATCAACGTCGATGTATCGATCGACGAATTGCGGGAACGGCTGCGCGCCGGCAAGATCTACAAGCCGGAACGGATCGAGCAGGCGCTGGCCAACTTTTTTCGCAAAGGCAACCTGACGATGCTGCGCGAGCTGGCCCTGCGCACGACTGCCGAGCAGGTGAGCGTGGCGGCGTCGGAATACCGCCGCGCACAGGGCTTGGAGCAGGCCCCGGTTCCCGAAAAAGTGATGGTCTGCATGTCGCATCGGCCCGGCACAGAGCGGCTGATCCGCACGGGCGCTCGCATCGCGGGGCGGCTCGCGACCAACTGGTACGCGGTGTATGTGCAGGGCGCTCGCGGGCATCGGCCCGACGGGAGCGACCTCCAGGTCACGGAACGACTGGATGAGTACCGGAAGCTGGCGCGCAACCTGGGCGCGCAAACGGTGACGCTGGAAAACAAGGACGTGGGCAAGGCGCTGATTGCGTTTGCCAAGCAGGAGTCGATCTCGCACGTGGTTTTCGGCCAGGCATCGCGGTCGCGGCTGGACCTGCTTCTGCGCGGCTCGGTGATCAACGACTTTCTGAACGAGATGAGGGATACGACGGTGCAGGTGGTGCCGATGAGCAAGCCCCGTCGCGGCTGATCGTGTTTCCCTGAACGGGGAGGCAGTTTTCGGCCGATTGTGCGGAGCCGATTGTGGGGAGCCGCTTTGCGACGGGCCGCCCGGTGCTGAACCGGAGCTGCAGGCGTAAGGTGACGGAGTTCGACAGGCCGCACAGAATCGCCGGCTCGCGGGTAAACAGCCTCCCGGTCCTGTGGTATTTTCAAGTTGGCGCTCCTGTGCCGGTGTGAGCTCGTAGCTCAGTTGGTAGAGCAATGCACTTTTAATGCATGGGTCCTGGGTTCGAGCCCCAGCGAGCTCACCACTCACTCCACACCGGGCATCGCCCTGGTGTTCCTGGATGCCGTTCAGCTGCACCCTGGAGAATAGCTTGCACCGGGTTAACCGTCCGGATCGCCGACTCGCTCCTTTTGCTTGGCTGCCTGCCACAGCTGTTCCAGTTGGTTGAGTGAGCGCGCTTCCAGCGTTGGCCCTCCGTCTTCCCGCTCCGCCGTTTCCATGGCCATAAAGCGGCTCCGAAACTTGCCGTTCGCATCGCGCAGTGCTGTTTCAGCATCGACGCCCAAGTGCCGTGCCAGGTTTGCCGTCACAAACAGCAGGTCGCCGACCTCGAGCTGCAGCTCTTTTGAAGGAGGCTTGCCTTCGGCGACCTCAGCTTCAACCTCGTCGGCCTCTTCACGGATTTTGGCCAGAAGGCCGGTCGCGTCGGGCCAATCGAAGCCGCATTTTGCCGCGGCGGAGCCCAGCTTGTGTGCCTCCATCAGCGCCGGCTGATGTCGCAGGACGGCTTCCAAACGCGAAGCCGGTACTTCATCCGGCAGCTTGGATTTCTGCTCCATCTGTTTGATGGTGTTCCAGTTATCGATGACTTGCGCGGGAGCAATGTCGCTCGCGGCATGGGCGAGAATCGCGTTGTTACCGGCCGCTGCGGAAGCAGCCTCGCCGAAGACGTGCGGGTGGCGGCGCACCAGTTTGCGGTTCAGCCCGGCGACCACGTCAACAATGGAGAACTGTCCGGCTTCCTCACTCATCCGGGCGTAGAACAGCACTTGCAGCAGCAGATCGCCGAGTTCCTCGCATAGATCGGCGGAGTTTCGCCGCTCAATGGCGTCGAGGACCTCGTAGGCCTCTTCCAGGGTGTACTTGCGGATGCTTTCCAGGGTCTGCTCGCGGTCCCAGGCACAGCCTTGGGGTCCGCGCAACTGCGCCATGATCCTCACCGCCTCGGCAAAAACCGCGCCGGCCTGTTCCCTATGCACCGCTTCTTCAGGCGTCATGGCAACACTGTACCGGATGCCCTAGACTCGGACAGAATGGATGCGTTTGCCCCCATGCTGCCGGCGCTGGCCGCCCTTGCCGGGCTCCTGTTCGGTTCGTTTCTGAATGTTTGTATTGCGCGGCTGCCCCGGCACCAGTCCATTGCCTGGCCCGGCTCGCACTGCCCGCTTTGCGCGGCACCCATCCGCGCATGGGATAACGTTCCCCTGCTGTCCTTCGTGGCGCTGCGAGGACGCTGCCGGGCGTGTGGCGGCCGTATCTCCCGACGATACCCGCTGGTTGAAGCAGGACTGGCCGGGCTTTTCGCGGCTGCCGCGTTTCGCTTTCCGTCCGGCCTGCTGTTTGCCGAGGCCGGCCTGCTTTGCTTTCTGCTGCTTGGATTGCTCGTGACCGACGCCGAAACGATGCTGCTGCCGAACAGCCTGACCCTGCCTGGGCTGCTGCTGGGGCTGGCGCAGGCGGCCCTGCCGGGCGGGGGGCTGATTGCGGCGCTGCGGCTGGGTGTTGAAGCGCCCGTGCGGCTGGTCGGTTGGCCGGCCCCGGCCAGCAGTGCCGTGGCGGCCGGGGCAGCCGCCGGGCTGCTGCTGCTGCTGCGTTTCCTGTACTTTCTCGTCAGGCGGCGCGAAGGGATGGGCCTGGGCGACGTGAAACTGGCGGCGATGCTGGGGGCCTGGCTGGGGATCGCCGGAGTGTCGCTTACGCTCGTGGTCGCGGTGTTTGCAGCCGCGTTTGCCGGTTTAGTCTTGCTCCGCCGCGCCCGAGGCTCGGCGCGGCCGTTGCAGCTGCCGTTCGGCAGTTTTCTATGCGCGGCGGGCCTTGTTGTACTCTTTTTCGGGCGGGCGCTGCTCCACTGGTACTTCAGCCTTTGGCCGCAGATTTAGCAGCAATCTGTTAGTTCCCGGCGAGCTGCGCCAGTGCTTTCTTTGCATCCTTGCCGTGCTTTCCCTTCGGGTCAGCCGTTAGATACAACTTGTAGTTGATCGCGGCCTCATCCAGGTGCGCGGTTTTCCGGGCAGCCTCGGCCAGGTAAAACACGGCCTCCGCATCGCCGGGGCCCACCTCGGTCGCTTCCTTGAAGCGGGCGTAAGCGCCCGGGTAGTTGCCGTCGCCCATGTAAAGCTGGCCGATGCGGATGTCGCGCTTCGCGAGCTCCGGATTGTTGACGGTACCGCCCGCGCCATTGCCGGCATGCGGGTCGCGATCGCCCAGCAGGTCGATGCCCTTCATGCGCGACCGGCTTGAACTTTCCGGCACAGCCCTGTCTGGACTGTCCGGACTGTCCGGCCCGGCAGCCGGGCCGTCAGCTGCCGACTTTTCTCCGGCTGCGGTCTCCCTCGCAGCAGCCTCGGACTCGGCTTCGGGAAAAGCATTGTCATTGGCGGGCGCAGGCTTCGCCTGAGCGGCCGGCGGTTTCGCGCCAGCCGGTGAAGGCGCGTTTTGAGCCGAGACAGGCGACCCGGCCACGAGCAGCACCGCCGCGCCGCTCAACAGGATGGCTGGGAGCCTGGGCATGGTTCCAGTTTAGAACCGACAGGTCGTGCGGCGAAACCTGGGCTTCGGCATACCTTTCGAAAAGGTAGGTTCCTGTTCGCTATACTCGCCATCTATGGCTCTCCTGGTTCGATCCTCCGCCATTCACGCTGCCGGCTGCTACACCACCACAGCGCTTCGCGAGGGCGCGTATGTGGTTGAGTACACAGGCCCTCGCCTCTCCAAAGATCTCGCCGATCTCCGCTACGAAAACCTGCCGATGACCTACCTGTTCGGGGTGGGCGACGGATCGACGGTGATCGATGGCCATGGCACGGCCATGTTTCTTAACCACTCCTGCGATCCGAACTGTGAGACGGAGGAGGAGAACGAGCGGGTGTGGATCAAGGCGATCCGGCCGATCGCCGCGGGCGAGGAGCTGACCTACGACTATCACTTGTACGACGGCGACCCGGCGGAGGCTCCCTGCCACTGCGGGGCGGCGAAGTGCCGGGGGAGCATGTTTACCGAAGGGTAAACCGGCTGCGCGGC
>CAXSBW010000011.1:14127-15561 GCA_964235795.1 uncultured Acidobacteriaceae bacterium | reverse complement strand
GGCTGCCGCCCGCGCAGGGGGCCTTAGAATGGTTGGAGATGTCCTACCAGGTTCTAGCCCGCAAATATCGCCCGCAGCGTTTTTCCGACGTGATCGGCCAGGATCACGTGACCCGCACGCTTGGCAATGCGCTCGAAGGGGATCGCATCGCGCATGGCTACATCTTCTCGGGCCATCGCGGGATCGGCAAAACGACCATTGCGCGCATCCTGGCAATGGCGCTCAACTGCCGCCGGGCGATCGGGTCGCCCGAGCGCCCGACCTATGAGCCTTGCGCCACGTGTGAAAGCTGCACGGAAGTGCGCGCGGGCAATGCGGTCGATGTCATCGAAATCGACGCAGCGACCAATCGCGGCATCGATGAGATCCGCGAGCTGCGCGACGCGGCCCGCTACCGTCCGGCACGCGACCGCTACAAGATTTACATCCTGGACGAGGCGCACCAGATCACCGATGCCGCGTTCAACGCGCTGCTGAAAACGCTGGAAGAGCCGCCCGATCATGTTGTCTTCATGATGGCGACAACGCAGCCGGAAGACATTTTGCAGACAATCCGCTCGCGCTGCCAGCACTTTTCATTCCACGCGGTGCGCTTTGAAGAGATTCTGGCGCACCTGCGCGTGATCGCGGCCGACGAGCAGGTGTTGTTCGAGGACGAAGCGCTCGCGCTGCTGGCCGAGGCCGGCGACGGCTCCATGCGCGACGCGCTGTCGATCATGGACCAGGCGATTGCGTCGGCACCGGTTGACGGCGGACGGCCGAGGCTGGAAGCAGCGCCGGTGCGCGAGCTGATGGGGTCGATGCCGAACGCGGTGTTTGCGCGGCTGCTGGAGTCGGTGAGCGAAAACAACGCGGGCGCGGTGCTGGTCGAGCTCGATCGTTTGCTCGCGGCCGGCAATAGCCCGGCACAGATCGCGCGGCAGTTTGTGCGCTACCTGCGCAATGTGCTGATGGCGCGCATCGGCGGCGAAGGGACGGAGCTGTTGCAGATTTCGCCCGATGAGCGGGCGCGCGCGGCGGCCTCGGCGCTGCTGTTCGGCGAAGAAGAGCTGACACGCTTTTTGTCGGTGATGCTGCGGACGTTCGACGACCTGGGTTACCGGCAGGAGCAGCGCTTTCACCTGGAGCTCGGCGTCCTGAAGCTGGTGCACCTGCAGCGTCTGCTGCCGGTCGAGGAGCTGCTGTCGCAGCTGGGCGGCGCGCCGGCCAGGACACAGGGGATGGCAGCTCGGCCTGCTCCCGTCTCCCCGGCAGCACCGGCTCGCAGCGCTGTGCCCTCGGCAGCACCGACGACGAGCATGCCGAACGCCGCGCCGGCGTTCTCTCCCTTTGAGAAAGACGCCCAGCGAAAGGCCGCGCCGGCCCGGGAACCCGCGCCGCCGGTTGCGCCGCAAACACCTTTGCGGGCAACCGAACCCGCCTCGCAACCGGCCG
>CAXSBW010000011.1:0-14027 GCA_964235795.1 uncultured Acidobacteriaceae bacterium | reverse complement strand
CGCCGGTGCCCGAGACGATCCCGGTGGGGCCCCGCGAAGTACCGGTCGAGCCGCCGGCGATGCCGCCCGCAGCCGCTGAAGCGCAGCCCGGGAACAGCTCGCCGGCAGCGCTCGATCTCGACGCGATGCGCGAAGCAGCCGTGGAAGCCCTGAGCGCGGCGGGCCACACCACGGCGGCGACGCTGCTGGACGCAGGCGCTTGGGCTGAAACGCCGCAGGGCGTGCGGGTGGAGGTCGGCGCGAAAAAGACGATGCTGGGCCTGACGGTCAATGCCGAGGCTGAAAAGATCATCAAGGCAGCCGTGCGGCCGCATGCCGGGCAGCCCGCCAGGCCGGTGCTGTGTGTGCCGGGCGAGGGCGGGGTCTCGCCTGCCGCGAAAAGTGCGGCACGACCCGCGGGCACCGGCAGCGTACAGGCAAGGGCGATGGAAAACCCGCTGGTCCGGCAGGCGCAGGAGCTGTTTGGGGCCGAGGTGCGCAGCGTGGTCGACCTGCGCGACACCAGCGGCGCGGGGAAAGCGAAAAGGGGTTAGCGATGGATATGGACATGAGCAAGATGGAAGCGATGCTGGCACAGGCCCGGCAGATGAGCGAGGCAGCGGGCGAGCAGCTGAGCCGAGTTACGGTGGAAGGTTCGGCGGGCGGCGGCGCGGTACGCGTGAAGATGAGCGGCAAAAAAGAGGTGCTGGGCGTGACGCTGGAGCCCGCGGTGCTGGGTGCCTTGAGCTCGCCGGACGATCTCCAAATGCTGGAAGACCTGATTCGCGCTGCGGTGAACGATGCGGGGCGAAGGGCGGATGAGGCCGCCGCGGGCGGCATGGCCGGGATGATGAGCTCGCTGGGCCTGCCGGAAGGCTTGTTGTAGCCGGTGCCGCCCCGTTTCGCAGAACCCATGTCGCGCCTGATCGACGAGCTGCGAAAGCTGCCCGGAGTGGGCGCGAAAAGCGCGCAGCGTTATGCATTTCACATCCTGCGATCGAGCGCGGACGACGCCGCGGCGCTGGCCGACGCGGTGCGCGCGCTCAAGCGTGAGCTGCGGCTGTGCTCGGTGTGCAACAACGTGACGGATGTGGACCCATGCGTGTTTTGCGCGAATCCGGCGCGCAATCACCGGCAGGTATGCGTGGTGGAAGAGCCGACCAGCATCGATACCATCGAGCGCACGCGCGGCTACAACGGCGTATACCACGTGCTGCATGGAACGTTGTCGCCGCTGCACGGGGTAGGGCCGGAGCAGCTGCGGACCGGCAACC
This sequence comes from uncultured Acidobacteriaceae bacterium, assembly GCA_964235795.1. GTDB lineage: Bacteria > Acidobacteriota > Terriglobia > Terriglobales > Acidobacteriaceae > EB88. The sequence goes on along the minus strand of CAXSBW010000011.1, from coordinate 12,774 downwards.
TGCTGGCGCGGGTTCGACGGGGCGAGATTGAAGAGGCGATCGTCGCGACCTCGCCCACGATTGAAGGCGAAGCCACGGCCGGCTATCTGTCAGACCTGCTGCGCGCCGCGAGCCGCGAGGGTGCGGAAGGCAGCGCGCTGCGAGTGACGCGGATCGCGACCGGCGTACCGGCGGGCAGCGACATCGAGTATGCCGATGAAGTCTCGATGCGGCGTTCGCTCGAAGGACGGCGGGAGCTGTAGGCACAGCCGTCCGTTGTTCGCCGTCCGCGACGCGCTGTTCGGGCCTAGTCCGGAACGACTTCGATCGTGATCGTATCGAGATCGAAGCTGCCGTCGGCGGCAATGGCGAAATGGGTGCGGACGCTTTCGGGCGCACCGGCTTGCAAAGATTGAATCGCGCTCGCCTGCTCGGGCGTCGCGGCTGTTCGCGCGATCCAGACCGGAAACTCCATGCGCAGCTTTCGAGCGGTGATGCCTCGGCAAGTGAAACCCGATCGTGCAAGCGCCCCGACCCATTCGGCGACGCTGTAGTTGCGCACGTGCGACGGGTCGCGTAACAGTTCAAAAGCTTGCAGGTGAGTGTCGAGCAGGGGGTCGGCGGGCGCGACGGCATCGATCCAGATGGCCTGGCCGCCGGTTTTCAACACCCGTCGCGCTTCCCGCAGACCGGCCTCCAGATTGTGCCAGTGGTGAGCGCTGAAGCGGCAAACGACGAAATCGAAGGAAGCGTTGTCGAACGGCAGCTGCTCGGCGGCCGCCTGCGTGACCGTGATGTTTGGAAGCCCGCGGGCGGCGGCGGTTTCGGTGACGGCCTCGAGCATAGCCGGGGTGATGTCGCAGGCAACCACCTCGTGGACATGCGGCGCAACGCGGTAGGAGACGTGCCCGCCGCCGCAACCCAGATCAAGCACCCGTGCGGAAGGGCAGCCGCGCACAAGGTGTTCCAGTTGAAGGAGGTCGTCGCCAGTGCTGTGATTGACGCTGGCGACATACTCATTGGCGCGCGACGCATACTGCCGGGCTGTGAACTCCCCATGCGAACGATCGGGCACAGGGCTTTAAGCGCGCAGGCGGGCCAGCAGGTCCTGCGGGTGGACCGGCTTGGCCAGGATTTCAAATTCATGGCCCTGCGAGCGGGCACGATCCAGCAGGTCGGCCGTGGCGGCCTGGCCTGAGAACAGCAGGATTTTGCAGGCCGGCAACAAGGTGCGTATCTTGATGGCGGCGTCGATTCCGTTCAGGTCGGTCATGATGACGTCGGAGATCAACATGTCGGGTTGAAGTGTTTTCGCGGTTTCCACCGCTTTTTCGCCGCTGTAAACGGCGGTCGCTTGAAATCCGCTCTGATTGAGGATGATCGCCAGCGTGTCCGCGATCACCCGTTCATCATCGGCTACCAGAACCTTTGGCTTTTCCGAAAATTCCTGCATGCGCTCCTTTGTAAATCCCCCGGAGTCGTTCCGGCAATGCCCGCCTGTGACCCACGCGGGAACGGCTCGAACTGGGAGTGCTTTCTCGTTTTCCAATGATACGCTGGGCAAGGTGCATAGTTTCGTCCTCACCTCCTTGTCCATGCCGCAGGCTGCGTAGCTGACCCGCAGCGGTTTGTTGGTTGGGGCGCGTCCAGGCACAAACCAAAACAGATGAGAGAGCCGCCATGCCCGATGACGCGATCATCCGTGCCCAGCAGATCGAGAAGTATTACGCCCAGCCGAGCGAAAATCGCATCCAGGTGATCGCGCCGACCGACCTGAGCATCGTGCGGGGTGAGATCGTGGCGCTGCTGGGCCCGTCAGGCTCGGGCAAATCGACGCTGCTGCGCATGCTGGCCGGGCTATCCAAACCTTCGGGCGGCGAAGTGTTCTGGCACGGGCTGCCGATCCGTTCACAAAAGATTAATGTCTCGATCGTGTTTCAGAGCTTTGCGCTGTTTCCCTGGCTCACCGTTTTAGAAAACGTGGAAGCGCCGTTAAAGGCGCGGGGGCTTGCGGCCACGGAGCGCCGCGAGGCCGCGCTGAAAATCCTCGACACCGTCGGGCTTGACGGTTTTCAGAGCGCGTACCCGAAGGAGCTTTCAGGCGGCATGCGTCAAAGAGTCGGCTTTGCGCGGGCGCTGGTGGTCGAGCCCGAAGTGCTGTTCATGGACGAGCCGTTTTCGGCGCTCGACGTGCTGACAGCGGAAAACCTGCGCTCGGAGCTGCTGGAGCTGTGGGAGAAGAAGACGATTCCGACCAAGGCTGTGTTCCTGGTGACGCACAATATCGAGGAAGCGGTGCTGCTGGCCGATCGCATTATCGTGCTGGGCCGCAACCCGGGTCATGTCCGCACGGACTTCAAGGTCACCCTGGCGCACCCGCGCGACCGCAAAAGCGGTCCATTCACGCAGCTGGTCGACTACATCTATAAGGTCCTCACGCGGCCCGATGTGACCCCCGAAGCGCCGCGCATCGAAGCGGGGCGCCCGGTACGCGACCAACGGCAGATGCACTACGAGATGCTGCCGCACGCTCGGCCGGGCGGCATCGCCGGGCTGCTTGAAATGATTATCGATATGAGCGATGCCAATGGCCGCGCCGATATCTACAAGGTTGCCGACGAGCTTGCGTTTGAAATCGACGACCTGCTGCCGATCGTGGACGCGGCACAGCTGCTGTGCTTTCTCAAGGTCGAAGAGGGCGATGTCACGATCACGCCCGAAGGCCGCCTTTTCGCGGAGTCGGAGATCCTGGCGCAGAAAGACCTGTTCCGCAAGGCGGCCACCGACCATGTGCTGCTGCTGCGGCAGATTACGCGCGCGCTCAGCAACAAGCGCGACCATACGGTGCCCGAGGAGTTCTTCCTGGACATGCTGGATGAGCAGTTCTCGGACGAGGAAACGCGCAAGCAGCTGGAAACCGCCATCAACTGGGGCCGCTATGCGGAGCTGTTCGACTTTGACGGTGGGCGCCGGCGGTTCACACTGCCGGAAGATGAAGAGGAAGAGCTCGAAGTCGAGGGTGCGGAGTGAGCGAGCCTCGGCAGCCTCGGCAGCCTCGGCAGCCTCAGCACACCTATGCCCGTGCCCTGCTGATGGAGCGATCCTGGCCGTTTGTGCTGGACCTGGGAGTGGGCGCGGTGCTGCTGGCCGCGTTTTACGGCCTTGTGCTGATCGGCCGCTACTGGGCCCAGGGAGCCGTGCCGGAGGTGGTGATTTCGCTCGCGCCGCGAAGCCTGCCGGCGTATGCGTTTTACTCCTGCGTCCGGATTGCGATCGCCTACCTGCTGTCACTTGCCTTTGCGATCGGCTACGGCTACCTGGCCGCGTACAACAAGCGCGCTGAAGCCCTGCTGATCGCGACCCTCGACATCCTCCAGTCCATCCCGGTGCTCTCGTTTTTGCCCGGCGTGATGCTGGCGATGATCGCGCTGTTTCCCACGCGCCAGCTGGGCCTGGAGTTGGGCGGCATCATCGTCATCTTCACGGGCATGGTGTGGAACATGGCGTTTTCGTTCTACGCCTCGCTCAAGGCGATCCCTCGCGAACTGCAGGAGGCCTGCCGCATCAACCGCTTTTCGCCCCTCCAGCGCGCCTTCCAGCTGGAGCTGCCGTTTGCCGCGATCGGCCTGGTGTGGAACTCGATGATCTCGGTCGCGAACGGCTGGTTTTCGCTGATGATCTGCGAGATGTTCCAGGTAGGCACGCGCAACTTCCGGCTGCCGGGGCTGGGCTCGTACCTGCAAACCGCCGCGTCGGACGGCAATACCCGGGCGACCGTTTATGGACTGCTCACGGTGGTCTCGATCATCGTGGCGACAGACCAGCTGCTGTGGCGGCCGCTGATCGCCTGGTCCGACAAATTCAAGTTTGAAAGCGTCGAAAGCGCCGACCGGGCGCGCTCGCCGATCCTCGACCTCGTGCGTCGCTCCAACATGCTCCACCGCATCGCAGAGCACACCATCCACCCCCTTTCAGAGCGTATCTATACGTCGCTCGCGCGCGGCGAGGGCAAGCGCGCCGCTACGATGCCCGACCCCGACACCCGCCGGCGGTCGTCGCTGGCGCTTGCGGTGCTGGGTACCTTTCTGTTGCTGCTGGCCAGCCTCGCGGTCTGGAAGGCTTCGCTCATGGTGCGTCACCTGCCGTTGTCGGAGTACGGCCACCTTTGCGTCGGCGCGGGCGCGACCCTGCTGCGGGTCATTGTCGCGCTGACGCTCGCTGCGGCCTGGGCGGTGCCGGCCGGGGTGGCGATCGGCTTCAACCCGCGCCTGGCCCGCATCGCGCAGCCCTTCGCGCAGATCGCGGCCAGCTTCCCGGCCAGTGCGTTGTTTCCTTTGATCCTGGTGGCGCTGATGAAGACCGGTGCGGGACTGGGTTTGTCGGCCATCGTGCTGATGATGCTGGCCACGCAGTGGTACATCTTTTTCAACGTCATCGCCGGCGCCATGGCGATCCCGAACGACCTGAAGGAGGTTTCCTCGCTGTTCGGTTTTTCGCGCGCCCAACGCTGGCGCACGGTCATCCTGCCGGGTATCTTCCCGTTCCTCATCACGGGGCTGATCACGGCTTCGGGCGGGGCGTGGAACGCGTCCATCCAGTCGGAGTACTTCAAGCTGCACAATCATCCGCTGATGACAGTCGGGCTGGGCGCACAGATCGACCAGGCGACCGATACGGGTGAGTTCCCGGTGCTGCTGCTCGCGACGATCATCATGGCGCTGGTCGTGGTGACGATCAACCGCCTGTTGTGGCGTCCGTTGAACCGCCTGGCCGAAACCAAATATCGCCTGGAGTAACCGGAATCCCGATAAGACCGGTAACGGAGGGCATCGGTGAGATACCATGGCAGAGCCCGATGCGCATCTCACGCTTTCATCGTTTTCTGTCGAGCCTGTTCCTGATCGCCGCGATCGTGATCGCGGCCAATGCATGGCTCGCCTTCCATGCCGAGCAGGTCCTGGCCCGGTCGGAGTTCTGGGTCACGCATACGCTTGAGATCCTGTCCGACCTGGAACACGCGCTGCGTACGGCGTCCGACGCGGAATCGAGCATGCGCGGCTACGTGATCACAGGCGATGAGCACTACCTGGGCGGTTACAAGTACGCGCTGGGTACCCTGGACGGACAGTTCGAGATGTTGCAGCACCTGGTCAGCGACAACCCGGAGCAGCTGGACCGGATGAACCGGGCGCGGACTCTGGCCCGAAGACGGATGGGGGCGCTGCAGCATGGGGTAGAGCACCGCCGTATGGAACGGGCCGACGAGATGAACGACCCTTTGAGCTTCGCACCGGGCCGGGCCATCATGGCTGCGTTGAGCAGCGTGGTGTTCGGGGCCGAGCAGGAGGAGCGCGGCCTGCTCCAGCAGCGTTTTCGCGAGTCGGCACGCGCCCGGACCGAAGCCAAGGTGACGATCGGTCTGGCCAGCTCGCTCGACATCCTGTTCGTGGTGCTGTCGCTGTGGTCGCTCTCCTACGAGCGCCGGCTGCGCCATCGTGCGGCTGAAACCTCGGCCCGGCTGGAAAAGCTGCAATCCGTGACGGAGGTGGCTTTCACCCAGTTGACGGTGGGGGAGCTGACGACCGAGCTGCTGGCGCGGCTGCGCGTGACGGCCGCCACGGACGCCCTGGCGCTGTGCCGCTGGTACGGTACGGAGATCGAGCTGGTCGCGGCCGAAGGGGTCACGGTGCATCCCGGGGAGCGACGCCCGGTGCGCCCGGACGGACCCATGGCGGAAGCAGCGAGAACCGGTCGCGCGGTCAGAGTGGCGGGCGATGCACTGCGCGCCTTGCCGATCGAAGCGCTGCACGGCGGTATCGATGCGGCGCTGATTGTTCCGATGACGATCTCGTCCGAGGTCATCGCCATGCTGGTTGCAGGGCGGGAGCGGCACTCTTCGTTTTCGCAGGCCGATGAGGAGCTGCTGACGCTGGCCGCGGACCGCATTGCGCTCGCGCTGGACCGCGCGGCGGCTTACGATGCCGAACGCGAGGCACGGCAGGCAGCGGAAAAAAGCGCGGCTGAGATTCTGCTGCTGAACGCCGTGCTGGAGGAACGGGTGCAACAGCGTACCGCCGAGCTCGAAAGCACGAACCGGGAGCTGGAAGCCTTTTCCTACTCGGTTTCGCATGATCTGCGCGCGCCGCTGCGCTCGGTCGACGGTTTCTCGGTCGCGCTGGAGGAAGACTACGGCCATCTGCTCGAAGGCGACGGCAAGCACTATCTCGCACGCATCCGGGCCGGGGTGCAGCGCATGGGGCAGCTCATCGACGCGCTTTTGCAGCTGTCACGCATTACCAGGGCGGAGCTGAGCCCGGAGCAGGTGGACCTTTCCTCGCTCGCAATCGGGATCGCTGAAGAGATCGCGCATGGGCTGCCCGGGCGCTCGCTCATCTTTTCAATCGAGCCCGGCTTGCACGCCCCGGGAGACCCGAGACTGCTGCGCGTGGTGTTCGAAAACATGTTCGGCAACGCCGCCAAGTTCACCGGCAAGGTCGCCGATGCGCACATTGCGTTCGGCTGGTCGCCGGAGCGCGAAGCCTACTATGTGCGGGATAACGGCGCGGGTTTCGATCAGCAGTATGCTGGTAAACTTTTTGTAGCCTTTCAACGTTTACATGGTGAAAAGGATTTCCAGGGTTCCGGCATCGGTCTCGCGACCGTGGCGCGCGCTGTGGCCCGGCACCACGGTACCATTTGGGCTGAGGGCATGGTGGGCCAGGGGGCGACATTCTGGTTTACCCTGGGGTGACGACAGTATGGCAGGTACCCGATTGATTTTTCTTGTCGAGGACGACCCGGACCACGAGCTGCTCACGATTCGTGCGCTCCGCAAATCGCATATCGCCAATGACGTCCGGGTCGCCCGGGACGGCGAGGAAGCCCTGGCCATGCTGTTCAGTCAGGGAGAAGACGCCCTGCCGGCGCTGCCGCAGGTGATTCTGCTGGACCTGAAGCTTCCGAAGGTGGACGGGCTCGAGGTGCTGCGGCGCATTCGCGAGGACGAACGCACGCGCATGTTGCCGGTGGTTGTGCTCACTTCATCGGACGAGGAAAGCGACATCGTCCGCTCCTACAAATTGGGCGTGAACAGCTATATTCGCAAGCCGGTGAACTTTTCCGACTTCAGTGAAGCCACGCTGCAACTCGGGATGTACTGGCTGGTGCTGAACGAATGCCCCCCGTCCCTCCAGTAACGCCTGATGGGAACAGCGCGGCCCCGGTGCTTCCCCGGCCCCTGCGCGTCCTGTTGATCGAGGACAGCGTCGACGATGCGCTGCTGCTGCGGCGTCACCTGGGCAAAGCCGGCTTCGCGCCGGAGCTGTACCGGGTTGAGACCGCTGAAAGTATGCGCACGGCGCTGCTCGAACCCTGGGATTGCATCCTGGCCGATTACAACCTGCCGCTGTTTTCAGCCCCGGAAGCCCTGCGCCTGCTCCAGGGCACCGGGGCCGATATCCCGTTCATCATGATGTCCGGGGCAGTTTCAGAGGCGACGGCGGTCGCTGCCATGCGCGCCGGGGCGCATGATTATGTATCCAAGGAAAACCTGACTCGCCTGGGTCCCGCGATCGAACGCGAGCTGGCCGAGGCTGCCAGCCGCCGGGTCAAGCGAGCCACGGAGCGCGCCCTTCAATCGAGCGAGGAGCGCTTTCATCGGCTGGTCGAAGCAACGCCGCTGGCCCTGCTGATCTGCGACACCGACGGACAGGTAAGCTATTCCAATCGCGGTGCTCAGCGCCTGTTCGGGTACCAGGCGGCCGGGTCTGACGGCGGTGGCGTAGCCCTGGCCTCCGTGTTTTCATTGGAGGATTACGGCCAGCGGCCTGCGAACGTGACGCCGGAGCAGCACGTCGTGATGGGACTTCGCCGGTGCATTGACGGTCACCGGGAAGAAACCTGGGAGGCAACCTGCCGGCATGCGGACGGAACTTCGATTCCCGTGTTGATCGGCGCAGCCTTGCTCAACCCCGAGGCTCCATACGAAGACCTGCAGCTGGCCATCTTTTTTGTCGACCTGAGTGAGCAGAAGCGGGGCGAAGAGGTGCTGCGCCGGACCGAAAAGCTGGCCGCGGCCGGGCGGCTCGCGGCTTCCATCGCACACGAGATCAACAACCCCTTGGAAGCGATTACCAACTGCCTTTACCTGCTGGAACAGGGGACTCTGGACGAGGAGTCGCGCTCGTACCTGCTGATGGCGCAGCGCGAGCTGGACCGCGTGACCCATATCACCACCCAGACCTTACGCTTCTACCGGCAAAGCACCGGGCCCACCAGGACCGACATCGCCGACCTGATCGAGTCCGTGCTGGTGCTGTACGAGGCGCGAATTCGCGACCACGGCATCGAGGTGGTACGGGAGTACGCGGACGCCCCCACGATCATCGCGCTCGAAGGCGAACTCCGCCAGGTGCTGGCCAACCTGATCGGTAACGCGGTGGACGCCATGATGGGCGGGCCGGAACCGCGAAGACTGGTGTTGCGTGCCCATGCCTGCCACTCCGGCAGGACGGGCGAGCCGGCGCTTGCCATCGTGGTCTCCGACCGCGGCAGCGGCATGAGCCCGGCGACCCTGCGCCGCATCTTCGAACCCTTTTTCTCGACCAAAGGCATTACCGGCACAGGACTGGGGCTGTGGGTTTCTCGCGAGATCATCACCAAGCACAGCGCACAAATCCAGGTGCGGAGCCGTGAAGGCGTCGGCACTGTTTTCCGGTTGGTCTTCCCGCTGGTTTCAACCCCGGACGCACAGCCGTACGAAGCCAGCCTGCCGGTTCTCAATTAGTTACACCTGCAACACTCCTTTAATGTGAGTGCAATTTACTCAGATCAAGCAAGAATGAGCTTGACAGTCCAAGTTTTGTCTCGTACATTAGCAATCGAGGGCACCTTCTGCCAGCACTCCTCAATCGAGGCCGCTAGCAAGACAGGCGCTCACGGAATTCTGCACTTCCCTGTGGCCTTGCGCGGCAGGTTTCTACCCAAGGAGAAGAAAGCTATGGCAACCAGCACTGTAACGTCCACCTTTACCCCCCTGCATGACCGGATCCTGCTGCGTCGCGTGGAAGAAGGCGAATCGATCCGCGGCGGCATTATCATCCCGGATACTGCGAAGGAAAAGCCCCAGGAAGGCGAAGTGATCGCCGTGGGCAAGGGCAAATCGAACGATGAAGGCAAGACCTTTCCGCTCGATGTCAAGGCGGGCGACCGTGTTCTGTTCGGCAAGTACTCGGGCACCGAGATCAAGATCGACGGCGAAGAGTTCCTCATTATGCGTGAGGAAGAAGTTCTCGGCATTCTCAAGAAGTAGTTCGGCAACACATTGGGCATCGCGGAAGCTCGCGACCATTTGAAATGAACAAACAGTTTCAGGAGAATTGAAGATCATGGCAAAACAGATTCTGCACGGAGAAGATTCCCGCCAGGCCATCCTGCGCGGAGTGAACCACCTGGCGGACGCCGTCAAGGTGACGCTCGGCCCCAAGGGCCGCAATGTTGTTATCGAGAAGAAGTTCGGTTCGCCGACCATCACCAAGGACGGCGTAACGGTGGCCAAGGAGATCGAGCTGAAGGATTCGCTCGAAAACATGGGCGCCCAGATGGTGCGCGAAGTGGCCTCGAAGACCTCCGACGTGGCCGGTGACGGCACCACGACCGCGACCGTTCTGGCGCAGGCGATCTATCGCGAAGGCGTGAAGACCGTAGCCGCCGGCGCGAACCCGATGGCACTGAAGCGCGGCATCGACAAGGCCGTGGAAGCCATCGTCGGCAAGCGCGATGAGCAGGGTGTTGTGACGGGCGGCGCGCTGAGCCAGTTCTCGAAGCCAGTGACGGGCGAGATGATCGCCCAGGTCGGAACTATTTCTGCCAACTCCGATTCGACCATCGGCAACATCATTGCCGAAGCGATGAAGAAGGTCGGCAAGGACGGCGTCATCACCGTTGAAGAGTCGAAGACACTGGAAACGCAGTTGGAAGTGGTCGAAGGCATGCAGTTCGACCGCGGCTACCTGTCCCCCTACTTCGTGACCGATCCGGACCGCATGGAAGCCGTCGTTGAGGATCCTTACATCCTGATCCACGAGAAGAAAATCTCGTCGATGAAGGATCTGCTTCCGCTGCTCGAGCAGGTGGCCCGCAACTCGAAGCCGCTGTTGATTATCGCGGAAGATGTTGACGGCGAAGCGCTTGCGACCCTGGTCGTGAACAAGCTGCGTGGCACTCTGAACGTCGCTGCCGTCAAGGCACCGGGCTTCGGTGATCGCCGCAAGGCCATGCTTGAGGACATTGCCAAGCTGACCGGCGGCCGCGCGATCACGGAAGATCTCGGCATCAAGCTTGAAAACGTGAAGATCGAGGACCTGGGCCGCGCCAAGCGCGTCACCATCGACAAGGACAACACGACCATCGTTGAAGGCCGTGGGGAGTCGTCCGCGATCGAAGGCCGCGTCAAGGAGATCCGCAACCAGATCGAGAAGACCACCTCCGACTATGACCGCGAAAAGCTCCAGGAGCGTTTGGCGAAGCTGGTCGGCGGCGTCGCCGTCATCAAGGTCGGGGCTGCAACCGAAACCGAGATGAAGGAAAAGAAGGCCCGTGTTGAGGATGCGATGCATGCAACCCGCGCGGCGGTCGAGGAAGGTATCGTCCCGGGCGGCGGCGTGGCCCTGGTTCGCTGCACCCCGGTGGTCGAGGCCCTGATCAAGACGCTGGAAGGCGATGAGAAGATCGGTGCGCAGATCATCCGTCGCGCCATCGAGGAGCCCCTGCGCCAGATCGTCGGCAATGCCGGCGAAGAGGGTGCGGTGGTTGTGGGTCGCATTCACGAGTCCAACGACAACCATTTCGGCTACAACGCCGGCACCAACAGCTTTGAAGACCTGGTGGCAGCCGGTGTCATCGATCCGACCAAGGTCACGCGGACCGCGCTGCAAAATGCGGCTTCGATTGCCGGGCTGATGTTGACGACTGAAGCGATGGTCGCCGACATTCCCGAGCCGAAGGGTGCGGCAGCAGGCGGCGGACACTCGCACGGCGGCGGCGGCATGGACGGCATGTACTAAACCGGACCCAGCGGCAACACAGTTAAAAAGCCTCGCGAAAGCGGGGCTTTTTGCTTTCGCTCCGAAAAAATTTTCGACCTTTCATATCGGCAAAGGTGAGACTTTTGTTCAGCCTGTTTGTGCCTGAAGAAGGCGCGAAAGTACAGAAGTACCGTGCACGACGTAAGAACTTCCCATTTCGGGACGGCGGTGATGCCAATGGTGTGATCCGGGATGCTTTGCTGCTTGCAGAAGTGCGCTAGGCTCTAGCAAGCTCCTCTCAAGGACATTCTGTGAACACACTGGCCTCGCTGCTTTCGCGAAAGCTTTCTTGTTGTCTGCTGCTGACCGGCTTGCTCTCTGCCGGTTCACAGGTTTGGGCTCAGGTTCCAATCACGTCGTCGTTTCTCGGCGGAGGCACGGCGCTGCCGTCCAGCTCGGCGCTGCCGGATGCCCCCGTGAACTCGGTTTCAGCGCCCGGCCCGGCAATCGTGAGAGCCGCCCTGCCCGCAGCCGAACAGCCGATCGTTTTGCCGCGCAACTTCGCCATCACGCCGGGCGCGAGTCGGTCCAATCTGCCCGGCAAGGTTTCGTACTATCTCGGCAGTACAGTGTCGTTTCGTAACCTGGTGGAAGCGATGCTGCTGACCGGTGTGCCCAACCTGACGACAGCGCCGACCCAGCCCGATGCTCCGCCCGACTTCAGCGTGGCGAGTGCGCAGGCTTATGAGCAGAGTATGGAAGATTACGGCCACCAGATGGATGCCTGGCGGCGGGTGAACCAGGTGGCTTTGCGCTTCAAAGCAGGCCGCTTTGAAACCGGCCTGGCAACGGCGGAGACCCGGCAGCTTTTTTCAAATCTTGTGTTGCCATTGGCGCTACACCAACGAGCCGAGTACATTCCGGCTCCGGTGCACTCTGACTTTGGGCAGCGCATGGTCCATGCTGCCGCGTCGATCGTCGTGACCGAGAATGACGCCGGGCAGATGGTGCCGAACTACTCCAAGCTGGGCGGCACAGTGCTGGCCGCATTCGCGGGCAAGAGCGTGTATGCCACTGCCTTCAAAGCGCCGGAACTGGATTCGACTCACTTCTTTACGCGGTATATCGGCTACAGCCTGCTGGGGGACCTGGCCACCAACACAGGGCATGAGCTGGTGCGAGCGGCGCTTGAGCCCGACCTGGCGATGTTCGGACTCCACGGCCGGGCAACGGATGACAGCTACTACCCACTCTCGCTGGGCGGCAAGACCGTGTACTGGCTGCGCAGCACGTATGCGCCGCGGAACTTTATCGAGGCAGGGCTGATCGGCGGGCTCCCACGGATCACGGATGTGCCGGTTGAGCCTTCCCCCGGCAGGATCGAGAATGGGCAGGAGGCTTTGAACTACGACCAGCTTTACCTGCAGTACGGCACCGACGTCCAGACCTGGCGGAGAGACCTGGAGAATGGCATTCGCTACCATGAGCATCGATTTATCGGAGGTTTGAGCGAGTCGGAGACGCAGCTGTTTCTTCAGAACTTCGCGGTGCCGGTGCTGTTCAACATGGATCCGCGGTATGTGCCGCTGGGGGCGGGTCACACGGCGAGTGAGAGGCTGGGGCATGCGTTCCGAGGACTTCTCGAAACGCACACGGACGCAGGGAACAAGACAGTCAATCTGCCGGTACTGGCGGGAGCGGTCGGCGCGGCATTCGCAGCCCGGGAGCTGTACTACCCGCAGCTGGGAACGCCGTCGCTCGAAAGCAACGG
>CAXSBW010000010.1:41594-51127 GCA_964235795.1 uncultured Acidobacteriaceae bacterium | reverse complement strand
GCCGGCCCTGCGGCCGGCCTTGCAGGCGGATCACTGCCGTTATTCGCCGGACTCGCGCTCATTCGCCTTGTGAGCACGAGCCGCGATCGCGGGCCACATCGCTGGGGCGCTTCAGACTGCGACAGTAAAGGTGTCTTCGGTCCGAGTCACCGCCCGGTACAGAGTGTCGCGCTCAAACGGCACTCGTCCCGCAGCCTTGATCAGCCGCACCAGCTCCTCACGCCGCATCCCTTGCGGGGTCGTCGCACCGGCATCGTGGTAGATTTTCTCCTCAATTACGGTGCCGTCGATATCATCCGCGCCGAACCTGAGCGCGATCTGCGCCATCTTGGCTGAAACCATCTGCCAATAGCTCTTGATGTGCGGAAAGTTGTCCAGCAGCAGCCGGCCGATCGCAATCTGCCGGATATCGCCCATGCCCGTCGTGCGCGGCAGGTGGTCGAGCGCCGTGTTGTCCGGGTGGAACGCAAGCGGGATAAAGGTCTGAAACCCGCCGGTGCGGTCCTGCACTGCCCGCAGCCGCAGCATGTGATCGACGCGGTCTTCGTCATTCTCAACATGGCCGTAAAGCATGGTCGCATTCGAGCGCAGCCCCAGTTCGTGCGCAATCTCCGCCGTTTCCAACCATTCATTGCCGTTGATCTTGTGGTCGCAGATGATGGACCGCACACGGTCCGCGAAGATCTCAGCGCCGCCGCCCGGCAGCGAGTCAACCCCGGCAGAGCGCACCTGCTCGAGGACCTCGCGAATCGAAAGCTTCGCGCGCCTGGCCAGAAACGCCACCTCGACCATGGTAAAAGCCTTGATATGCACAAGGGGAAAACGCTGTTTCAACCCCGTGACAAGGTCGAGGAAATACTCGAGCGGCAGGTCCGGATGCAGGCCGCCGACAATGTGAAACTCGGTCACAGCCTCCGTATAGCCCTCGGCTGCCGTGGACCACGCCTCTTCCAACGCCATCGTGTAGGTGCCCTCGGCACCTTTCTTGCGGCCGAAGGCACACAAACGGCACGATGCCACGCAGACATTCGTCGGATTGATATGGCGATTTACGTTGAAGTAAGCAAGATCGCCATGGAGCCGCTCACGCACCGTGTTGGCCAGCATGCCGACAGCCAGGATGTCAGGCGATCGATAGAGTGCCAGCCCGTCATCAAAGGAAAGTCTTTCCCCGACCTCCACCTTTTCGGCAATGGGCCACAAGGCCGCATCGTCGGTCACGAACGCCCGTTGAATCTGTGCCGCCAGTGCATGAGCCACGGTGTTGTACCTCTGTTCTTATTTTAGTGGAGCCTGGGCGCTGCCTTCGACGTGGAACGACTTTCCATGCCCCTGCTCGTGACCGGGATCAAAAACGCATTGCACTCACCGTTACCAGCCGCTGTTACTATGCCCAGAGATGCCTGGGAGAATGCCGCTTCGTTTCCGTTTTGCTGCGACCACTGTGTTGGCATTCCTCCTTGCTGTTCCCCTTGGCTTGTGCGCCGCAGCTCACCCGGGCTTTCAGGACAGGCCGCAACCGCCTGAGGGGCTGACATCTGCCCTCCTGCCGACGATCACGGCGGAAGCCCTCGACAAGACTTTGCTGACCGTGCCGGCCGGCCTGGAAGGCAGGCAAAACCTGCTTCTGCTTTCCTGGGCTCGCGACCAGGCCTCGCAGATCGACACCTGGACCGCTGTTGCACAGGCGCTCCAGCATACCGACTTTCATTTTCGCGTCTACCGGATGCTGATCAGCGCTCCTGAAAACGCCTTGTTTCGCTGGTGGGACAATGCTTCGCTGCGCGCCGGGGAAACAGATCCCGAACTGCTCCACTGGGATGTCCCCCTCTACACCGATGAGGCCGCGCTCCGGCGAGCCCTCGGCCTTGGCCTCCATGATCGTTCCGTCGTGGCTGTTCTCGTTGATCGATCCGGAAAAATCCTGTGGAAGGCGCTTGGACCCTCCACCTCCGCTTCTCGTGCCGGCCTGCTTGCCGCTTCGCAGTCGGCGCGTTAGGCACTTGAAGCTTGCCCCGAGGCCCGGGCGTCAGCCTGGAACATCAGCAATGCGTTGCATCTCGTATGCATCCGTTTTGCCGTTGTAGTAGCCCGTCAGGGTTCGTGTCTGGGCGAAGCCGAATCCCTGGTAGAAATGCCGGGCCGCCTCGTTGTCCACGGCAACTTCCAACACGACGGCTTGAGAGCCCAGCGCTCTCGCCCGTTCCAGCACCCATGTCATTAAGAGGGTGCCGACACCATGCCTGCGAACCTCGGGAGACACGTCGATCGTCAGCAGGTGCAACACCGGTACCGGCACCACCGATCCACCCACAGGGGCTCGCCTCGGCCGCACGATGGCAAACCCGGCGATCAACTCTGAAACACACGCAACCGCTGCAAACGAGCTCGGGTGCTCCACAAACGATCGCAGTTCGGCTCGGCTATAAGCAATACCGGGCTGAAAGCAGACCTGGTCCAGCGAATACAGCGCGGGCAAATCCCCTGCCCGGTAAGGCCGAAGCCGGGCGGGGTGCATGGCTATCGAATGCCGGTCCCCGGGCTCGCTGCCGCCACGGCCGGTGAGGGTTCCAGGACGACTCCATCGTAGAGCGATGCCGCGATCAGCCGGTCGCCCTGCCGGAGCACCTGGTGTACCCGCCAGCCGGCTTGCCAGTACTTCCAGGCCTCGCCGGAGGAGTCGACCCCGAAAATAGTCGTCGAGGTTCGCGAGGAAACCAGCACCCGTTTCAAAGCCGGGTCGTAGTCGAGCCCATCGATCTCGCCCAACGGAAGATTCTTGATTGGCTGCCAGCTTGCGCCTCCGTCCTTTGTATAGAGAACGCCGCCGCGCCCTCCGGTCCAGATCGTTCCGTCTCCGGATACTTCCACGGCATTGACATCCGCAAGCTCCGCCGGCAGCGCGAGCGGCTTCCAGCTAACGCCGTTGTCACTGGACCCAAAAAGGTTTGTACGGAAGCCGGCAACCACCTGCGAACCTTCAGCGCGCACATACCGGTAATCGCCCGGCGGCAGCGCAGCCTGTTCCCAGCCTGCGCCATGGTCTGTCGAGCGGAAGACCCCCTGCGAGGTCGTGGCGTACCAGACCGGGCCACTGAGATCAAGACTGTTGACCCTGCCTGAAATGGCTCCCGACTTCGTCACGGTTTCTATGCTGCGCGTCGCCCGTCGCCCATGCTCGCGTACGGCGATCTTGCGGGTCCCACGGGCCAGGATATCCCCGCTGGACTGCCATGTCCTCCCACTCAATCGGGCGATGCCGTCGCTCGTTCCTGCCAGAATCGAACCGTCCCCTCCCTGCGACAGGGCGAACACGTCACGGCCCGCCAGCCCTTCCGCCTGCTGCTGCCAGGTTGCGCCGTCATCGGTGCTGAGAAACACGCCTCCGTAGATCTTGTCGTTCAAGACTCCGGCATACAAGGTCCGCGGGTTCTTCGCGTCTACAAGAAGCGTCTGCACGACGCGCTGTGAGAATCCTCCATTGGCGCTGGAAAACGTCTTGCCGCCGTCGGTGCTGGTCAACACGCCGCTGCGATCGGTCGCCAGCAGCAGGCGGGCGTGATTCCCCGGGTCGACAAATACGTCGTTGATGATGACGTCCGGGCCAGTCAGGCGCGACCACTTCACGCCGCCGTCTTCGGTCTTGTACAGTCCTTCGGTCGTTCCGGCGTACACAGTTTTGCTGTCGGCGGGATCCTGCATCAGCACCCGTGTCCGGCGCGCGGTCGAAGGAATGCCCTGCACTTTGTGGAACAGATTGCCTGCGGTGTCGCTCTTGTAGATGCCTGAGCAGGCGCTTGCATAAACCACCGACGGGGTATGGGGATCAATAATGATGGAGAACACATCGGAATCGTCGATCAGGCCGTCCTTGATGTTGGACCAGTGCGCGCCGCCGTCCGTGGTCTTCCAGGGCAGATGCCAGGTACCGGCGTAGACCGTATTCGTATCAACCGGGTCGATTGCGACCGACTCCACTTCATGCAGCTCGCTTGACCCTGCGGGGCTGATCTGCTTCCAGCGTTGCCCCCCGTCGTCCGAGCGATACACACCGGAAAGTGTACCCGCCACATAAACCTTGGCGTTTGAAGGTGCCTCCGCCAGCGCAAGAACATTCTGCCCCGCCATGTCAGCGGAAGCGGTCCAGGTTTTACCGCCGTCATGCGAAAGGTAGATTCCTCCGCCACGCCCATCAACCTTCCAGACGCCGCTGACCAGTGTTCTTGGGTTGCTCCGGTCCACGGAGATGCTGTCAACGATCAGATCGTCGCCGCTGCCGAGCTTCACCAGGCGATGCCAGTGTTGGCCACCATCACCTGTCTCATAGATCCAGGAGCTGGTGGTACCGAGATACAGGTGTTGCGGGTCGGAGGGGTCGGCGGCCAGCGAGCGAGCGTCGCCGCCGTCGGGACCGACAGATTTCCAGGCCGTGTCCATCACCACGGCGGCGGGTACCGGTGTCGCCTGGGCACAGGTACGCTCAGCCCCGAACAGGCCTGACAGCACGAAGGCGATCAGCGAGAAAAGCAGGGATGTTGCGTAACGAGCGCGAAGCCCTCGCGTCTGGCTTGGAACATGAGTCATGAATATTGATGCCGGCGATCGGCCGGTCTCCTTGCATTCTCTTTATCGGCAGTTTCGGACAATTTGTTCAGGGCAAATATCAAAGCAAGAACTCTGGGCAGAAAGAAGGGCCAGCCGCTTTCGCGGCCGGCCCTTCTTTCTCCTGGCGCAGAGGACGGCTGATGCAAAGCCCGTCCTCCATCCCGGTTACTTCTTGCTGTGGTGACGGTGGTGGTGCGCTGCTCCCACTGCCTTGCGTGGCTGGGCCTTCACACCCGACTCATCGACCGGCGTCGTGCCCTGCACGTCGGTGTCAAAGGTCGCGCCTGCCGGCACCAGGTAGTTGTCCACCTCGTTCGTACCCTTGGTTCCGGTGCGGACCGAGATGCGGGAAGCATCGATGCCCTTCTCCTTCACCAGGTAGTCCTTGGTGTTGACGGCGCGCTGCGCGGCGAGCTTCTCCGGTGTCATCGCGGCCATCTGGTGCTTAGCATGCCTGCCGTGCTTGCCGGTCATTGCTGCCTGGTCAGCGGCTGCATTGCCTACCAGTACCACGCTTGCATCGGCGGAGCGCTGCGCGTTCAGGGTCACATCGTCAAGGCAAGCCTTGGCTTCGTTGTCCACACGGGCAGGGCGCTTGTGGTCGCGGTCAAAGGTGATATCGCAAAGCGTCTGCGTCTTGGGTGCCGGAGCCGGCGGCGCGTTGACGGTCACGGTGGTTGTCGTCGTCGCGGTCTGGCCCTTGTCGTCAGCCACGTTGCAGGTCACTGTGATAGCGCCGGCAGGTGCGCCTGCGGTCGCCAGGGTTGCTGTGTTGGTTGTGCCGGAGATCTGACCGGCCGTTGCCGAGTAGCTGTAGGTTAGCGGACGGTTCTGCGGGCTAACACCCTGGGCCGTGATCGTCGACGAATCGCCGGGGTTCACGCTGCTGGGATTGGCCGAGCAGGAGATCGTCGGCGGCTCAAACTGCTTCACCGTGAAGTTCACATTGCAATCCGCGAACTGCCCGGGCTTCGGACCTTCGCTGACGTGACCGGTGACTGTGTACTGACCCGGCTGCAGGTTGGTCGTATCGACCGTAGCGGTGGAAGAGTCACCCTTGACCTGTACGCCCTGACCCGACCAGGTAAAGGTCGGCGTCTTTTTCGGGTTCAGGTTGGTGGGGGTACCGGTGATCGTGACCGGGTCACCCGGGAATACAGAGGTCGGGTTGACCGCGCAGGTGTAAGCCACTGGCGGCGGCGGAATGATGTTGCCGAACTTGAATAGAAGACCCGCGCTCAGCTCAGGCGAACTGATGTTGGCGCGACCGCCGGTGATCGGCTGAGGGCCAAAGTCCGCGTGCATGTAGACGTAATCGGCCTGGAACAGGCGTACGCCGAGATGGTGACCGAACAGGGGCGTGTCGTAATCCAGACCGCCTCCGACCTTCAGCATCGGCCCCCAATTGTAACCGTGCACTACATTCGGCTCTGCATTCGGGCCACCCACGCGCGCCGCACCGGCGAGGCCATGCGCAAAAGGAGTCACACCCAGCGCCGAAGGATAGCGAACGACCAGACCGGCGGCGGCATCGTTGAAACCGTCGTTCTTGCCGAGCGAATGATCCGCGTACTCCACCACGCCACCGGCATACTTATTGAAGAAAAAAGCAGCCGAGCCAATGGCTCCGTAATCCACCGAACCGTACCGGACCGGGAACGGCTGACCCGTCACACCGCTGTTCGTCGTGACCGTGCCATGCGGCGCCAGGTACGAGTAACCCAGGAAAATATCAACCCGGGAGATCGGCGCGGCCTTGGGCGCAGTCTGCGCAGGCGGTGTGGCCGGCGGCGTCGCCGGTGCGGTTGAGGCGGAATCCTGCGCCAGGAGGCTCGTGGCACCAAGGCCCACGGAACACCCCACCAACAGAATCCGGCTCAAAGATTGCAATGGAGCACGATACATGCGTCTATCCTCCGGAACCTTGCTGAAAAAGTCTTACAAAAATGATCTGTGTAGCGCCGGTCCCTGTTCCATCCTGCGAAATTCGTGTGGAAACACGAAGGGCCGTCCGCTTACTACCTTAGAGCACGGCAAGGCTGACAAGTTGCCTAAAGTCAGCTGTTTTTCACCCGTACCCTCTTTGTCAATGCACTGCTTGTTTCGTAGCCGAGTCCCATCCGGCTTTTTCGCGCGGCTTGAAACAGGTCTCCAACAGAGTGTGCGTTCCCGGGAAACAAAGCAAGCAAAATCGACGTCGGCGTAACACTTTGGTGCCAGAATCAGGCACACCGGAAGTTCCCTTTCGATACCGGCAGCAAAAAGGGACCCGAATGGGTCCCTTTTGCTATGCCGATGTCGAACCTACGCCAGGTTCAGCGCCCGGCGGGTCGTGCCTTTTTCACGCTGAATCTTCTCCTGCAACAATGTCAGGGCATAGATGAGCTGCTCGGGCCGCGGCGGGCAGCCCGGTACATAGATATCGACAGGGATCACCTGGTTCACGCCCTGCACGATCGCGTAGTTGTTGAAGACCCCGCCGGAGGTTGCGCAAGCCCCCATCGAAATCACCCACTTCGGCTCGGGCATCTGGTCGTACAAGCGACGAATCACCGGGGCCATCTTGTTTGAAACGCGCCCGGCAATCACCATCAGGTCGGCCTGCCGCGGGGAAGGGCGAAACACTTCCATGCCGAATCGAGCCACGTCAAAGCGTGAGGCACCCATCGACATCATCTCGATCGCGCAACAGGCCAGGCCGAACGTCATCGGCCAGATCGAGCTTTTGCGCGCCCAGTTCAGGGCGGAGTCGAGCGAGGCCAGCAGGATGCCTTCGGGCTGCTGCTCGCCGAATGTGACCTCGCGCAGTTTTTCCCGGTTCTTGGACGACGACTCCAGTGAGCCGAAGAAATACTTGTCCTGCTGCCCTGCCCCGTTCGCCGTTGTACTCATACAGTCACTATATCGCTCCGGTGAACCGACGGGCGAGCCGCTGACAGTTCCGGTTTTGATACGCCCGCTCAGCCCGCCCGTGGGAGAGCCTCGCCGTTTCGCTTCGGCTTTCTCTCAAAGTGTGTCAAAGTATCTCCAACACGGGACGCACCCTGCCCATTCACACGGTCTCCTGCCGGGTTCAACAACGGAAAGGGATGCGAGTCACCGACACACGTTCCATTTCGGAGTGCCATGCCTCCTTGTTCCCGACCATCCGTTTCCCGCATTCTTCCCTGCCTGGCGGCGCTCGGCCTGCTTGCGCCGCAGATACTTGGGCAAAGTCCCGGCATTCCGGAAGCGCGCATGCTCAAGCTGGAAGCCGCGGCCGCGGCCGCCCAGAGCGGGGCCGACAACACCTGGATGCTGGTCTCCTCCGCCCTGGTCCTGCTGATGACAGGGCCCGGTCTGGCGCTCTTTTACTCCGGCCTGGTCCGCCGCAAAAACGTGCTGGGCACCATGATGCAAAGCTTCGCCATGATGGCCATCATCACCGTACTGTGGGCGCTGGTCTCCTTTTCACTCGCCTTCGATTCGGGTTCGGCGTTGATCGGCGGTCTCCATCATGCGTTTCTGCGCGGGGTCGGCCTTGCGCCGGACCCGGACTACGCCGCCACCATCCCGGTCCAGACCTACATGATCTACCAGCTCATGTTCGCCATCATTACCCCGGCGCTCATCACCGGGGCTTTTGCCGAGCGCATGAAGTTTTCCTCCATGGCTGTGTTCCTCACCCTGTGGTCGCTCGCGGTGTACTCGCCCATGGCCCACATGGTCTGGGGCAAGGGCGGGCTGCTCAACGCATCGCTCGGCGGCCGCTTCCCGACGCTGGACTTCGCCGGCGGCACGGTGGTCCATGTCACCTCCGGCGTGTCGGCGCTGGTGTGCGCGCTTTACCTGGGCAAGCGCGTCGGCTATCCGAAAGAGCCCATGATGCCGCACTCGGTCGTGCTCTCCCTGGTCGGTGCGTGCCTGCTGTGGGTCGGCTGGTTCGGTTTCAACGCGGGCTCGGCGCTCACCTCCGGCCCGCTCGCCACCTCGGCTTTTGTCAATACCCACTTTGCCGCTGCCACCGCCGCGCTGGCCTGGGCCGCGGCCGAGTGGGTTCGCAGCGGCAAGCCCTCGGCGCTGGGCGCGATCTCGGGCGCGGTCGCCGGCCTGGTCGCCATCACGCCCGCCGCCGGCTACGTTCAGCCCATGAGCGCGCTGCTTATCGGCGTTCTCGCGGGCTTCTTCTGTTACGCCATGGTCGTCCTTGTCAAAATCCGCTTCGGCTACGACGATTCACTCGATGCCTTCGGCGTCCACGGCGCGGGCGGCACCCTTGGAGCCGTGCTCACCGGCGTCTTTGCGTCCTCGGCCATCAACCCCGTTTTCAAGGATGCAAAAGGCAGGGCCCTGCCCCTGGGCGCGATGGAGGGCAACTGGCACCAGGTGCTGAATCAGCTTGTCGGCATCGCGATCGCCTGGATCCTGTCCGCCGTGGGTACCCTGGTGTTGCTCAAGCTCGTCGATCTCACGCTCGGACTGCGGGTTTCGGTAGAGGATGAAGAAGAAGGGCTCGATATCACCCAGCACGGGGAAGAAGGCTACGACTTCGCTGCCTGAGCGCGAGCGAACCGGCAACCGGGGCGAGTTTACCCGTGGAAGAAGCAACGCGAAAAGGACTCGACGATGTACAAGATAGAAGCGATTCTGCAGCCGTCCCGGCTCGACGCGGTGAAGGATGCCCTGCTTGAAGCGGGCATCGAAGGCATGACGATCCTCGAAGCGCGCGGGCACGGCCGTCAAAAGGGCCACACGGAGTTTTACCGGGGCCGCGAGTACACGGTCGACCTGCTGCCCAAGGTGAAGCTCGAAACCGTGGTGGCCGACGACATGGTGGAAAAGGCGATCACCGCGATCTCAAACGCGGCCCGCACCGGCAAGATCGGCGACGGCAAAATCTTTCTCACCAGGGTGGAAGAAGCGATCCGCATTCGCAACGACGAGCGCGG
>CAXSBW010000010.1:24767-41494 GCA_964235795.1 uncultured Acidobacteriaceae bacterium | reverse complement strand
GCGCTCTAGTCAGAGTCAGCCGAGCGCGGGCCGACCGCGCTCCAGTCAGAGTCGGTCGAGCGCGGGCCGTCCCGGCCCGAGTCCGGCATCTATCGAGCGCGGCTCGACCGCACCGCCGATCCAATCCACAGTCCGGCACAGGAGCGAACCATCGATGAAGACTCGTTCCGAATCTATCTCCGGGCCCATGCGCGAGCGTCTCCATGCATCCCTCGCCGATGCGCGCGCCGCCTTCGCACGTACCGGCGAGGGGGGAGCAGCGGCCCAGATGCGCTCGACCGAAGTGGAACGAGCCCTGGCGGAACTGTGGGCCCAGGTCGGCAGCCGGCAGGAGCCGCCGCCCATCGCGATCTTCGCGACCGGCGGCTTTGGACGGCGCGAGCTGTTTCCCTGCTCGGATGTAGATCTGCTGTTCCTTTGCGCGACTGAGAGCGTAGAACGTGACGCGCATGAGCCGATCCGCCGCTTTACACAGCTCATGTGGGACGCGGGCCTGCGCGCCAGCCCGGCCACCCGGACCTTGAAAGAATGCGAGCGGCTTGACGGCGAAGCGCACCTGGAGTTTTGCGTTTCGCTGCTGGACCGCCGGTTCCTGCTGGGCGACGAAGCCCTGGGCAACCGGTTCGATCGCGACCTGCTGCCGAAAGCGCTGCAGCGCGAAGCCGCCGTGATCGAAAAGCACCTGGTAGGGGCCGCGCGGAGCCGTTACCACAAGTACGGCGACACCATCTTCCACCTGGAACCCAATGTCAAGGAGTGCCCGGGCGGCCTGCGCGACGTGCACCTGGCGCACTGGCTGCCGCTGCTGCGCGGCCCGCTCGACGGCAGGAGCCAACCCCTTGAAACCGCCGGGCCGTCGAGGGTCCGCGAAGATCTCGGGGCCGCCGCCGAGTTTCTGGCCGCCGCGCGCTGCTTTCTGCACTTCCGCAACGGCCGCGACGAAAACACGCTGGACTGGGCCGCGCAGGACGAAGCGGCGGCCGCGAGCATCGGGCTCGAAACCCTGGGCTCCGCCGACCCCGCCTACTGGATGCGCACGTATTACCGGCATGCCCGTGCCGTTTCGCGCCGCGCTTGCCTGCAGATGGACGAGTGGGAAGCCGCGGCGCGCAGGCCGCTCCTCAAAACATTGCGTCGCAAGCGCAGCCTCGTCCCCGGCACCCCGTTCGTCGTGGAAGAAGGGCGCATCACGCTTGAAGGCAATGCATCGGGAAACCTGCTGCTGATCGACGCCGAGGCGCTGCTGCGTGTGTTCGGCTCCGTCGCGCAGTACGGCTCGCGCCTGACTGAAGACACCGAGCAGCGGATCGCCGAAGCCCTGCCCGCACTCGCCGTGCACCTGCCCGAGGGGCCGTTCCTGTGGAACTGCCTGCGCGACGTGCTGCTGGGCCCCCATGCCGCGCATGCCCTGCGATTGATGCATGCCATCGGTCTGCTGGAGCTCATCCTGCCGGAGTTCCACGGCATCGATTCGCTGGTGATTCGCGACGCGTACCACCGCTACACGGTCGATGAGCATACCTTTCTGGTCATTGAACACGTGCACAGCCTGCGCACGCCGCGGCATGAGTGGGAGCGCCGCTTTTCAACGCTCTGGCCCGAGATCGAGCGGCAGGACCTGTTCCTGCTGGCACTGCTGCTGCACGACACCGGCAAGGCCCGTCGCACCGGGGATCATGCACGCGAGTCGATCGAGCTGGCCGAGCGGATCTTCACGCGGCTTGAGTTCGATCTCGAAGAGCGCGAAACCGTGCGCCGGCTCATCCGCAATCACCTGGAAATGTCCCTCGCGCTGCGGCGCGACATCTTCGATCCGGACAATGTTCGCCTGTTCAGCCGGCACGCGGCCGGCCCCCAGCAGCTCAAAATGCTTACGCTGCTGACCTTTGCCGATATCAAGGCCGTCAACCCCGATGCCCTGACCCCCTGGAAGGCTGAAAACATCTGGCAGCTCTATATCGCAACGGCCAACTACCTGGATCGCTCGGTCGATGAAAGCCGCTACCACGTGGATGCGGACCCGGTTGTACTCGCGCGTGTGTTGTCGCGCGTCGCGGTGCATGGCGGGCCGCAAGGGGCGGAAAACGATCCCGAGCAGGCGCATCGTTTGCGGCGGTTTCTTGAAGGCATGCCCCAGCGCTACCTGCAAACGCGCCTGCCTGACCAGGTGAGCGAGCATTTTCAACTGTCTCTGCAGCTCGATAAAGAACCCGTCCAGCTCGCGTTCCAACGGCACCGCCAGTTCAACGAGGTCACACTGATCACGCGCGACCGGCCCATGCTGTTCGCCGACATGGCCGGCGCACTCTCGGCCTGGGGCATGAATATCGTCAAGGCCGACGCGTTTTCCAATGATGCCGGGCTGATCCTCGATTCGTTCCAGTTCACCGACCCGTTTCGAACTCTCGAGCTGAACCCGGGCGAGCATGCGCGTTTTCTGGCGAGCCTTCGCTCGGCGCTCGGCGGTCCCGGCAAGGTGGAGGAGATGCTGCGAGCGCGGCAACGGCCCCGGCACGGCTCCCGTTCACCCATCCATGCCCATCCTGCGAGCCGTCCGCGTTTTCACTTCGACGCTGAAAGCTCCCGTCACTGCACGCTGCTTCAGGTGATCGCGGCGGACTCGCCCGGACTGCTGCGCGCACTCGCCATCGCCATCGCGCGTTGCGGCTGCAATATTGAAGTGGCTCTGATCGACACGGAAGGCGGAACCGCGATCGATGTCTTTTACCTGACAACAGGTGGAGCCAGGCTGAGGGAAAAGGAGCAGGCGTGCCTGGCGGAACGTATCCGCGAAGTGGTGGAGGCGGCTCAGCCGTCGACCGAGGTTCGCGTGGCCGGCGGCGGCTCCGGTCGTCCCGGCTGGTCCTGAAAACCGGGCCGGGCGCACAAACGCGCCCGGAATGGGCGCGTTTCCACCCTGCATCCCCGCTCTCCGGCCGCTCGCCGGAACAGCGAGGGCCCGGGAGCCGTTCATCGGAACCTAGCTGAACGGAACAGCGGCCGAGGGTTGAAGCACTTCGCTTGGAGACGGGGCACAGCGGTGCGACCCCGGGGTTTCGCCCTTGGCCCGAAAACCGGGGGCGGCATTGAGAGTCTGGAAGCAGCGCGGGCAAATCGTGGTGCTGAGGTGCAGGGGGCGTGCGGTGAGTTGTGCCGGGGGGCGTGCGTGCGTGGTGGTGATCATGGCGGGTGTCTCCTCCTGGTATCTGGCGACGATCCGGAGAGGGAACAACCTGCGGACAACGTAACCCGCACCGGAACCTTCAGTGACTTACTACTAGAAAGATGCTGCCGTTGACCAGGGGAGTTGCCATAAAACAAACAACTGCCCAGGCATCTTTCGCATCGGCTGCCCCGCGCAGGCGGAAATCTCCTTCCAGGCCCGACGGTTACAGAACTCTTACACCGCGCCGCGCGGCCCGCTGCTACGCTCGGGAGGTCGATACTTTTCAAAACAACAGGGAAGCTTTCATGCCAGTCGAGATTTACGAATCCCCCGCCGTCAGCACAGAAATGCCTGAAGCCCAGGCAAAACCCCGCGCCGCCAAAGCCCAGGTAGACCTCCCCACGCTCGGCCGCACGCACCAGAGCGGGTCGGTTTCCTGGATTACCACCATCTTCATGGGAATCTTCCATGTACTCGCGATTGCCGCCCTGTTCTTTTTCACCTGGAAGGGCCTGTTCGCGGCAGTGGTGCTGTACATTCTGGCCATCAACGTCGGCATCGGCATGTGCTACCACCGCCTGCTCACGCACCGCGGCTACAAGGTTCCCCGCTGGGTCGAGTACGCGATGGCCATCTGCGGCACGCTCGCGCTTGAGGGCGGACCGATCTTCTGGGTCGGTACCCACCGCGTCCATCACCAGCTTTCCGACCACGAAGGCGACCCGCACACACCCAAGGACGGCACTTTCTGGGCGCACATGGGCTGGATCATGAGTGGCCAGGCGCTTCATTCCTCGACCGCTATTCTGAACCGCTACGCGCCGGACCTCAGCCGCGACAAGTTCTACGTCGCGCTGTCGAAGTACCACTGGGTGCCGCTCACCACCGTCGGGCTGGTCCTGCTGGCCTGGGGCGGCTGGCCGGTGGTTCTGTGGGGCATCTTTCTCCGTGTCACGCTCGGTCTCCACGCGACATGGCTGGTCAACTCGGCCACGCACCTGTGGGGTTCGCGCCGCTTCCCCACCCGCGACGAGTCGCGGAACAACTGGTGGGTGGCACTTTTGACCGGCGGCGAAGGCTGGCACAACAACCATCACGCGCACCCGGTTTCGGCCCGTCACGGCCTGCGCTGGTACGAGTTCGACCCCAACTATTACGGCATCTGGATGCTGAAAAAGCTGGGCCTGGCACGCGATATCAAGATCGCCGCCTGGGACCCGTCCAACCCGCGACCCGCAGGCACCGCCTAGCTTCCCCCCAGTCCCCTCAACAAAGCCCGCAGGCAGCCTATACTGCTTGCGGGCTTTCCTATGCCGACACCGATGCGCATCACCCGCCGACGACCCGCCATCGTGCTCGCCATCCTGCTCGGCGTGGGCTCGGGCGCGCTCGCCATCACGCTCAATGTCGGCTGGATCGTACTCAACTGGCGCGCCCTGCTGCCGCTGGTCCTCGGCATCCCCATCTTCCTGCTGCTGATCGCCGGCGTCGTGCTCAACACCATCTTTCTGGTCCGTGAAGTCCGCCGCAACGAGCGGCAGGACTCGTTTTTGAATGCCGTGACGCACGAGCTGAAAACCCCCATCGCCTCCATTCGCCTGTACCTTGAAACCTTGCAGCGCCGCCCCGTGCCCGAGGAAAAGCGGCAGGAGTTCTATCGCATCATGTTGTCTGACAGCGATCGGCTCCTGCTTACGGTCGAGCAGGTCTTGAAAGCCGGCGAGGTCACCCAACGCAACCGCGCACACGCTCTTGAATCGCTCGACCTTCGCGCGCTCACCCGCGACGAGGTGTCCCGTGTGCTCGAGCGCAATCACCTGTCGCCGGATACGATCCGCATCGAGCCATCGTCCGAGCCGCTGCTGATCCATGGCAACCCCGAAGACCTGCGCACCGCGCTCGGCAACCTGCTGGGCAACGCCATCAAGTACTCGCCCGCAGGTCCCGACGTGCTCGTCAGGACATGGACCGACGACCGAGGCTCCGCCGCCGTCGAAATCACAGACCATGGCATCGGCATCGCACCCGAGCAGATCAAGCGCATCTTCAAGCGCTTTTACCGCGTGCCCGCGCGCGAAGTGCTCCGGCGGCAAGGCACCGGGCTCGGTCTCTTCCTGGTTCGAGCCATCGCCCGGCAGCATGGCGGCACGGTGACGGCCGCCAGCCCGGGCGAGGGCCACGGCGCGACCTTCACGCTGCGTCTGCCCCGCTTGTCGGAGCCGACGCCGGTACCCGCCCAGACGCAGGCGCCGACACAGGCGCGACCATGACCGCGTCCCGCATCCCTCAGCGCATCCTGGTCGTCGAGGATGAAGTGCACCTGGCGCAAGGTCTGCTGTTCAACCTGCAGGCCGAAGGGTACGAAGTGGTGCTCGCGCACGACGGCGAAACCGCGCTGCAGCTGCTTGCGGACGGATCCCGCTACGACGCCGTCCTGCTCGACATCATGCTGCCCGGCAAGGACGGCTTCGCGGTCGCCGCCGAGCTGCGCGCCGCCGGCAATTACGTCCCCGTGTTGATGCTGACCGCGCGCAGCCGGCCCGAGGATGTGCTCGACGGCCTCCAAGCCGGTGCCGACGATTACCTGCCCAAACCGTTTGACCTGAGCATGCTGCTGGCCCGGCTCCACGTGCTGCTGCGCCGCATGCAATGGGGCAAACCCGTCGCCCCCACCGCCGAGCCGGAAGAAAAACCCGCGATCTACCGCTTCGCCGGCCGCACCATCGACTTTTCTCTCCTGGAGCTCGAAGCCAAGGGCCAGCGTATCCGGCTCACGCTCATGGAGGCCGAGTTCCTCCGCTATCTGTCTGAAAACCCTTCGCGCATCATCCCGCGCTCCGAGCTGCTCGAGCAGGTGTGGCGCGTGCGCGAAGACACCGACACCCGCGCCATCGACAACTTCGTCGTGCGCCTGCGACGCTACCTTGAAGACGAGCCGACCAACCCCGTCTACCTGAAAGCCGTGCGCGGCGTCGGCTACCGCTTTCTGCCGAACGGCGAATAAACCCCCTCCTGTAAACTGGGCCCACAGCCGTTCCTGTACCGGCCTCGAGCAGCGCCAATGCCGGACGTGGCTTTCCAGTCAAAGCCATACCGCACGACACTTCGTCCTTCACCCCCACACGAGAACGGCTAAAGTCGCCCATCCATGCGAATCCTGACCCGTTACATCCTGCGCGAGATCGTTTCGCATGCCCTGCTGGGCGGCTTAGTGTTTACCTTTGTGCTGTTTACGCGCGACCTCGGCCACCTCCTCGAGCTCGTGATCCGCAATACCAGCTCCGTCGGCTCGGTCGCCGAGATCGTCCTCGACACACTGCCCAGCATGCTTGTCTTTACCGTGCCCATGGCGGTGCTGGTCGGGGTGCTGCTCGGCTTCAGCCGACTGGCCGCCGACAGCGAAATCACCGCCATGCGCGCGAGCGGCGTGGGTGTTTGGAGCTTTGTGCGCGTCGCCGGTGTGGTCGCCCTTGCAGCGCTGCTGCTTTGCCTCCTCAACTCGCTCTACATCGCACCGGCGGCCTGGCGCGCCACCCTGCGGCTTGAGGATTCCCTGCGCAACTCGCAGGCCTCCTTTGAAGTCCAGCCGCGGGTCTTCTACGAAGAGTTCAAAAACATCGTGTTGTATGTCGACGATGTGCGGGGCACCACCGGCGCGTCCGAGTGGCGCAAGGTCTTTCTCGCCGACCTGTCGAACCCCACCGCGCCGCGCATCACCACCGCCGCCGGGGCGGTGGTGGTCAACAACGCGAATGACTCCGTGCTGATGCGCCTGCGCAACGGCACCGAGCAGCAGATCGACAGCGCAAACCCTAACCAGTACGACGTATCCACCTTTGCACAAACCGACCTGCCGCTGGTCTCCGAGTCCGACGACCAGGACCGCTCCGCGCACGCACCCTCGCCGGTGCTGGCCTTGTCGAACACCGACCTGCGCCGACTGGGCGCGGGCCCGAACGGCCTGTACTACCGCATCGAGCTGGCCAAGCGCTACAGCTATCCGTTTGCCTGCCTGGTTCTCATGCTGGTCGGGGTGCCGCTCGGCATCAGCTCGAAACGCGGCGGAAAAAGCGCCGGTTTCGTGCTCACCATTGCCCTGGTGTTCGTCTACTACTTCCTCTCATCCACCGGCGTGGCCCTGGCGCGCCAGGGCAAGGTGCCGGTCGAGCTTGGCGTCTGGGCGGCCAATCTGCTGTTTGGGGTGGGCGGCCTCCTGCTGCTGCGCCGGCTTTCAGTCAGCGGCGCGGGCCTGCCGTCGCTGCCCGACTTCAGCGCCTGGTTCCGCCGCGCGCACGCGGCTCAGCCCAGGGGGTCGACCCGCCGCGCGGTCGCATCCGGCACGCGGGCGCGCGGTCGCTTTCCACTTCTGCTCGACAGCTACGTCATCCTCGAGTTCCTCAAGACCTTCGCCATGGTGCTGGCCTCGTTTGTCCTGCTCATGCTCCTGTTTACTTTTTTTGAGCTGCTGGGCGACATCATCCGCAACCGTTCGCCGTTCGTCATCGTCGGCGAATACCTGCTCAATCTCACGCCGAGCATGGTCTATCTCATCGCACCGTTGAGCGTGCTGATCGCCGTGCTGGTCGTGTTCGGCGGGCTCAATCGATCGAACGAGCTGACCGCGATGAAAGCCACCGGCATCAGCCTGTATCGCGTCGTGGTGCCCATTCTCGCCATCGCCTCCGTGCTCGCCGTTTCGCTCTTTGTGTTCGACGAAACCTACATCCCCGGCGCCAACCGCCGGCAGGAGGCCCTGCGCGCGACCATCAAGGGCCGTCCCGCGCAGACCTTTCTGCGCCCCGACGAAAAGTGGATGTTCGGCATCGAAAAGCCGGGGCTGCCCAGCCATATCTTCTACTACCAGTTCTTCGACCCCGACACCGACCGCTTCGCCAACATCAGCGTGTTTACCTTCCGCCCCGGCTCGTTTCAGCTCGAAAAGCGGCTCTTTGCCGCCAGCGCCGCATGGGATGCGCGCAGCAACGCCTGGGTCTTCCGCAACGGGTGGGAGCGCACCTTCTCAGGCGACGAGATCGAAAGCTACACCACCTTTCCCGTCACCTCAGCTTCCGGCGTCACCGAGCAGCCCGCCTACTTCAAAAAAGACCCGCGGCAAAGTTCTGAAATGAGCTTCGCCGAGCTGAGCCGCTATATCCACGACCTGCGCCAGAGCGGCTTCGATACCATGCGCCTGCGCGTCCAGCTCAACCACAAGCTCGCTTACCCGCTCATCACCCTGGTCATGGCGGTGCTGGCCGTGCCCTTCGCCCTGTCCATGGGCCGCAGCGGCTCGCTCGCCGGTATCGCGGTTGCCATCGGCGTGGCCATCGTCTACTGGGTCGTTTCCAGCACGCTCGAGGCCATGGGCAACGTCAACATGCTGCCGGCGGTGCTGGCCGTCTGGTCGCCCGACTTCCTGTTCGCCCTCGCCGGCACCTGGCTGCTGCTGCGCACGCCCACCTGAGCGCCGCCCGCGTAAACTGGAAGCACACCCATGCTGCCGGAACTCAAGCCGCTCGTGCCCTATCTCCGTCGCTACCGGCGCGCCTACGCCTGGGGCGCTCTTGTGACGGTGCTGTCAAACGCGGTCTGGATCTTTTTTCCACTCGTGATCCGCGCTGCCGTCAACGACCTGTCGGCCGCCGTCACGCATGGCAAACTCATCCGCTACGCGGCCCTGCTCGTGGGCCTTGCCCTGGTCAAGGGTTTTCTCCTGTTCTGGACGCGCTGGATCCTGATCGGCATCTCTCGCGATATCGAGTTCGACCTGCGCAACGATCTGTTCTCGACGCTTGAAAAACAGCCCGCCGGGTATTTTCAGCGCAACCGCACCGGCGACATCATGGCGCGCATGACCAACGACCTGAATGCGGTCCGCATGCTGCTGGGCCCCGCCATCATGTACTCGGCCAACACGGTGCTGTTCACACTGGGCGCGCTCTACTTCCTGCTCCATATCTCGCCCTGGCTCACGCTGGTGGCGCTGGCCCCCTTGCCCCTGGCCAGCGTACTGGTGCAGGCGCTCGGCCGCCGCATCCACGATCGCTTTGAGCGCATCCAGGCCATGTTCTCCGATATCTCCGCGCAGGCGCAGGAAAACTTTTCGGGCGCCCGGCTGGTTCGCGCGTTCGCCCAGGAAGAAGCGCAGATCGCGGCTTTTGAGCAATCCAACCGCGAGTACATCCGGCGCGGCCTGCGGCTGGTGCAGCTGATGGGCATGCTGTGGCCCTCGCTTGAGTTCCTGCTTGGCCTGGCCATGGTGGTCGTGCTGTGGGTCGGCGGTCACCAGGTGCTGAGCGGCCGTATCTCCATCGGCGACTTTGTTGCGTTCTCGACCTACACCGTCATGCTGACCTGGCCCATGATCGCGCTCGGCTGGGTCGTCAACCTCGTCCAGCGCGGCAAGGCCTCGGTCGTCCGCATCGAGGAGGTTCTGGCCGAGAAGCCGTCCATCGACGACCGCGACGCCGACCCAAAGCTCACCGCGATCGAGCATGGCGCAATCGAGTTCCGCGACCTTCATTTCCGCTACGAGGGCACGCAGCACGAGGTACTTCACGGCATCTCGCTGCGAGTGCCGGCCGGGTCGAGCCTGGCGCTGATCGGGCCCACCGGTGCCGGCAAAAGCACGCTCGCCAGCCTGATCGTGCGCATGCACGACGCCCCCGAAGGCTCTGTGCTGGTCGACGGCCGCCCCGTGCGCCAGTACCCGCTCGACACCCTGCGCGCAGGCATCGGCTATGTGCCGCAGGAGACGTTTCTGTTTTCCACGACGATCCGCGACAACATCACGCTCGGCCGGCCCGAGGCGACGGAAGCCGAGCTGCTCGCGGCCGCCGAAGCCGCGTACATCCGGCGCGAGTTCGAGGAGTTTCCAGCCGGGTTCGGCACCGTGATCGGCGAGCGCGGCCTGACGCTTTCAGGCGGCCAAAAGCAACGTTCCGCGCTCGCCCGCGCCATCATCCGCGACCCGCGCATCCTGGTACTCGACGACGCGCTCGCGAACGTGGACACCTATACCGAAGAACAGATTCTCGGCGGCCTCGACCGTGCCATGGCCGGCCGTACCACCATTCTGATCGCGCATCGCGTCTCCACCATCCGCAACGCCGACCAGATTGCCGTACTGCTCGAAGGCCGCGTAACCGAGCTCGGCACCCACGATGAACTGCTCGCGCGCGGCGGTTACTACGCCGGCCTTTATGAAAAGCAGATGCTCGAGGAAGAGATCGCCGTCGTGAGCTGAACGTTCGATACCCATCGAAGCTTTCGATGGGTATCGAACTAAACGCCGAGTATTTTCACAATCACCCGCTTGCGCCGACGCCCGTCGAACTCCGCGTAGAAGACCCTTTGCCAGGTCCCCAGGTCGAGCCGGCCGCCGGTGATCGGCAGGGTCGTTTCATGGTGCAGCAGCAGGGCTTTCAGGTGAGCGTCGGCGTTGTCCTCGCCGGTCTGGTGGTGGCGGTACTCGGGCCGCGCGGGCGCGAGCTTTTCAAGCCACTCGCCGATATCTTCAATCAGGCCGCTTTCGTGGTCGTTGACGTAGATTGCCGCGGTGATGTGCATGGGCGAAACAAAGCACAAGCCGTCCTCGACGCCGCTGGCTTGAACAATGGCTTCGATCTGCGGCGTGATGTGCACCATTTCACGCTCGCGCGCGGTGTTGAACCAGAGGTAGTCCGTGTGGGTTTTCATCACTCGAGGTAGATGCGGGTCCACTATGATCGGAGAGATGCCACCGGATCGCACCCAGGCCGAAGAGCTGTACTATGCCGCGCTGGACCGGCTCGCCGAGGGCGACGCGACGGGCGCGGTGAGCGGGTTTCGCTCCGCGGTCGCGGCGGATGAGACGTTTCTCGACGCACGGCACGGGCTGATTCGCGCCTTGCAGGATGCGGGGGCCTACGACGAAGGCATCGCGGCCGCGCAGGCCCTCGCGGCACAAGCGCCGGACGATGTGCTGGCGCACACGGCGTTGTCGATTCTGTATCAGCACAAGGGCATGATTCCCGAGGCTGAGGAAGCCGCGACCCGCGCGAAGCTGCTGGGCTGGAAACAGCAACTGCGCGCCGGCGCCGCGGCAAAGCAGGCCGGGTGAGCGAGCCGGCGCGGCAGCTGCGCCGCTTCTACGACGTGCTCGCGGAGGTGTACGGGCCGCAGGGGTGGTGGCCATCCGAAACCCCGATAGAAACCGTGGTCGGCGCGTATTTGACGCAGAATACTTCGTGGCGCAACGTCGAGCGCTCGATCGTGCTGCTGAAGGACGCAGGGGTCTTGTCGGTGGCGGAACTGCGCGCAGTGTCGCTCGAAAGGCTGCAGATGCTGATTCGACCGTCGGGCTACATGACGCGGAAAAGCGCGGCGATCAAGGCATTCGTTGCGCTGCTCGATACCCGCTATGCGGGCTCGCTCGACCGCATGGCTGCCGAGCCGGTCGGGCCCGCGCGCGAAGCGCTGCTTGCACTGCCCGGCGTGGGCCCGGAGACCGCCGACGCGATCCTGCTGTACGCGCTCGCGCAGCCTGTGATGGTGGTGGATGAGTACCTGCGCCGGGTGGTCACGCGTCACGGCTTGATGGATGAGCCGGCGCGCTACCCCGACGTGCAGCGGCTGGCGCTGGCGGCTTTTGCCGATGACGCTCCCGCGACGCTGCTGACGCATTTCAACGAGTTTCACGCACTGATCGTGATGGTGGGCAAGACGCACTGCGGCGGGGTGCCGCGATGCGACGGCTGCCCACTGAACCGGGCTGAGTTTTACCCGCCGCCCGTGCCGGAAAACGCACCGCGAAAGACGAACAAAAGCGCATGAAACAAACAACTTTATACGTCGCAACCGGCAACCCGGGCAAGCTGCGGGATTTCGCCCTGGCCGCGGCACAGCAAAGCGCCGAGTGGCCTATCGCCCCGCTTGAAAAGCTGAGCGAAATAGAACCGCCCGATGAGACGGGCGAGACCTTTGAGGAGAACGCCCGGCTCAAGGCTTTGTACTACTCCCGGTTCGCGCCCGGCAGCCTCGTGCTGGCCGACGATTCCGGGCTGGAGGTGGATGCGCTTGGGGGCGCGCCGGGCGTGTACTCGGCGCGATACGCGGAGCGGGCCGGCTTTGCTGCTCTGATGGAGGCATCGCAGGAGGTTCGCAACGATCTTCGTAACAATGCCTGCCTGCTGGCCGCGCTTGCCGGCGTCCCGGCGCCACGGGCGGCGCGCTACCGGTGCGTGCTCGCAGCGGCGCTCGACGGCGAGGTTCTGTGCACGGCTGAAGGCACGGTCGAAGGCGAGATCCTCCCTGAACCGCGCGGGAGCGAAGGTTTCGGCTACGACCCGTTGTTTCTGCTGCCGGAACTGAGCCGCACCATGGGCGAGATCGACCGGAAAACCCGCCTCGGGCTCAGCCATCGCGGCGCGGCGCTTCGAGCGCTGCTGCCGCGTCTGGCGGCGCTTTCCGGGTGAACTACGGCTTGGCCGCCGGCTCTTCCAGTCCGCGATACTTCAGCATCGGTTCGGCATTCGGTTCCGCGCCGAGCCAGGCTTTGTACATAGCCTGCAGGTCTTCTGTGTTGCCGCGCGACAGGACCATCTGGCGAAAACGGTCGCCGTTGGCGCGCGTCAGCCCGCCGTGGTCCACAAACCACTGGTAGGCGTCGTCGTCCAGCATTTCGCTCCACAGGTAGGCGTAGTAACCGGCCGCATAGCCGTTGCCCCAGATGTGCATGAAGTAGGAGGACCGGTAGCGTGGCGGAACCTGCTTCAGGGCCAGGTGGGTCCGCTCGAGCGCTGCCTGTTCGAACGTATCGGCCTGCTGCAGCGGGGCGTCGGCCGGCAGCGTGTGCCATTCCATATCGAGCCGCGCGGCAGCCAGCAGCTCGGTCAGCGAGTAGCCCTGGTTGAAGGTACGTGCGCGGCGGATCTTCCCGGCAAGCTCCGGCGGCATGGGCGCGCCGGTTTGGTAGTGCCGCGCGTAATGCTCAAATACCTGCGGATACAGCGCCCAGTGCTCGTTGAACTGCGAGGGGAACTCCACAAAGTCGCGCGGCACCGAGGTCCCGCTCAGGCTCGGGTAGTCCGTGTCGGCGAACATGCCGTGCAGGGCGTGGCCGAACTCATGAAACATCGTCGTGACATCGTCGAACGAGATCAACGCCGGCTGGCCCGGCGCGGGCTTTTGAAAGTTCGCAACGTTGTACACGACCGGCAGGGTGCCGAGCAGCTTGGACTGCCCGACAAACTCGCTCATCCACGCGCCGCCGTTCTTGTTGTCGCGCTTCCAGTAGTCGGCATAGAACAGTGCCAGGGGTTTGCCGTCCGCTTCTGAAACCTCAAAGACACGCACGTCGGGCTGGTAGACCGGAAGGTCCCTGCGCTCTTTGAAGTTGATGCCGTAGAGCAGGTGCGCCGCGTAAAACACGCCGTTTTCGAGCACATTGTCGAGCTCGAAGTAGGGCTTGAGCGCCGCTTCATCCAGGTCGAACTTTTGCCGGCGCACCTGCTCGGCGTAGAAGTTCCAGTCCCAGGGCTCCAGCTGGAAACCGCCTTTTTGCGCATCGATCAGCTTCTGGATCTCTCCTGCTTCCTCGCGCGCCTTGGCGGTCGCGCCCGGCTGCAGGTTGTCCATAAAGTGCAGCGCCGCTTCCGGCGTTTTGGCCATCTGGTCTTCCAGCTTCCAGGCGGCATAGCTCCGGTAGCCCAGCAGCTTTGCTTTTTGTGCGCGGACCTGCGCCAGCCGCGCGATCGTCGCGCGGGTGTCGTTCTCATCGCCGCGCTCGGCCCGGGTCCAGCCGTCGTGGAACAAGGCTTCGCGGGTGGGGCGGCCGGCCAGGGCTGCAAGCTCCGGCTGTTGCGTGGTGTTTTGCAGCGGCAGCAGGTAGCCCTCCGCCTGGCGCGCCTGCGCCGCGCCGGCAGCTGCCGCCAGCTGCGCGTCGCTCAGCCCGGCCAGAGCGGCCTTGTCGGCCGCCTGGAAAGCGGCAGCTTTGGTCGCAGCCAGCAGCCTGGTTTCAAAGGCGTTGCTCAGGGTGGACTCTTCCTCGTTCAGCCTGCGCAGCTCCGCTTTACCGGGGTCGGACAGCTGCGCCCCGGCATGCACGAAGCGCCCGTACGTGATCTCGACCAGGCGCAGCTGCTCAGGCTGCAGATGGAGCGAGGCGCGCTCGTCGTAGACGGCTTTTACGCGGGCAAACAGCTTCGCATCCAGGTAGACGGCGTCGTTGTGCGCGGCCAGCTTCGGTGCTTCGGCTTTTTGCACCGCCTGCAGCGCCGGGTTGGTATTGGCCCCCGCGACCCCGCTGAACACCTGCATCACGCGACGCAGCGGCGCGCCGGCGCGCTCCATCGCCTCGAGCGTGTTCGCAAAGCCGGGCGGGGCCGGGTTATTGGCGATCGCCTGCACCTCAGCCAGGTGCGCGGCCATGCCGGCCTCGATCGCCGGCTGGTAGTCGGCATCGTGGATGCGGTCAAACGGCGGCGCATGAAACGGCAGCGTGCTTTCCGTTGCAAACGGGTTTGCCGGTTGAAGCCCGGCGGCCTTGCCCTGCGCGTTCAGCCCGGTCGCGCTGCCTGCTGCGATCGCTCCAGCCGCCATCCACACCCCCATGGTCCGTATCTTCATTCTGCGTCCTCTCCCTGCATTGTACGAGCCGAGCCCGCGACCGAAAGCCGGTGCCCGCATGCTACTTTTTGTCAGGGCGTATGTTCGCAGACGACGACAGAATGGGAGCGGCACATACGGGCGAGCAGCCGCCTGCTGCTTGCGATGCCGCCCCGCGCGCGACCGAAGCCGTGCCGCTCCCCGCCGAGGCACCGCCGACGCAGATGAGGAACGACCTCGCGCGCATTCCGGCAGCCACCGAGTTCCTGACCCGCCTGTCGGAAACGCTCGCGACCACTCTGGATCTACGAACGTTGCTGCGGCAGACCGCCGAGATGATTCGCGCGGTGCTTGACTTTCGCATCTTTGCCATTTTTCTGGTGAACGACCGCACCGGCGATCTTCGCATGCGGTTCCAGATCGGGCACGATCGCGAAACCGAGCGGGTGCGCCTGCCCTTCGGCAAAGGCATTGTGGGCCGGGTCGCGGAAACGCGCCAGGCCATGCTGGTCAACGACGTGAGCCTGTCGCACGACTACATCGAGGCCAACCCGCACGTGTGCTCGGAGCTGGCCGTGCCGCTGATTGTCAAAGGCGACCTGATCGGCGTGCTCGACGTGGAAAGCGAACAGCTGAACTACTTCAGGCCGGAGCACTTGCACCTGTTGACACTGACAGCATCGCGGATTTCGCAGGCGATCGAGAATGCGCGACTGTACACGCGGGTGGCGCGCCAGGCGCAGACGCTGCGGGTGCTCAACGAGATCGCGCGCGAGTTCACCTCGATTCTCGAGTCGGAAACGCTGTTCACGCGCATCGACGAGCTGATCCGGAGGCTGGTGGACTTTCAGTTTTTCACCATCTGGATTGCGAACGAGAATGACGGGGTGCTGGAAAGCCGGTTCGCAACGCGATTCGGGGAGCCGGTGGACGGATATGAGCGGCTGCCGGTCGGTCGAGGGCTGGTGGGCGTGGCGATCGCGGAAGGGCGGCTGGTGCATGTACCGGACATCCGCAAGGATGCTCGCTACCACATGAAAAACCCGGAAACACGCTCGGAGCTGATCGTGCCGCTTGTTTATAAAAACCGCGTCATCGGCGTGCTTGAGTTTGAGCATACCCGCTCGCACTCCTTCAACGAGGACCATGAGCGCACGTTGACGACGCTGGCCTCGCAGATCGCGATCTCGATTGAAAACGCGCGGTTGTACCAGCGGGTCGCGCAGCAGGAGCAG
Organism: uncultured Acidobacteriaceae bacterium; assembly: GCA_964235795.1. GTDB lineage: Bacteria > Acidobacteriota > Terriglobia > Terriglobales > Acidobacteriaceae > EB88. Next base: position 25,507 of record CAXSBW010000010.1, on the reverse strand, counting down.
CGGCTGGAGCAGGACCTGCAGATGGCGCGAGAGGTGCAGCTGCGCCTGCTGCCGCACAGCCCGCCGCAGCATGAACATGCCGAATTCGCGGCCCGCTTTCGTCCGGCGCGCGCGCTCGGCGGCGACCTTTACGACTTTCTAAGGTACGACCGCGATCGCACCGCCCTGGCCGTGGGCGACGTGAGCGGCAAGGCCGCGCCGGCAGCGCTGTACGCGGCGCTGGTCAGCGGCATCATGCGTTCGGCCGGGGCCGGGCACCTGCCGCCGTCGGAGATGCTGGGGCTGCTGAACGATTCCTTGCAGGAGCGGCACCTGTCCTCGCAGTATGTCGCGCTGGTGTATGCCGTGTGGAACGATGCGAACGGGACGCTGCAGATTGCAAACGCGGGCGCGACGCAGCCGATCTTTTTTCGCAGGCGCCCTGACGGCGGCACGATCGATGTGGTGCGGGTGGAAGGCTTTCCGCTCGGGCTTTTTCCAGAGGTTCGGTATGAGGAGATCTCGCTGGCGACGCGGCCGGGCGACGCGCTGGTGTTTTTGAGCGACGGCATCACGGATGCCGAGAACACGCAGGGTGAAATGTTCGGCAACGAACGCGTGGTGGAGCTGATCAGGGAGCAGATCGCCACGAACCGCGACGTGAGCGCGGCGGAGCTGGCCGACGCCCTGATTGCGGCCGTGGACGCGTTTGAGAGCGGTGCGGAACGCTTCGACGACCAGACGCTGGTGGTGCTGCGCGT
>CAXSBW010000010.1:17524-24667 GCA_964235795.1 uncultured Acidobacteriaceae bacterium | reverse complement strand
GCGGTGAATCCGCGTTGCGCGTGCGGTGAACCGGCTACGATAGGGCATCCCCTTGAAACGGAGCGACCCCTTGCACGACTCGAACCAGCAGGTCCAGACACAACTGATTTCGCCGGCGCGCGGCGTGGCCGGCAGCGTGCAGCTGCCCGGCGACAAGAGCATTTCGCACCGGTATGCGCTGTTGGCGGCGCTGGCCGGAGGCACGACGCGGCTGAGCAATTTCTCAAGCGGTGCCGATCCGTGGAGCTCGCTCGGCTGCTCTGCCGCGCTGGGCGCGACGGTGAACAAGGAAGAAGACGGGACGGTTGCGGTGACGGGCACCGGAGGGGTGCTGCAGGCGCCGCGCGAGCCGCTCGACTGCGGCAACTCGGGCTCGACCATGCGCATGCTGAGTGGACTGCTGGCGCCGCAAGCGGGCAGCTTCACGCTGGTCGGCGATGCATCCCTGACGCGCCGACCGATGGAGCGGGTCCGCAAGCCGCTGCTCGCGATGGGCGCGGAGATCGCGCTGACGGATGGGCACGCGCCGATGGTTGTGACCGGAAAGCCCCTGCGCGCGACCGACTACACCACGCCCACGCCCAGCGCGCAGGTCAAAACCGCGGTGCTGTTCGCGGGCCTGCAGGCCGAGGGCCGCACGACCGTGCGCGAGTCCGTGCGGACCCGCGACCATAGTGAGCTTGCGCTGCAGGCCTTCGGCGCAAAGCTCGACCGCGACCTGCTGAGCGTAAGCATCGAGGGCGGCCAGAAGCTTTCGGGCATCACGGCAACGGTGCCGGGCGACCTGTCGTCCGCGGCGTTCTTTCTCTGCGCCACGCTTTTGTTTCCCGGCTCGTCGCTGCTGTTGGATCAGCTCAGCATGAATCCCACACGGGCCACACTGCTGGACGTCTGCACGGCGCTGGGCGGCCGGCTCGGGGTGATGAACCTTGAAGAGCAGCACGGCGAGCTGGTCGGCACGGTGCAGATGCACGCGCCCGAGCGCGGGATGCGCGGGACGACGATTTCCGGCGCGCTGGCGGCACAGCTGATCGACGAGCTGCCGGTGCTGGCTGCGATCGCGCCCTACACGGATGGCGGCATCCGCATTCGCGACGCGAAGGAGCTGCGCGTCAAGGAGTCGGACCGAATCGCGCTGGTGGCTCAAAACCTGCGCGCGATGGGTGCGGAGGTGCAGGAGTTCGACGACGGACTGGATGTGCCGGGCGGCCAAACGCTGCATGGCGCCGAGATCGACTCGGGCGGCGATCATCGCATTGCCATGGCGTTTTCAGTGGCTGCGCTGCGAGCCGAGGGCGACACGCTGATTCGCGGCGCGGAGTCGGCCGCGATCTCGTTTCCGGAGTTCTTTACGCTGCTGGACGCGGTGGCCCAGCGCTAGCTTTCCCGGCTGTTTTCGCATGGGTCCAGCGAGTGAGAGTCCGGGTGCAACGCGGCCTCCCTGTGTGGGAAAGCCGCGCCGGCTTGCTGCCGACCGTACATGTGTACGAGAACGGCTTTAGCGCCGGGGCGGGGCGGGCGGCGGGGTGGGTAAGGGCTGGCCGTCCGGGGTCAGTCCTTCATTCGGGCTGCCGCCGGGCTGCCCTGGGGTCGGCAGTGCGGGGGTGGGCTGCTTTTCGGCGGAAGCCGGCTCAAGTCCGGGGATCGACGGAGTTTGCGTCACCGCCCCGGTCACGGCGTCGCCCAGGCTGATGCCGTATTTGTCGAGTGTGTCGGCCAGCACGTTGTCCAGGCCCGCGCGGTCGCGCGCGTAAGTCGCGCGCGCGTTGATCAGGTTGTCCTCGGCGACGGCCAGGTTGCGCTCCTGCTGGAGCACGTTCGCGGTGGTCGACGCACCGAGCCGCAGCCTGCGCTGTTCCGCGTCGAGGCTCTGGAAAGCAAACTCGCGCGCCGCATCCGCCGCCGACACCTGGGCGCGGTCGTTGGTCAGCGCGTACTGCGAGTTGATGACCTGCATGCGCACCTGCACGTAAAGCTGCTCCAAACGCATCTGTTCCTGCCGGAACTCAAGCACGGAGCGCGCCTGCTCGGATTGTGCCAGGCGATTGCGCAGCGGGATCGACAGGGTGAGTCCCGCGCCCTTGTTGGGAAACGAGTTGTTGAAGGTGTTTTCAAACACTGTTCCGTAGCCGACCGCGGCGGCCGGCGTCACGGTGCCGCCGCCCAGCGTGCCGCCGATGCCGTACAACGGATTGGGCGCGCCGCCGATCGCCGAACCGCCGTAAAACGCAAAGCCGTCGATGGTCGGCAGGAGTCCGTTCTTCTCGCCCTTGAGCGTGATCTCGTCGTTCTTGAGCGCGAGCATGGCCTGTTCGATCTCGGGCCGGTTGGCTTCCGCGCGACGCACCAGGTCCTCGACCGGCAGGTCTTCCTCCGGGGTCCGCATCAGGTTGACACGGTCGGTCGGAACCACCGCGGCCCCGCTGATCGACGGGTCCTCGAGGTTGCGGAGAATCGCCTGCTTCATGACCAGCTGCTGGTACTCGAGCGCGCTTTGCGACGAGACCAGCGCCTGCTGGTCGCCGGCCACGGCGCTTTTCGCGTTGACGACATCGAGCGGGGCGAGCGTGCCGATCTCGAGCTGCTTCTGGTCGTCGGCGGCCAGCTGGGTCGACTGCGCCAGCGCGCGCTGCTTGGACTGCACGTCTTCATACGCGCTGACAAGGCCCCAGTAGATGTTTTCCACCTGGTTGACTGTGTACAGCACCTGCTGGCGGAACGCCGAGTCCGCGACACGCCGGTTGTTTTTAGCCTGAACGATGAAGCGTCCGTTGATGCCGGTGCCGAAGCCGCGCAGCAGGTGCTGGTTGAGCTGCAGCAGAAACGTGCCCTGGGTCTGCGGGCTGAACACCTGGTACGGATTGTTCTCGGTCAGGTAGCTGTTGTTCCAGGAGAACTGCGCCGAGGTGCCGGTTTCAAAGCCCTGCGTGTAGGTGAAGTTGTACTGATTGAGGTTTTCGTTGAGCACGCTGGTGCCGGTAAACAGGGGGCTGGCCTGCGGGATCGACTCGCGCTGCAGCTCGATGGTGCCGGCGACCACGGGGTCGAGTGCTTCGGGCAGGGGGCCGCCCTGGTTGGTGCTGAGCGCAAGGCCCGAGGCGCCGGCAGCCGCGCCGCCCGAGGAGACGCTGGTGCCGCCGGGGCCGCCGCCTGAAGAAAGCGAGGCCGTGGAGGTGCCGATGGTGCCGGTGACCAGGCCCGCATTGACGCCCAGCAGGGTCGCGCCGGAGTGCGCGCGAAGAAGATCGGTATCGGCGATATCGAGGTTGAAGCGCTGGATCGCGATGTCGTAGTTGTTTTCAAGCGCCAGCACAACCGCGTCGGGGAGGCTGAGATACAGCTTGCCGTTGCGCAGCAGGTCGCTGCTGTGCGGCGCGTTGGTGAAGCGCGCAGGCTCGGCGGTGGTGGCCGTGTAGGGGGCGATCGGGTTGGGAAAGTAGCCGCGCGGGCGGGTAAAGTCGCGTGTGCCGGGCCGCATGAACAGGGGCTGGGTCGGGTTGGGCTGGGGCTCCGGCGGCAGGCCCGCGGTTGTGTTGCTGATGCTGGGGCTGGCCGGGGGTGTGCTGCCCTGTTGACCGGCGGCGGCAGCGGGCGAGGGTGTTTGGGCGACAAGAAACTGCGGAAGCAAAGCCGCCGTCGAGACCGCCAGAAGGGCCGTGGCGCGCAGCTGTTTGTAGATGGTGCCTGCCGATGGTGTGCTGCTCCGTACCTGTTCGCCGCCCTGGTGCATCCGTGTCCTTTTGTCGCGCTTGTGGTTGGAGCGGGTGCCGCCGTTCCCCGCGATTCCCCGCGAGTATAACCCAGGGGAACAGATGCCCGGCGCAGGGAAACGGCTCAGAATCCCCCCAAGCGACGCTGTGCATGGGCGGCCGGCTTCGGCGAACTCTGTGGACTCGTTTTCGGTTGCGGGTCTGCTTTGGAGCTTGCACGCGGGCTTGCACGCGCATGCGACGGCTTTTACGCTCGTAGCGTGGAAACGCCTGCATGTGCCGCTGTTTGGAAGCTGACCCTGTGTTACGACGGATCGCCCTTTGCCGGCTGGCAGGTGCAGCCCGGCCGACAAACCGTGCAGGGGTCGCTGGCGGAGGCCATTCGGCGCGTGACCGGGGAGCAGACGCTGCCGCAGGGCTCGGGTCGCACCGATGCCGGGGTGCATGCGCTGGCGCAGGTGGCTTCCGTCGCGCTGCGCAGCCCGGTACCGCCGGCCAATCTCGCCCGTGCGCTCAATCATGCGCTGCCGCCGTCCGTGCGGGTACTTGCGGCCGAGCACGGGCCGCCCGGCTTCCATGCCCGTCACAGCGCGGTTGCCAAGACCTACGAGTACCGCGTTTTTCGCGCCCCCCTGTGCCCGCCGTGGCTCGTGCCCTACGTGTACCCATGCACGTTTCCGCTCGCGCTCGAGCCCATGCAGGCCGCCGCCCGACTTGTGCTGGGCACGCACGACTTCCGCTCGTTCCAGGCGCATGAGCCGGACGCCGCGGCTCGCGCGATCTCGTCCTCGATCGAACGCTCCTCAATCGAACGCTCCTCGGTGCGTACCGTTTACCGGTCGGAGTGGAGCCGGACGGAGGCGGACCTGCTTGTGTATCGCGTGACCGGCTCCGGATTTCTGCACCATATGGTCCGCAACCTCGTCGGCACCTTTCTCGCGGTCGGGCGCGGCCGGCTCGCGCCCGAGGCCCTGCCGGCGATCCTGGCACGACGGGAGCGCGCCGCGGCCGGCCCCACCGCCCCGGCCTCAGGACTGTGGCTTCACTCGGTCACCTACCCGGCCTGAGGGGGTGCTACGCTTCAAGCATCCCGCCTATGAGCGCCGCCGCCACAGCCTTCGCGCAGATCGGCCACATCGCTTCGCAGCGCGCAGTTCACGCCGCCCTGGGCTGGCTGCATCTCCATGAGCAACAGATCATGCGCTGGCAGGCGGAGTGCGTCGCGATCGCCGCGCCGCCTTTCGCGGAGGGTCCTCGCGCCGAGTGGATCGCGGCCCGCTTTCGCGAACTCGGCCTGGAGGACGTGCACATCGATGCAGCCGGCAACGCGCTGGGGAGCCGGGGCGCGACGGATCCGCACTCCCCGGTGATCGTACTTTCCGCGCATGTCGACACGGTGTTTCCCGGCGACACCCCGCTGGCGCCGGTCGTGCAAAGCACACGGCTGCTGGCGCCGGGGGCCTGTGACAACGGCGCGGGACTGGCCGGGCTGCTGGCCACTGCTGCCGCGCTCCATCACGCGGGCTTCGCACCGGGCTGCCGCATCGTGTTTCTGGCCAACGTCGGCGAAGAAGGCGAGGGTGACCTGCGTGGGGTGCGCCATGTGTACGCGCATGCGCCGTGGCGGGGTCACATCGCGGGGCACCTGGTGCTCGACGGCGCCGGGCAGTCCGTCGCGGTGACCGGAGCGCTCGGCAGCCGGCGGTTTGAAGTCACGCTGACGGGCGCCGGCGGCCACTCCTGGAGCGACGCGGGGCGGCCGAACCCGATCGTTGCGTTCAGCGATGCGATCACGCGGCTCCAACAGCGGCAATCGGCACTTTTGTCCGCACGGGATGCGGGTGCCTCGCGATCCGAAGGCTTCGCCATTCCGCCCCGCACGGGGCAGGAGGCGTCGCATTTGCCGCCGCCCCGCAGCACCTGGAACATCGGGGCCATCGAAGGCGGCTCAGCCGTTAATACGATTCCAGCCTCCGCGACCGGCCGCTTCGATCTTCGTTCGACCGACGCCGGCGAACTGATCCGCCTGGAGGTGGAGCTGCACCGTGCGGTGGAGGACGCGGTGTTTGCCGCGAACGCGGGCGTCGCTCCCGAATACGCCCTTCACAGCACCATGCGCGTCATCGGCGACCGACCTGCCGGCGCGCTGCCGGCCGGCGCGCGGATGCTGGCGTTGCTGCGGGCGGTCGACCGGCACCTGGGCCTGCGTACAGAGCTGCGCACCGCATCCACCGACGCCAACCTGCCGTTATCGCTGGGCGTGGAAGCGCTGAGCATCGGGGCCGGCGGCGAGGGCGGCGGCATTCACACGCTGGGAGAATGGTTTGACGCGCGGGGACGCGACCTGGGCCTGCGCCGCATTCTGCTGCTGCTGCTGGCACTGGCCGACTGCCATGCACCCGCCGCCTGAGCCATGCGCACTCTCTTCCATCACGGCCGCATACTGACCGGCGAGGACCTCCATTCGCCCGCGCCGCGTTTCGTCACCTCACTCCTGGTGGAGGACGGCGTGATTGTAGCGGGCGGCGGCGAGCCCGACGAACGGGTCGACCTCGGGGGCGCGTTTGCCATGCCGGGCTTCAACGACGCGCACCTGCACCTGGGCGAGGGCGCACGGCTGCGCCGCGAGGTCGACCTGTCCGGCACGCGCTCGCTCGCCGAGGCCCTGGCCCGCATTGTGGAAGCGTCGGCGCAAGCACTGCCCGGCGCCTGGATCACAGGCGGCGGCTGGGACGAGACCCTTTGGAGCGAAGCAGAGGGTGAAAGGCGGCTGCCCTCGCGCGAGGACCTGGACTCTGCGACGGGCGGGCACCCGGCGGTCTTCGCGCGCACGGACGTCCACATATCGGTTGCGAACTCACGCGCCCTCGCGCTGGGCGGCGTGTCGCGATGGACCACGGCACCGGCCGGTTCCGCGATCGATCGCGACAGCGCGGGCGAGCCGACCGGCATTCTGCGTGAACGTGCCGCGCGGGATCTGGTCGAGCGGCACGTTCCACCGGCCTCGCTCGAACAGCGCATGCGCGACCTGCGCCTCGTGCTCGCCGAGGCCGTCACCTGCGGCATCACGTCCGTGCAGGACAACTCCACTGATGAGGATTTTGCGGCTCTGCGGGCCTTGCACGAGCAGGGGGAGCTGCCCCTGCGAGTCAGCGAGTGGCTGCCCTTTGACGCGCCGCTCGAGGAGCTGCAGCAGCGACGGTCCGCGGCGCCCCGGACGCGCCGGCTGCGCACCACCATGCTGAAGGCGTTTCTGGATGGCTCTCTCGGCTCCCGCACCGCGGCTCTCCAGGCGCCGTACACCGACGCACCGGACCAGACTGGCCTGACTTTGTACACGCAGAGCCGCCTGACGGCAATGGCGCTGGAACGCGCGGCAGCCGGGTTCCAGCTTGGCTTTCACGCGATCGGCGACCGGGCGCTGGCCATGGCG
>CAXSBW010000010.1:12882-17424 GCA_964235795.1 uncultured Acidobacteriaceae bacterium | reverse complement strand
AGCCGGGTTCCAGCTTGGCTTTCACGCGATCGGCGACCGGGCGCTGGCCATGGCGCTGGAAACCTTCGCCGCCGTTGAAAAAGCGCGCCCCGGCTCGCGGTCGCGCGTGGAACACGCCCAGGTCGCGTTTCCGGTCGCGTTTGCGGGCGCGTTCCAGATTGCGTCCCAGATCGGGTCCCAGATTGCGTCCCAGATCGCGTCCCAGGGCAGCTTTGCGGCGGCGCGTGCGGCCGGGGCGATCGCGTCCATGCAGCCCGGCCACCTGCTGACCGACGCCCGCTGGGCCGGCGCGCGGCTCGGCCCCGAGCGCAGTGCTTACGCCTATGCCTGGCGCTCGTTTGCCGACGCCGGGGTACCGCTGGCCTTCGGCACGGACTTTCCCGTGGAGCCGCTGTCGCCCTTTCGCGGGCTGTACGCGGCCATCACCCACGGCGGCGAACGAGGAGAGTGGTTCCATCCCGAGCAGCGGGTTTCGCTGCCGGAGGCGCTCCATGCAAGCACGCAGGGTGCGGCCTGGGCCGAAGGCGCGGAAAGCTGGAAGGGCCTGCTGCGGCCCGGCTTTGTCGCGGACTTTTGCGTGCTGGACCGCGACCTGCTCGGGTGTGCCGATCGTCCGTTCGAGGTGCTTTCGACACAGGTGAGGCGCACCGTTGTCGGCGGCCGTACTGTGTTCGGCGGAGCTTGATCGTGCGCCGCGAAACCGCTGCACACTGGCTGCTGCTGGGGGTGGTGCTGGTGTGGGGCAGCACCTTTGTGCTGGTCAAGGCCGCGCTGGCCGATGTGTCGCCGCTGTTGTTCAACCTGCTGCGGATGGGGCTGGCCTCGGTCGCGTTGCTGGCGGTTTACCGGCGTTCGCTGCGCGGGCTCCCGAGGGCTGCCTGGGGCACCGGCGCGCTTGCCGGGGTGCTCCTGGCCGCCGGCTACCAGCTGCAAACCGCCGGGTTGCGGCTGACCACGCCGTCCAGGTCCGCGTTCCTGACCGGCATGGTCGTCATCTTTGTTCCGTTTCTGTCGCTCACGCGCCGGCTGCGCGCCCCCGGCGCGGGGCGGCCCGGTCGCGCATCGTTCGCCGGGGCGGCGCTCGGCTTTGCGGGTCTTGCGTTGCTGGCCGTCCCGGCCGGTGAGCGCTGGGCATGGGGGTCGATCAACCCCGGCGACCTGCTGACGGTGGGCTGCGCCTTTGCCTTCGCGCTGCACCTGCTCACGCTGGCGCACGGGGCGCAGCGCATCCCGTTTCAGGCGCTGGCGACGGTGCAGATCGGCGTGGCCTTCCTCGCCATGGCCGCGACACTGCCCGTGTTTGAGCCGCACCCTTTCTTCCACGCGACCGGCCGTTTTCTGCCGGCCTGGCTCGTCACCGCCCTGCTCGCCACCGCCGCGGCGTTTTCCATCCAGAGCTGGGCGCAGCGGTTTATCCCCGCCAGCCACACCGCGCTGCTGTTTTCGCTGGAGCCGGTGTTTGCCGCCGTCACCTCGTACCTGGTGCTGGGGGAGCGGCTCCACGGCCGCGCGCTGGTGGGAGCGGCGCTGGTACCGGTGGCCATTCTTGTGTCCGAGCTCTTGCCGTCCGGCGGCGGCGTCGCGTCCGCGCACGAGGCCCTTCCGCCCCTGCCGACAAAACCCTGAGACGGTTCCCACGCATCGGCGTCTAACCAGCCATGTGCAGCCGAACTGAGACCAGGCCTCTGCCTGCATCAGTACACTTGTGAGAAGCACTCTTCCGGCGCGCGAAACTGCCTGCGCGTTTCGCGAACGTGTTTCCGGCTTGCACAGGAGTTTCAGGACAGCACCGTCCTCATTCAAGAAAGGTACGAGGGTAGACCCGAGATGAACGCACCACTCCAACGCTTGTCCCAGCGAGTCCGGATACGCCGCTTTACTTCCACCTTCACCATCCTCGCCACGCTGTCGGCCGGCATCCTGATCGGCTCGGTCGTGGCTCACGGCGTGCACGGGCAGGACAAGAACATCGACACCCGCGATGCCACGCCGCTGCGTCTGCCTGACCCCAGGACCCTGTCGACGACCTTTACGCAAATCGCGAAGGAAGTCGGCCCGGCGGTCGTCAACATCAATGTGGAGTCGCTGCCGAAGGACCCGACCACGGCGCGCGGGGGACGCGGGCGCGGGCGCAATGCCCAGCCCCAGGCACCCGATAACGGCCAGGGCGACGACGACGGCGACGACCAGGGTGGCGGCGGCGGCGGCGGCGATCAGGGCGGCATGCAGGACTTCTTCAACCGCTTCTTCGGCGGGCAGGGCGGCCCCGGCGGCGGGCAGGACCAGGAAACCAAGGCGCTCGGCTCGGGCTTTATCGTCGATGGGCGCGGATACATCGTGACCAACAACCACGTGGTTGAGAAAGCCGACCGCATCTACGTCAAGCTGACCACCGACCCGACCAACGACCAGGGGCACAAAGCCACCGTGGTCGGCGTGGACAAGGACACGGACCTCGCCGTGATCAAGATCGACGTCCCCGGCAAAACGCTGCCGACCGTCAAGCTCGGCAACTCGGACTCGACGCAGGTGGGCGACTGGGTGGAAGCGATCGGCTCGCCGTTTGACCTGTCGCAGACCGTCACGGCGGGCATCATTTCGGCCAAGAACCGGACGATCGACCAGGGCGTGGCCGGGCAGTTTCAGCACTTCATCCAGACCGACGCGGCCATCAACCCCGGCAACTCGGGCGGCCCGCTGCTGAACATGGTGGGTGAGGTGATCGGCGTCAACGCGGCCATCTTTACGCAGTCCAACGGCTACCAGGGCATTGGTTTTGCCATCCCGGCGAGCACGGTGGCCAACGTCTACAACCAGCTGATTGGGCCCGATCACAAGGTGACGCGCGGCTCGATCGGCATCTCCTTCCAGCCATTTATCTCGCCTGCCGTCGCAAAAGCCTATAACGCCGGCAATGGTGTTCTGATCCGGGACATCACGCCCGGCGGGCCTGCTGATAAAGCAGGGTTGAAGCCGAATGACGTCGTCGTTACCGTGGACGGCGCGCCCGTGAAAAGCGGCGACGATCTGGTCGCGAACATCTCGCCGCGACGCCCCGGTTCCACCGTGACCATCGGCTACCTGCGCAACGGCTCGAAGCAGACCGCAACCGTAGCCATTGCGGACCGTGCCCAGACCGTCGAAGCCGCCAATACCGGCAGCAACGGCAGCGGGCCGTCCGACAATGGGGGAACCACCTCCAACGCCTCCCGGACCAAGCTGGGACTCACGGTCAGCGACCTGCCGTCGAATGCCCCATCAGGCTTTCATGGTGTCGTCGTACAGGCCATCAAGCCCGGTTCCTTCGCCGATGACCTCAACCCGCCGATTGGGCCCGGCGTCATCATCGAGTCCATCAACAAGAAGCCGATCCATAACAAGGCGGAGTTCGACAGCATCGTGGCGGGGCTTAAGTCCGGAGACGATGTCGTGCTGGAGTACGCCCTGCCACGGGGCGGCAAGTCCACAAGCCTGACCGGCGGCACCTTGCAGTAAGCGCAGGTCACCCCTTGCGGTAACACGAAGTAACCACTACACTCCTCGCATGCGGCCACTGCTGCATGCGAGGAGTTTTTCATGTCCAGAATCGTATCTGCTTCCCTGACCACCCTGCTGATGCTTGCTTCTGCTTCCCCTCTGCTTGCCACCGGCACTGTTGCTGCCGCGCCGCAGGCCGCCACAAGTGCGAGCGGTCCTCTGCCCACCAACTATCCCGGCTGCCCCCCGACCACGGGAGTCAAGAAATGCAACGACACAAAGACCCCGATCGTGAAGTTCACGTCCATGCTGGACTCCCTCCGCTAAGGTCGAGGAGATAGAAAATGGCCAGGCCTGCCCTGTTTTGTTACTAAAGAGCAGGCCTGCCGGATTGCTTTTCGAGCAAGGGCAGGGTAGTCTCGTGCCATAGCGAACGACCCACCTTCCCTCGAGGTTTCTGCATGAAGTTTCGCTCCTCCCGGCTTTTTCTGGCGAACTGCGCCGGACTGGCTGTTTTGCTGCTCGTGACCCCGGCTATTGCCTCCCGTTCTCACCGGAGCGCCGCCTCAGGTCACCACAAAATGAGTCATGGACGCCACCATGCCGCCCCGGCCGTCGCGCACTGGACCCCGGGTCAAAGGGGTATCGACTCTGATCGGACCCGCGCGATCCAGACCGCGTTGATCGGCAGAAGCTACCTGACGGGGGATGCGACAGGCGAGTGGACCCCGGAGACGGAAGCCGCCATGCAGAAGTTCCAGGGCGATAATGGCTGGCAGACCAAGCTGATGCCCGATTCGCGGGCGCTGATCAAACTGGGCCTGGGCCCGAACGGAGCCGATGGCGCCGTGGTCGCCTCCGGTCGCGGCGAAGGCAGCCTGACGCAGGCGACCGGGGCCGACACCCTCGCCAGCGTGCATTCCATCATGAACTAGGTGTTGCCGGAGTCGCTGAAAAGCCGCCCTTTGGGCGGCTTTTCAGCGAATGGGTCGTTTTGCGCAAGCAGTGCGCTCGGGTCAGGGCTTTTCCATCCTGAACAGCTCCCGAACCGTTTCGCGCCTGCGG
>CAXSBW010000010.1:0-12782 GCA_964235795.1 uncultured Acidobacteriaceae bacterium | reverse complement strand
CTCGGGTCAGGGCTTTTCCATCCTGAACAGCTCCCGAACCGTTTCGCGCCTGCGGATCAGGCGCGACCGCTTCCCTTCCACCAGCACCTCCGCCGGACGCGGCCGGGTGTTGTAGTTGGACGCCAGCGATTGCCCATAAGCCCCGGCGTCGAGCACGGCGAGCAGGTCGCCCCGGCGAAGCGGCGGCAGGGCACGGTCCCGCGCCAAAAAATCTCCACTCTCACAAACCGGCCCCACGACATCGACGTTTTCACTGACGGCACCCGGCTTCGGCGCTCCGACCGGCTCCATCGCATGGTGGGCACCGTAGAGCGAAGGACGCAGGAGGTCGTTCATGCCGGCATCGACCACAACAAAGCGTTTCGCCCCATTTCGCTTGGTGTACACCACTTCCGTCAACAGCGCGCCGGCCTGTGCCACGAGGAAGCGGCCCGGCTCAAGCAACAGTTCGACCGGCCCGAGCCCGGCGAGGGCTCCACGGAGCGCCGCGGCATAATCGGCGACTCGGGACTCCGGGTTCCACTCCGCTTCCGCTTCGTATTCGATCCCCAGGCCGCCGCCCAGGTCGATGGATTGCAGCCCAACGTCGCCGGCGGCGCGAAGCTCGCGCACAAGGGAAACCACACGGGCCGCCGCCGCGCCGAATGGCCCCGATTCGCGGATCTGCGACCCGATATGCACGCTGATGCCGGCTGTCTGCAGGCGCCTGTTCAGCCGCTTTTCGCTTCGCACCCGTGCGTATAAACGCCTGGCTTCGTCGATGGAAACCCCGAATTTGTGCTCGCTCAGGCCGGTCGAGATATACGGGTGAGTCGCCGCGAACACATCGGGGTTGACACGCAGGGCGAAGCGGGCGCGCACCCCGCGCCTGGCCGCGCGCTCCGCCAGCAGCTCCAGCTCCCCTTCGCTTTCCACATTGAAGATACGAATGCGGGCCCGGAGCGCCAGGTCGAGTTCCGGGGCAGTCTTGCCGACGCCCGAAAAGACGACCCGTACAGCGGCGGCCCGGTCGACCCTAAGCACCCGCTCCAGTTCGCCGCCCGAAACGATGTCGAACCCGGCCCCGTGCGCCGCCAGGAGCTTCAGGATGGCGAGCGCCGGATTGGCCTTGACCGAGTAGCAAAGAAGGTGCGGCTGCCCGGCAAAGGCGTCGGCAAACATGGCGTAGCGCGCCAGGATGGCTTCCGCCGAGTAGACGTACAGGGGGGTGCCCCAGCGACGGGCGAGTCGACGCAGCGAAACGGCGTCGCAGAAGAGGTCGTCCTTGGGGCGAGGGCGGTAAAAGGGACGCGGCGAAGGGGTACTCACCCTTTCGAGGGTAGCGTCCCTGCCCTCCCTTGCCAAGCTGCCTGCGCTCGGTCCTCCCCGACACGGCCGGCCCACGCGGGCGTCGATGACCGGCGAACCGACATCTTCAAGGATCAGAGAAAGGGAGCCCGGAGGTCAGACAACGGGCGGGGCGGGCGGGGCGGGCGGGGTCGGCACGGCTCCAGGCCTGCCGGCCGTCAAACGCCAGGTTTCCTGCGGCATGACAATCCAGAACACGATATAGGCCACAACCCCGGCACCGCTTGAGAAAACAGCAGCCAGCACGGCGATGATACGGACCCATGTCAGCTCCCAGCCGTAGTGCTGCGCCAGGCCGGCGCACACGCCGGCGATCATGCGGCTGCCGCGCGGCCGCGTCAGTGGTACGCCGGCGTACCCGGCTCCCTGCCATCCGGCAGCTGCCGCCGCCGCGGCCAGTGCCGGTGCTCCACAGGACGAGCAAAACCGGGCTTCGGCTCCGAGTTGACTGCCACACCGTCCACAGAACATAGCTCACTCCTCCAACTCGCTCTCCAGTACGCAATGGGCGCGCCTGCGGTTCCCTAACCGCCCTCATACGGCTTTTTCAGGAGTTTGCGCGCTTCCTGCGCCTGGGCTGTGTCTGCCCCGGCGTCCGCCGCCTGCTGGTAGTTCTCCCTGGCGCGGGCGCGGTCATGCATCAGGTCATAGGACTTGCCCGCGGCAACAAGGCATCGCTGGCGCAACTCCGTGCTGGTGACAGCAAGCGCTGATGCGTTGCGAAAAGCCGTTGCCGCCTCGCCATATTGCCGTTGTCCGCGCAGGGTATCGCCCAGGCCGAACCAGGCCAGCTCCAGGTGCGCATGATGGAAGTAGCCGGGCTCCCGGGCACGGTCGAGCACCTCCTTGTAGCGCGCGATGGCGGCGGCAGCCTCGCCGGCATCCTTTTGGAGATTGGCCCGCTCCAGCTGGAACAGGTACCCATGGGGGTACTGCTCGGCCAGGTTGGCGGCGATCGCTTCCGCCTCGCTGTACTTCGCTTCCCGGCGCAGAAACAGCATCATGCAGGTGCGCGCTTCAATTGAGGTTCGCACCCCGTGCGCGGCGGCTACCCGCAGCATCTGCATGCCTTTTTCCTTGGACCCGGAGATGCCGGCGACACCGACCAGCAGGCGAAACGAGAGCGGCAGGGCTCCGACAACGTACTGGTAGGTGCCGACCACCAGGTTGGCGTCGATGTAATCGGGATCCAGCCTGAGCACCTGTTCCTGGTCGTTTTTGGCACCCAGTGCCCCCTTGAGCGCGCCGGCAAAGCCCCGCTCGACAATGGCGGTGTAGGTGGCGAGCAGGGAGCGCGACCAGCCTCGCGCATAGAGGGCATCGGCGTCTTTCGGGTTCCGAGCCAGGCGCGCATCGGCCTGCGCCCCTGCTTTCGCGGCAAGGGCGCGTACGTCGTCGCGGACTGCCGGGTCTTCCGTCACGGTATGTTTACCGGTTAGAAAACCGTCATTGGCGTAGAAGGTCGTGTCCAGCAGGTCCAGCCGGTTCAGCTCGCGAAAAACGGTCACGTCGAGGATGAAGTCAGTGGCAAGCGGATCGTCGGGGTGCTCGGCCGCGATCTGTCGGAAGCCGGCCATGGCCCGGTCGTAGTCCATGGCGTAGAACGCCGCGAAGGCCTCGCGTACGTCGTCGGTGCGGTTCAGGGCGGCGGTGTCGACCGTGGTCTGACCGTGAGCCACCCCCCCTGCCAGCGCGGCGGCCAAGCCGACCAACCCTGCCTGCAACCATTTCCATGTCACGCGTGACCTCTTCCGAGCGATCGTGTTTGCCCTGTCTCTTCTGACGTGCCGGGAGCTCGGGGAGCCTCAACGGCATCGCAGGCGAATAGATGGTGCATCGGGCCCGAGCCCCGGCCGACCGGATAGGCTGCCCGCATGGCCGTCTCCACATATCGTTTCGCTGCCCGCACAGCAGGACCGAGCGGCAAACCCTGAACCAGTCCACAGAGCAGCGCCGAGGACAAAGCGCACCCGGTACCGTGGGTCGCGCGTGTCCGCACCCACTCGCCCGGGAACCAGGCACCCTGGTCCGCGCCGGCCTGGAGCAGGTAGTCCTCAGGTGTCGATGCACCCTGAAGGTGGCCGCCGGTGATCAGCACCGCTCCGGCGGTTTGCGTTTGCAGCAGGCGTGCCATGTTTGGGACGCAACTCCGGGTTTCGCAGGGGGGAGCCCCGGCGAGCAGGGCGGCCTCGGGCAGGTTCGGCGTCACCACCGAGACCAGCGGCAACAGTTCCGTTCTCAAGGCATCGACGGCCTCAAGCGGCAACAGGGCGGTCCCGGAGCTGGCGCGCAGCACGGGGTCGAGCACCACCGGCAAGTCCGGGGAAGCGGCTCGCAAGGGTGCCAGCCAGTGAGCGATCGACTCGATGGCGGCCCTGCTGCCCAGCATGCCGATCTTGACGCCGGCGATCGCGACGTCGTCTGACAGGCATGCCAGGGTTTCGGCGATCAGCTCCGACTGGACCGGCTGGGACCGGCGTACGCCCTGCGTCGATTGCACGGTCAGGGCGGTCGCGCAAGCGAGGCCGTAAAGATCATGCGCAGCAAAAACCTTCAGGTCCGCTGTGACCCCGGCGCCCGAGGACGGGTCAAATCCGGCGATGGTAAGCACGGTAGGCGGACTGCCCCGCGGCCCGGTCGCACCGGGAAAGCTGTCGTTGCAAGATGGAATCTTTTGCATAGCCCCAGCTTACAAGAGCTGCGGAACAATCGGGATACCCGAGGGATGCAGCATTTACTCGATTGCGCAACAACTTCCCACTTCGGGAAATCACCCGAAAGGGTTACCAGAATGG
Source organism: uncultured Acidobacteriaceae bacterium (assembly GCA_964235795.1). Lineage (GTDB taxonomy): Bacteria > Acidobacteriota > Terriglobia > Terriglobales > Acidobacteriaceae > EB88. Next base: position 8,640 of record CAXSBW010000010.1, on the reverse strand, counting down.
GAGTACAAATACAACAGAACCATTGACTTACACAATTTGATCTGCTTCACTCATACGAGTGCCTATGACCAGACAGAACGTTTCGCGGCTCCCCTTCCTCCGAGTGTCCACCTGCGCGGGCTTTGCCCTGGCAGGGCTGCTTGCTCTGTGCAGCGCCAATGTAGCCAAGTCGGCGAAAGCGCCGACCGCTCCGCCGGCACCCAGCGCTGAGACGGCAAAGAAGCATTGGTACCAGATCGGCCGTGCCTCCTGGTACGGCGGCGGGTTTCAAGGGCGGGAAACAGCCAGCGGCGAAAACTACAACATGACCGACCTGACCTGCGCTCACCGCAGCCTTCCCTTGGGAACGCTGGTTCGAGTGACGAACCTGATGAATCACAAGTCGGTTGTGGTGCGCGTCAATGACCGTGGCCCGTACCTGGCCAGCCGAGTGATCGATCTTTCCTATGCAGCGGCTCACTTTCTCGGCTTCAGCGGCACGGCCCAGGTGCGGCTCGATGTCCTGAACCACCCGGCCGAACTGGCTGAAGTGCAGGCGGAACCGGCACTGAACGGACGCTAGGGAAGAGCATGCCGGAGGCGCGAGACAGGCTCATTCTGGCGCTTGATCTCCCTTCGCCTGAGGCTTGCTTCCGTTTTCTATCGACCCTATCGGCAGGGGTGCCCGCAGCGGCGGGACCGCGCTGGGTGAAGGTCGGTCTTGAACTATTCCTTGCTGCGGGTCCCAGCCTGGTTTCCCGGCTCAGGGACCTGGGCTATGAAGTCTTTCTCGATCTCAAGCTCCACGACATACCGAATACAGTTGCCGGGGCCGTTCGCTCTGTCCTGCCGCTCGGCCCGGCTCTGCTTACGGTGCATGCAAGCGGCGGCCCTGCGATGCTTGCCGCAGCGGCAAGGGCAGCTGCGGGTTCGAAGACGCGGCTGGTTGCTGTCTCGGTGCTCACCAGCATGCACGCGGCAGAACTCACCTCGGTTGGGGTCATTGCGTCCCCGGCAGCACAGGTGGAGCGACTCGCACGACTTGCAGACCATTGCGGTCTAAACGCTGTCGTCTGCTCCCCGGAGGAAGTCCGGACAGTTCGCGCCCTTCTGCCGTCGGCTCACCTGATCACCCCCGGCATTCGTCCGCAGGGTTCAGCATCGGACGATCAGCAACGGGTCAGCACCCCGGCGGAGGCGCTTCGATGCGGAGCGGACCAGTTGGTTGTCGGCCGTCCCATCACCGCGGCAGACAACCCGGCGCGTGCGTACCTGGCACTGCTCCAGGAAATCGATCCAGGAGATTGATCCAGGAAATCGATTCAGCAAGTCCATCGCTGTAGAAAGCCCGGCATAAGCCGGGCTTTCTCTCGTTCACACCAGAAATAAAACTTAGAGTTTTTCGTGGAACTCGCACGCTGAGCAGGAGATATACACGCCGCCGGGAGTGCCGCGCTCGCGATCTTTCACTCGCTTGACAATACGAGTCGGCTTGCTGCATTTCGGGCAATCCGTGCTCTTGGCTGTGTCCATTACCTTCTTACGATCGGCGGTCTTCGCGATCTTTGCCATGGTCCTTATGTTCTCCTCGGTAGGTTGCGCCCTGCCGCCAAGCGCTCAACCCAGTCGAGGGAGCCCTGCTGCAATGGGAATCAAGCGCTGTTTGCCAGTTTACATGAGAGAGACGGCCTGGAGGGATGGTGGATGGCCCGCGTCGGGCGTACCGGTGGCCGGCCCCGTGCCTGCGCCGGAAGCACCGCCTGTCCCGGTGCCGGATTTCGCCCCGGTACCCGTACCCGGGGGGAACTGAACAGGCCCCATTGAAGGCTGCTGCGGGTTCTTGTCGGCAGGCAGGGTTTCACCGGGTTTGCGCAGGGTCGGCGGGGCCGTGGTGGGCGCATTCTGCGCCGCGCGATCCGATTCAGACCGGTCGCCCAGCTGCACGAGCCTGACGTTCGCGCCGCCGTCGGCCTGGGTTTCCCAGTAGTTGCCGACCTCGTTCGCGCTGCGAACGACCGGGCTGGTGCCGACCGCGGCCTCCTCCACTCGGATAACGCGGTTGCCCTGCAGACGCACGAACTGGGTCTTCTCAGGCGGCGTTCCGTAGATCCACTCTTCGAAGGGCCGGCTCTCGTCGCGCTCGCGCACCTTTTGAACCGGCGAGCCCAGTGCGTGGAGCACCATGTCGCGATCCATGCCGACCAGCACCCGATGGTCCAGGATCGCCTTTTTCAGAAATGGCGGCAATGTTTCCACGTAGGCTTCGAGCGGAGACTTTTCGCCGAAGCCGACGACCGGCGCGATCAGCGCCTTGACCTCGTCGCCCGTCACATTCGGCACGCCGCCGGCAAAGATCAGCGTCAGCCGCGATCCTGTTGCCTGCTCGCCGTTGTCGCGCGCGACCGGCACAAAGCCGCCGCCCGCGCCCACCTGCAGGTGCCGCAGGTATTTGTGCGGCAGATCGGGGCCGCCGTTGAACTCCAGCACGAGCCGGTCTTTGTTGAAGACGATCCTGGTCACGGTGACGCGATCACCCGGCCGGGCCGAGATTCCCTTGCTGTTCAGCTCAGTCACGTAGTCGGACCCGTTCGGGGTCAGGGCTCCGTTCGCGATCAGCACCAGGCCCTTGCTGGCCAAGGGCAACGGGCGCATCGCGTAGCCCTGCTCGGAGGCGAGTGTTCGCTGGAGTCCCTCATAGGTGAAGGGGCCGGCGTGCATCCTGGGCAGCTCGACGTGGGTCGGCTGGAACTGAAGAAAACGGCCTTCGATCTGTTCCGTACTCACGGTGAAGACCTGTGCACGCGCTGCCGCTGCGCAGAGAACAAAGGCCGACAAAACCGTGAGAAACAACGAGCGTGCGGGAAGCATGGCACCATCCGGATGCAATGGGGAATAGGGCAAGCATGCACCCGACGCGCAAGGGGATGCAAGCCCTCTCGTTGACACGAAAGTAAGCGCGGCGACCTCGCGGAGTGGTGGGCGAGCTAAGGTTCGGAGCCGTCGGCACTGAGCGGGCCAGGGAGTTTGGGCGGCCCAGGCGGCCCGGAGAGCTGTGCAGAGGGCTCACGCGGCGTTGCCGGCAGAATCTGAACCAGCGTGCCAGCGGCCGGGGGCGCTGCGTTCCCGGCCGGGCCCATCGCTTCTCGATGTTGCCGCTCGGTGACGGCATCCATGTTGACCGGGAGCCCGGCACCGACGATCTCGGGCATGGTCCACCGGTGGCGCAGCTCGCGTGTAGCCCTGGCCATCACCCAGAGCAAAACCAGCAACACGAGCGTTGCCGGCGCCGAACCCTCGGGACCATAGCCGCCGCCGGTCAGCAGCGCCGAGCCCGCGGCATAGGTTGAAAACACTGGGGAGAAGTCGGTGGACCCGCTGACCGGCAGGCCGAACAGGAGGGCGATGCTCGCCATCCAGGCGAACCCGAAGCCCCAGCCGACCCAGAGGGCCCGTGTTCGCAGGTAGGCCGTAGCCAGCAATAACCCCAGCAGGAACGTGGCGAGCACACTGCCCGGGGTGGAGGCCGGGCCCTGCCGTGCATAGGTAAACAGGGCACTCATCAGCAGCGCCGCCGAAGTGGGGCCCGCGACCTCGATCAGGCGCTGAAAAGGGTACCCGCGAAACAGGAGCTCATCGGCGAGCGCGGCGGCTGCCAATGCGAGCAGGTCGCCCAGAACAGGCTCGAACAGGTGCAGGCCTCCGCTGTTGATTGTGACCAGCAGCCCTGTGGCGAGTGCGACCGGGGCGACACAGGCCAGCACCCCGGCCCAGCCCAGGGCCGCGCCCAGCGCCCACTCTCGTCCTTTGCCGGGGCGCAACGGCAGCCCGACGGCCTGGCCTGCGCCCTCCGGACGGTTTTGCACGGCTGCCATGACCGCAAAGCCGAGCCAGAGTAAAAACACAAACAACAGCCGGGAGACAGGGGCAGAAAGAACGCGGTGCGAGGAAGTCCCAGCGGCTCGCGCGACAAGCTGATGCAGAAGGCCGGCATAGACGATCGCGAGCACAAACCAGCCAAGCGAGCGAAGCCGCAGGCTGGTGGCTCGCGCCCGGGCGGCGCGCAGCTCAGCGCGGTGCCGGACATGCCAGTCCGTCATACCCGCCGCGTCGGCCGGATGGTCGGCCGGATGTTTGGGACCCACCGGAACTCAGCCGACATAGAACTGGGCCATGTTGCGAAACTTGCGGTAGCGCTCGGCCAGCAGTGTGTCGACCGGCAGGGCCCGCAGCTCGGACAGCTTTTCAAACAGCACGTCGCCGAGCAGCTCAGCTGCCCGCTCGGGGTCGGCATGCGCGCCGCCCTCCGGTTCCGGGACGATGCCGTCCAGGCAGCCGAGGGCTTCCACGTCGCCGGCGGTGGTGCGCATGGCCTCGGCCGCCTGGGCGCGTTTGCCTGCGTCGCGCCACATGATCGACGCGCAGCCCTCGGGCGAGATGACGGAGTAAACCGCGTTTTCAAGCATCAGCACACGGTCGGCCACGGCCAGGCCCAGCGCGCCGCCGGAGCCGCCCTCCCCGGTAATGACCGCGATGGTCGGCACCCGCAGCCGCGACATTTCGCGCAGGTTGCGGGCGATCGCCTCGGCCTGGCCGCGCTCCTCCGCGCCCAGGCCCGGGTTCGCACCCATCAGGTCGATCAAAACCAGCACCGGCCGGCCGAACTTTTCCGCGATCTTCATCACGCGCAACGCCTTGCGATAGCCTTCCGGGTCGGGCATGCCGAAGCGATGGGCAATTTTTTCTTTCGTGGTGCGCCCCTTGACATTGGCAATCACCAACACCTGCTCCCCGCGCAGCCGGGCCATGCCGCAGCGCAGTGCCAGATCGTCGGCAAAGGCGCGATCGCCGTGGATTTCAGCAAAGTCCGTGAAGATGCGTTCGACAAAAAACAGCGGATCGGGCCGCTGAGGATGTCGGGCCAACTCTGTCTTGATCCAGCGCTGGGGGCCGCCTGTCAGGGCGAGCGAGGTTGTCGAGGCGTCAGCCATGGGTACCGTGGTCGTCTCCGGCGCAGCGCTCTCAGAGGAGCCGTGCACCAACGTGATTGTACGCGGGCGACTCAGTCCATCACCTGCACGGCCCCACGCCCCAGTAGCGTTTCGGCGCGATCGATAAAGGCGCGATCCGCCGCGACCTCGAGTCCCGTGGGTTCCAGCACCACGCAGTACTCGCCACGCTGTTCGAGACTGATCATGATGCGGCCCGGCCCCGGTGCGTCGCCGATCATGCCACGCAGTTGTTCGAGCATCGCACCGCTCGCGATATCGAGCTGCACTTTGATCCGCAGGTTTTTGGGCAGGCGCACCTTCAGATCTTCAATCGGCTGGATCGAGGAGACGCACAGCTTGTTGGCCGCGTCTTCTTCGGCACGCAGGGCGCCGCGCACCACGACCGGCACTTCGATCTTCAGGCTTTCGGCAAGCGCGGCGTAATCCTTCGGAAAGCAGATCAGGTCGATTTTGCCGACCGTGTCCTCGAGCGATGCCTGCGCGTAGAGTTCGCCCGAGCGCTTCGATTTCGCGACTTTCAAGCCAACGATGACGCCCGCGATCTGGACCTCGTCGCCTTTCTCGCCCCGTCGTGTCGGCGCGGGCGAGGGCTTCGCTTCAAGCGCGGAAGCGGTGTCCATCACGCCCGGAATATTGCGCAGCTTGTCGGCATATTTATCGAGCGGGTGGCCGGAGACAAAGAAACCCAGGACCTCTTTTTCAGCCTGCAAACGCTCGTTCTCATCCCAGTCCGGCACGTTCGGCAAGGCGTCGGTGACCGCGGTCGCGGCCGGCTGGTCGTCGAAGATTCCGAATAAGCCATGCTGCCCGCTCGCCAGGTCGCGCTGTGCTTTTTGCGCGCGCTCGATCGCGCGGTCTCCCGCGGCGATCAGCTGCGAGCGGCGGCCAAAGGTGTCGAGCGCGCCGGCCTTGATCAGCGACTCCAGCACGCGCTTGTTCATCAGCCGCAGGTCCACCTGCTCGCAGAACTCCCAATAGCCGGTAAAGGTTTTGCCCTTGTCTTCAAGCGCGCGCCGTGCGTCCAGGATGGAATCGATCGCATTGCGCCCGACGTTTTTGATCGCGGTCAGTCCAAAGCGGATCGCACTGCCGTCCGGCGTGAAATCGGCGCCGGACAGCTGCACGTCCGGCGGCTGCACCTCGATGCCGAGTTCGCGACACTCCTTGATGTACTTGACGACGTTTTCAGGCTTGGAGATTTCACTCGTCAGCAGCGCCGCCATGAACTCGACGGGATGGTGCGTTTTGAGGTAGGCCGTGTGGTACGCAAGCAGCGCGTAAGCCGCCGAGTGCGACTTGTTGAAGCCGTAACCGGCGAACTGCTCCATCAGGTCGAAGACGCGCGTGACCGTATCCTTGGGAAACTTTTTTTCAGCCGCGCCGGAGACGAAACGCTCGCGCTGCTTTGTCATTTCCTCGAGATTCTTCTTGCCCATCGCGCGGCGCAGCAGGTCGGCTTCGCCGAGTGAGTAGCCGGCCACGGCGTTGGCGATCTGCATTACCTGTTCCTGGTACACGATGACGCCGAGTGTTTCCTTGAGGATCGATTCCATCGGCGGCAGGTCGTACTCCACCTTGCGGCGGCCCCACTTGCGCTCGATAAAGTCGTCGATCATGCCGCCCTGGATCGGACCCGGACGGTACAGGGCGTTGAGCGCCGTCAGGTCTTCGACGGAGGTCGGCTTGTAGCGGCGCAAAACATCGCGCATGCCGCCCGACTCAAACTGGAACACGCCGGAGGTGAGCGCGCGATGAAAAATGCCTTCGTAGGTCTGCTGGTCGTCGAGCGCGATGGTGTCGAGATCGACCGTGATGCCCTTCTTCTTCAGCAGCTTCAGGCAGTCGTCGATGACGGTCAAGGTGGTCAGGCCCAGGAAGTCCATCTTGAGCAAGCCCATCTTTTCGATCGCCTTCATGTCGTAGGCGGTCACGATTTCGTCGTTCTTTGAGCGCACCACCGGCACCAGGTCGGTGAGCGGTCGCGGCGCGATCACGACGCCGGCGGCATGGACGCCCGCACCGCGCACGAGGCCTTCCAGCTTAAGCGCGGTGTTGATGACCTCGCGCATCTGCGGGTCTTTGTCGTAGGCCTCCTGCAAGGGCGGCGAGTCTTTGAGCGCCTGCTCGAGGGTGATGCCGATGGTCGGCGGAATCATCTTGGCGATGCGGTCCACGTCGCCGTACGGCAGGTCGAGCGCACGGCCGACGTCCTTGATCGCGGCCTTCGCGGCCATGGTGTTGAAGGTGATGATCTGCGCGACCTGCTCGCGACCGTACTTGCGCGTGACGTAATCGATGACCTCGCCGCGACGGTTCATGCAGAAATCGATATCAATATCGGGCATGGACACGCGCTCTGGGTTGAGAAAGCGCTCAAACAGCAGCGCGTTTTGCAGCGGATCGACGTCGGTGATGCCCATGACGTATGCGACCAGCGAGCCCGCCGCCGAACCGCGACCCGGGCCGACCGGAATATCCTGCTCACGCGCGTAGCGGATAAAATCCCACACGATCAGAAAGTAGCCGGGGAACTTCATCGACTTGATGCACTCAAGCTCGCGCTCCAGCCGCGCGTGGTAATCGGTGAGCGGCATGCGCAGCAAGCCCTTGTCCTGCAGGTGCTTGATGCTGGTGTCGAGCCGCTTTTGAAAGCCTTCGCGGCACACCTGCTCAAAGTAGGTATCGACCGTGTGGCCGGGCGGCACGGCGAACTCCGGGAAAGGGTTCTCGACCTTGTTGAGCTTGAGCTGGCAGCGCTCGGCGAACTGCATGGTGCGGCTTACCACCTCGGGCGCATACGAGAAAAGCCGCTCCATCTCGTCGGCCGTTTTTACGAAAAACTGGTCGGAGTCGAACTTGAAACGCTTGGGATCGTGGATGGACCCGGCGGTCTGCACGCAGAGCAGGATCTCGTGCGCGTGGTGGTCGTCCTCGCACAGGTAATGCGAGTCGTTGGTCGCGACCAGCGGGATGTCGAGATCTTTTTCCAGCCGAAACATGTCGGACTGAATCTTCTTGTCGAGTTCGAGGCCGTGATCCTGGATTTCAAGGAAAAAATTGCCGCGGCCGAAGATGTCCTGGTATTGGCTCGCGGTTCGCTTCGCGCCCTCGTAGTTGTCCTTCATCAGGTTTTGCGCGAGCTCGCCGGCGAGGCAGCCGGAAAACCCGACCAGGCCCGCGGAGTGCTCGGCCAGGTACTTTTTGCTGATGCGCGGCTTGCGATAAAACCCGTGCAGCGAGGCCTCACTCGTGATGCGGACGAGGTTGCGGTAGCCTTCCTCGTTTTCGGCGAGCACCAGAAGGTGGTTGTAGTCATCGCCCTGCGGATCGGCCCGGTGGTCTTCCTTCTGACACACATACAGCTCGCAACCGAGGATGGGCCGGATCCCCTGCTTCTTCGCGGCCTCGAAAAAGTGCACGGCGCCATAGATGTTGCCGTGGTCGGTGATCGCGACCGAGGTCTGCCCGATGTCCTGGACGCGCTGGACCAGCTTGTCGACATCGCACGCGCCGTCGAGGAGGGAAAAGTCGGTGTGGAGGTGAAGATGGGTGAATTCAGCCATGGGTCTCCCTCCAGTTTAGTGCCCGGGCAGGTGGGCAGCGGCTGCTGGGCGGGGTGTGGACGTTTTTGAAAACCGGGGACGGAACTTAA
>CAXSBW010000009.1:52083-53655 GCA_964235795.1 uncultured Acidobacteriaceae bacterium | reverse complement strand
TGTTCAACGGAGCGGGTCGGGGAGACGCTGCCGGCTCTGCGCTTGCACGCGAAAGTCGTTGATCAGCTCATACACCCTGTGTACGTGCCCTGCCTGGTAGGCCAGAATACCGAGGAACCGGTCCGGCATGGCATCGTCCCTGATCGCGTTGTGATAGAAGCGCAGCACCACGCGCTCGCACATCTCGGTCGTATTCAGCAGGGCCAGGTCGCCGGTGGCGAGCGAAGTTCTTATATCCGCATAAAGGCGATGCATCTGGCCGAAAACGGTTCCGGTTTCATACACCGGCGTTCCGTTGAGGGCTTCGAGCACCCGTTGCAACTCCGCCGCGAAAGCCGAGCGCACACGCGATTCTTCCAGGTAGAAAGAACGGTGCTCCGGCTCACGCATCTTGATGCCGACCGCTTCAAAACCTTTTTCGCCGTCGCGCAGGATGCCGATAAGGGTGTGCAGGGTCGAGATCGAACGATCGTTTTCCGTCATGGTCTACACCTCGTTGGAAACGACAAACGGCGTCATCTTTATCACGTTCCACTGCGATGGTCTGTGCAGTGAAACGCCGGGCAAACGGTGGCATAACTTTACCATTTCACAATGGCACAAACACTCGTGAGTTTGGAAGCAATTCGCCGGGCGCAGGCGCGGATTCCCGGTATCGCGATGCGTACCCCGCTGATTCGTTTTCCCGCGGCGACCTTGCCGGGTGCGCTGTACCTGAAGGACGAGGGCGCGCAGCCGATCGGATCCTTCAAGCTGCGAGGCGCGGTCCATGCGGTTCTGTCGTTGCCGCCGGCAGTCCGCGCACGCGGGGTGATTACGTACTCCAGCGGCAACCATGCGCAGGGGGTCGCGTATGCGGCGCGCGAAGCGGGGATTCGGGCGGTGATTGTGATGCCTGAAAATGCGCCGGCGACCAAGCGCGCGGCAACCGAGGCGCTGGGGGCGACCATCGTGACGGTGGGCCCGGCCTCAAGCGAAAGGCTGCGGGCGGAAGATCTGGCGCGCCGGCACGGCTACGCGGTCGTGCCGCCCTATGACGACGCGGCGATCATCGCCGGGCAGGCGACGTGCGGACTCGAGATCCTGGAAGACCTGCCGGAGGTCGACCTGGTGCTGGTGCCGGTTTCAGGCGGCGGACTGTTGAGCGGGGTGGCGGCGGCGATCAAGCAGCAGCGGCCGGAGGTTTCAGTGATCGGCGTGGAGCCGGAGCTGGCCGGGGATGCACGAGAGAGTTTTTTATCGGGAACCTTGACCAACTGGCCGGCGGCGCTGACGACCCGAACAGTGGCCGATGGCCTGCGGACGCAGTCGATGGGAGATCTGAACTGGGCGCATGTGCATGCCCTGGTCGACAACATCGTCACGGTTTCGGAGGCGGAGATCGGCGGCGCGATGCGCGCGATCCATGAGCGCTGCCCGGCGCGCGCCGGTTCCGGAGAAAGCGGTTTGGTGGCCGAGCCCAGCGGGGCGGTGACGGCGGCGGCGATGCTGTATCACTCGACCGAGCTGCTGCCGTATCGCAAGGCAGTGGCGGTTCTTTCAGGCCGGAACGTGGATGCGGCGATGTTCGCG
>CAXSBW010000009.1:48876-51983 GCA_964235795.1 uncultured Acidobacteriaceae bacterium | reverse complement strand
GGCGCCTCAGGGCTCGTCGCCGAGCCGGCGATAGATGCGGTAGCCATACGGCAGCACGGGCACACCGCCCCAGGCGATGCGTGTGGTGGGTACGTGCTGTTGTACAAGCCGGTACTGCGACGCGAGTACGTGACGGAGCCAGGGCCAGTGCTGCAGCTTGCTGTACGCGAAGCCTGGTGGGCGAAGGCCGCACTCGTCGCTGGTGACGATGACGAAGTCCGGCGGGTGACGAGTCCAGGCCTGTGCCCATCCATCGCGATACCAGTCCTGGTCGCGTTTCTGCCCGGGGCTGCCCGGTGCGATGAAAAGGTAACAGTCGTACAGGTAGCCGGTGCTTTGGACCAGCCGCGCCTGGTACAAAGAGGCCAGGCAGCCCCCGGCCTGGTCCAGGCACTGGACGCGGCCGTTGAGAGCCGGGCCGCCGAGGGCTTGGAGGTCGTGCGCGAGTGAGGACGCGAATTCGTCGTGCTGCCCGTCGAAGCGGCGGATCTGCTGCAGGGATCGCGGCACCACGAGCAGGCTGCCGAACAGGAGCCCGGCGACGGCCAGGGTTGCTACCCAGGGGCGCTTGTCGCGCAGACCCTGTTGAAAGGCCAGCCCGGCCAGCAGCAGCCAGAAGGCCTGGGAGGGATAACGGTGGTAGGGGTAGCCGCGCCCCTGGGCGAGGTAGGAGACGAGGCCGAAGACGAAGCCCGCGAGCAGCGCCGGGCCCTGCGGCGACCGCCACTGACGGGTGGCCCACAGCAGCGGCAGCCACAACACAAAGACCCCGAGAAGCGTGGACGAGATGCTGCCCGTGAGCAGGCCGCGAAGCGGCCAGCGAAAGATGCCGGCGTGCAGCGGCACAAGATGGAGCAGGATCAGAAGAAAGGGGCGAGCTGCGTGCCAGCGAAACAGCGCAAAGGCGGCCGCGAGCAGCGGCAGGGCTGCGCCGGCGAGCAGGAGCCGGAGATGCCGGGACCATGGTCGGCCGCTGGCTCGCAAACGAAAAACAAGCAGGGCCGCCCAGGCGGGCAGCAGCAAAAGAGCCAGCGGCTTGACGGTGGCGGCGGCACCGAGCGCAAGGCCAAGGGAGACGCTCGACCACGGGCGGGGCTTTTGCCGAAGCAGCGCGGCACAGCCGAGCAGCAGCAGCGCAGTCATCAGCAGGTCGCGCTGGCCGGTATCGATCAGGCCGTCGCGCCCGTGGATAAGTGCGAAGAGCGTGCCGGCAAAAAGCGCTGCGAAACGCCGGCCGGGGCCGCAGATGGCAGCCATGGCCAGGCCGATCAGCAACAGCAGGCCCATGTCGTAGACCCGCCAGGCGAGAGCGCCTGGGCCGAGGACGGCCATGACCAGCGCCTCCGCCGCGTAGGTGCCGGGCAGGTTGAGGTCGACGATCTGCCGGTAGGGAGCCCAGCCGTGCCGTGTCAGAAAAACGATGTAGTGGAACAGGGGCGCGTCGCCGACCAGCGGCCAGCGAAGCGTGAGAACGGCGAACGCAGCGAGCGCGGCGAGAAGAAGAGCTGAAACAAGCACGGGCATCGGGAAAAGCCGGTGTTTCAGCGCGTCGCCGCCGGCGCTCGTGCCAAGCCTGGTACCAGACCGATATACTCGCTGTGCCAAACCCATCGACCTGCCGAGAAAGCGAGAAATCCTTGAGCTATCGTATGTCACGCCGCACCTTTGGACGCCTGCTGGGAGCCGGCGCTGCCGCGACGCTTCCGTCTTCCCTGCCCGTGATGGAGGCCCAGCAAGCCGGCGCGCCTGCCGGGAGCGCGAAGTTTCCCGATGGGTTTCTTTGGGGCTCGGCGACAGCCGCGTACCAGGTGGAGGGCGCGGTCAAGGAGGACGGCCGCGGGGTGTCGATCTGGGACAAGTTTTCGCACACGCCCGGCAAAACCCATAACGGCGACACCGGGGATGTGGCCGACGATGACTACCATCGCTACAAGGAAGATATCGCGCTGATGAAGGAGCTGGGGCTGAAGACCTGCCGATTCTCGATCGCATGGCCGCGGATCTTTCCGGATGGGACGGGCAAGCCGAACCCGAAGGGCCTGGACCACTACCAGCGCTTTGCCGATGCGCTGCGCGAGGCCGGCATTGAGCCGTTTTGCACCCTGTATCACTGGGACCTGCCGCAGGCGCTTGAAGACAAGGGCGGATGGCAGAACCGCGCCACGGCCGAGGCCTTTGCCGCCTACGCAGGCTACACCGCAGGCAAGCTGTCGGACCGCATCAGCCACTTCATGACGATGAATGAGATTGAAACCTTCACCGATCTGGGGTACGGCAACGGCGTGCATGCGCCGGGGCTCAGGCTGGCCGGTACGCAGGCATTTGCGCAGGTGTGCCACCATGCGGTGCTGGGCCACGGGCTGGCGGTGCAGGCCATCCGCGCGTCGGCCAGGGCCGGGACGCAGGTGGGGTTGGCGGAAAACATCGCTTCAACGACGCCGGTGATCTCGACGGAGGAACACATCGCGGCCGCTCGCACGGCCATGCGCGAGGAGAACGCGCGCTATCTGAACGTAATTGAAACAGGCAGGTACACGGACGCTTACCTGAAGAAACTGGGGCCGAACGCGCCGAAGTTTACCGACGCCGATCTCCGGGCGATTGCAAGCCCGGTCGACTTCAACGGGATCAACGTGTACACGGCGACCTGGGTGATGGCGGATCCTTCGGCGGAGCTGGGTTACTCGGTTGTGAAGCTGCCGTCGTCGTACCCGCACATGTTTTCAGAGTGGCTGGATGTAGGACCGGAGGCGCTCTACTGGGGACCGAAGCTGGCGCACGAGGTATGGGGGCTGAAGACGATCTTCATCACCGAGAACGGTGCGTCGTCGGATGACAGGCTGACCGCGGATGGGCAGGTGATCGATGTCGACCGCACGATGTACCTGCGGAACTACCTGACGCAGTTGCAGCGCGGGGTGAGCGAGGGTGTGCCGGTGAAGGGGTATTTCCTGTGGAGCCTGCTCGACAACTACGAGTGGGCCGATGGGTATGAGAAGCGGTTCGGGATTACTTATGTAGATTTCCAGACGCAAAAGCGGACGCCGAAGCTGAGCTCGCGGTTTTACAAGAACGTCATCGCCGTCAATGGCGTCGGATAGTCAGTG
>CAXSBW010000009.1:36535-48776 GCA_964235795.1 uncultured Acidobacteriaceae bacterium | reverse complement strand
CGCCTGTCGACGTAGAATGAGAACAAATGCCTCGCCTCACCCACTATGGATTGTTTTTCTGCGCGCTGGCCTGTTTCAGCGCTGGAGGCCAAAAACAGGCCGACCCGCGCACGTCGCCGAAGGCTACGGTGATTCGCTCGACGACGCTTTACATCCAGGGCGACACAGGATCGGACAAGATCGGCACGGTGATGCCGGGGCGCGAGATGTCGATCCTGGAGCGTTCGGGGCGCTGGCTGCGGGTTTATGCCAATACGGACGAAGAAACGGTGCGGCAGCAGGACCAGCCGGCATTCGGCAATACGCAGGCGGCGCAGCCGATCTCCGGCTGGATAGAGGACGGAAACGCGATTGCGGCCGACACGCCGCAGGGCGAGGCGATCCTGTTCGGCGAGGCGATCTCGTGGGAGCAGGCGGCGAGCGGCCCGCACCCGCCGGCGGAGGCGGCCCAGTCGGCGCGACGGCTGTACCGGATGGACGCGGAACTGTTCCCGGGGGGACCGAGGGCGGCGGAGGCGGCGTGGCGCTCGGCGGATATTCGCTGGCAGCTGCAAAAGGAAGACGCGGCGACGCTGCCCTCGGCGCATGAAAAAGAAAGCTATCTCAGGCAGCAGCCGGACGAAGGCGAGATGAAGCGGATCGAGAAACAGTTTGCCGGGAGTAAGTGGGCCGGCTATGCGGCTTATACGCTGATCGATAACAAGTTGTGCGGTGACTGGCAAGGGTCGGAGCAGTGCCCGGAGAAAGAGGCGACCTATTATCTCCGGTTCGCGGACGGGTACCAGGACTCGCCACGCGCGCCCCAGGCCTTGTATGAAGCGGCATGGCGGCTGGCCTGCGCCGGGGATATGTGGGCTGCCGATAACAACGACCATCGTGCCGCGGATGATCGCAGGCATGCCGAGGAGATAGCCGGGCAGTTACAGGCGAAGTACGGAACGGCAGATTATGCCGCGCGCGGAGCGGGGCTGAGTTACAAGGTGCAGCACGGGATCCCGGTGTATGGGAATGACCGGCAGTAGACAGGCAGCGCCGTGAGGGGACAACGCGGCAGAACGGCAGCGAAAGCCCTCGTCGGCCGGCGGGTGATATAAAGAACCTGCCCGCGCGCTCGCACAGTCTCCCGGCGCGCCCAAAGGATCCCGCCGCCCCGTGAACGATTACGTAGTTTCCGTCCTGCTCGGCATTGTGGAAGGCCTCACTGAGTTTTTGCCCGTCTCCTCGACTGCCCACCTGCGCATCGCCGAGGGCCTGCTGCACCTTTCGCTCACTGACCCGTACTGGAAGATGTACACGATTGTGATCCAACTGGGGGCGATCCTGGCGCTGGTGCTGCTGTTCCTGGGCCGCATTGTGACATTTGTGCGAAGCTTTCCGGCGGGTGAGGGTCGTGATCGCACGGCGCTGACGCATCCGCTCACGCTGGTCGCCCTTGCGTTTATTTCCACCGCCGCGCCTGCGTTTCTGCTGCAAAAGGTGATCGGCAAGCACCTTGAAAGCCTGCACGTGATCGAGTGGTCGCTGCTGATCGGCGGCATCGTGATGTGGGTGGTGGATGCGTGGAGCGAGCGGCGAGAGAACCCGACGCGCGACGTGGACTCGATGGGCCCGGGGCAGGCGGTCTGGATCGGCCTGTGCCAGGTGCTGTCGGCAGTGTTTCCCGGCACGTCCCGGTCCATGTCGACGATCGCCGCGGGGCAGATCGCCGGGATGACACGCACGGCGGCGCTCGAGTTTTCGTTCCTGGTGTCGATCCCCGTGATGGTGGCAGCGACCGGGTTCGACCTGCTGAAGACCGTGCACCCCAGCCACAAGCAGCTGGCGAAAGCCGCTGCCGCCGGTGAGACGATCGCGCCGCTGCACATCGACGCTCACGGTTACGTGATTCTGGCGATTGGGCTCGTTGTTTCGTTTTTTGTGGCGCTGGCCGTGGTGGGCTGGTTTCTGGGCTTTGTGCGACGGCATGGGTTTACCGTTTTTGCGGTCTACCGGATCGCGCTGGCGATCGTGCTGATGGTGTTCGGCGCCCGGCTGTTCGCGGCCTAAAAACAACCCGGCGGGCTCCGTTCAGCGATGATCGCGTGGCACCGAAGATGAGTTCGCGGGCCTGTAAACGACACGGCATAGTGTGTTTCCACGGGCGTGTATGTCACGTTCGCCATGACCGGGAAACCAAAAAAGTGGATCGGACACTCACCCTTTCTCCTGAGCTGCCGATAGAGAACTCATAGCGGGCAAAGCGCTTTGTTGCGGTGTCAACCAAGCGGCGGATACTTCACAGTACGTCCGCCATAACGTACCGCACGCTTCCGCGCCGCAAAGGAGCATCCATGCCGATTGAATTTTCTTCCCCCATGCTGACTGCCGACAGCCACCCCCCTGCCACCTGTGCACAACTTTATCTGCGCACACCATCGCCGCGCGGCCGTTTGCATGGCCTGGTTGCCGACGCGGTGAGCCAGGTCGCGGGCCAGGTCGTTTATGCGATGACCTGGACGCTTTGCGCCCTGCTTGAGCTCGGCGACCCTGGCCCACAGGCACCGGCAGCCCCTGCGCCTGCCCTGCCCTTGCGAACAGAAAAGCTTCTCAGCCCGACACAAACACGGATCCGGCCGGCAAACGGTGCCAATCCGGTGATTGCGCGTTATCCGTCCGCCGCTCAGCAGGTTACTCCTGTTGTTCAGCAAGGCACGTACAGCCGTTTCTAGCCGAAGAAAGCTGCCATACTGAGTCTGCTCTGGGATATGGCCGTTGTTCCCGTCCGAACCGGGCGGCTACACCTCCGCGCGCCTGCCCATGAAGCCACTCACATTGACAGCCTCTTCGCCGGCAAGACCCGGTCGTCGTTTTCAAGAGCTCGGCGGCCTGCTGTTGCTGCTCGCCTCCGTGCTGCTTTTGCTGGCCCTTGTTTCGTACCGGGCGGCTGACCCTTCGCTCAACACAGCCGGAGCCCGGGATGTCGGCAACTGGACCGGCCGGCTCGGGGCAGCGGCGAGCGACCTGCTGCTCCAGGTCGAGGGTGCGGCCGCGTTCGGTGTCCCGGTGCTGCTGGCGGGGCTGGGCTGGGCGTATCTTCGCTCCCGCGCGGCAGGCAATCGAGCCGAGCTTCGCGTCAAGTTCTTCGGGCTGGTGCTGGCCGCGCTGGTGGGCCCGGCGCTGTTTGCGCTGCTGCCGGGGCACCTGCTGCTTTTCGGTGCCATCCCGCTGGGCGGGGTCGCGGGGTTGCTGCTGCTGGACTCGCTGGTCGCCTGGATCAACTTTCCCGGGGCCTGCGTCCTGCTCATATTCCTCGCAATTGTCTCCTTGTACCTGCTGAGTACATTCACCTTTGCAACGGCGCGCGAGCGGCTGCTGGTCCGCTTCGCGTTTGTGCAGGCATGGCGCGACCGATGGGCGAACCGGCGGGCCGCCCGCGCCCATCGCAGACAGCTGAAGGAGCAGGCAAAAACCCTGCGCCGACAATCGGCGGCACTTGAGGAAGAGGACGAGCCTTCGACCGGGGATACGCCGTTTGCCGCCGCAGGCGAACCCGCTGCGGCCCTGCCGGAAACAAACAGCTCCCGTCGCGGCAGCTTTGCCGACGTGGACGAGCGACCGGCGATGGCCTCCGGTTGGGACGATGAAGCATTCGCGTCCGGCGAGCCGCCCGCCGGTGTGGCCGTGCGGGTCAAGATTTTCGAAGAGGATGCCGAGGCAGCGGAGATGGAACCCGTGCGCCCACAGCCGGTCACGAAAGCGAGAGATACCGAGCCGAAAACGGCTCCGGTGCTGTTTGGGCAGCGCGCCGACGCTGCACCGGAGGCACGCCCCGTTACCCTGACGGCGCGCTCAGTGTCCGGTTTTGAAACGAACTACAAGCTGCCGCCGACCACCCTGCTGCACCGTTCGGAGGAGTCGCACACGGTGCGCGAGGAAGCACTGCGGCTCGAGGCCGAGGTGCTGGTGCAAAAGTGCGGTGAGTTCGACGTCAACGGGCAGGTGACGCAGATCAACCCGGGCCCGGTCGTGACCACGTTTGAGTTCCGGCCCGATGCCGGGGTCAAATACTCGCGCATCACCGGGCTGGCCGACGACCTGGCACTCGCGATGGCGGCCGAGTCCATCCTGATCGAGCGCATGGCCGGCAAATCGACGGTCGGCATCCAGGTGCCGAACGGGGAGCGGGAAACCATCTGGCTGCGCGACATTGTCGAGTCGGAACCGTTCGCCACCTCGAAGTCGAAGGTCGCGATGGCGATGGGCAAGGACATCAACGGGCGCGTGATTGTGGCCGATCTTGCGACGATGCCGCACGTTCTGATCGCCGGCTCGACCGGTTCCGGCAAGTCGGTGGCGATCAACGCGATGATCATGAGCGTGCTTTACAAGGCAACGCCCGAGCAGGTGAGGCTGATCCTGGTGGACCCGAAGCGCGTGGAACTGGGCATGTACGAGGGCGTACCGCACCTGTTCACGCCCATCATCACGGAGCCCAAGCTGGCCGCGAACGCACTCAAGAACGCGGTCCGCGAGATGGAGCGGCGGCTCAAGCTGCTGGCTTCGCGCTCGGTGCGCAACATCGACCAGTACAACCGGCTGTTCGACGAAGAGCCGACGCTGTGGGACGAGCAGGGCGTGGAGGAAAAACCGCTGCCTTACATCATGATCATCATCGACGAGCTGGCCGACCTGATGATCCTGGACAAGTCGAACGTGGAAGAAGCGATCACGCGGCTGGCGCAGATGGCGCGCGCGGTCGGCATCCACCTGGTGCTGGCGACGCAGCGGCCGTCGGTCGATGTGATCACGGGGCTGATCAAGGCCAATGTGCCGACGCGCATGAGCTTCCGGCTGGCGACCAAGATCGATTCGCGCACCATTCTGGACGCGAACGGGGCCGAGTCGCTGCTGGGCCGCGGCGACATGCTGTTTCTGCCGCCGGGCACGTCAAGGGTACAGCGGGTGCATGCGCCGTTTGTGACGGAAAAGGAGATTGCCGGGGTCGTCTCATTCTGGAAGGCGCAGGGCGAAGCGCAGTATGTCGAGGCTTTTCTGGAAGCACCGAAGGACGCGAACGGGCGCGATCTGGAGGGCGACGGCAGCGATCCGGTCAACGAGAACGACCCGTTGTTCGACGACGCGGTGCGGCTGGTGTTCGAATTCGGCAAGGCGAGTACCTCGCTGTTGCAGCGCAGGATGCGCATCGGCTATGGCCGGGCGGCCGCGCTGATCGACATGATGGAGCGCGACGGGCTGGTCGGGCCGCCCGAGGGCTCAAAACCGCGGGAGCTGCTGAAGTCGGCCGCGTGGTTGAACGAAAGCGATGAGGCGTTGCGGTAACGCGAGCTGCCGAGTCCGATTTGCATGCCATAAGCGGGCGCTTGAAAGACTGGATTAACGAGCACCCGCCGCGAAGTGGCCGCCGGCGCTCAGGCGGGTTTTGAGCGCGCAGCGCCTGCCCGGTGGAAGCCGGCCGGGCGCTGCCGCTAACCGCCGTGTTCGCGGCCGCGCAGGTTTAACAGGTCGCGCTGATAGATAAAGGACACAAGCAACAGCAGGGCCCCGAGGCCGAGAAACGACAGGATGCGGAAGCCCTGGCTGAGCGTGCGGGTGTCCACGGCAAACACTTTGCCGACGGCCAACGTAAGCAGGGCGAGAGCCTGCCAGCGCAAAAAGGCCCAGCGGATGCGAAAGCCGAGCGCCAGCAGCGCGACACCAAGCACCGTGGCCCAGGCGGAATAGGAAAACTGCTCGGCGGTGCCGCCGGTTCCGGCCCAGAAAGTGTGGATTTCAAGGCAGCCGGCGGCGAGCACCAGCGTGGAAGCGAGCAGGGCCGAACCCGCGGCCATGGCGGTCCAGTCTGAAGTGGACGGAGCGGGGCTGTGTTGGGCGGAAGCGTATTGACGGGCGGCGATACGGATGGCGAAGACCGCGACACCAATGAGCAGCAGGTAAAGGCCGAAGCGCTCGTTGATGAGGACGTGTTCAGGCCGCGAAAGGGAGCTGGAGAGCGAGTCAGCAAACAGCAGAAACGCACCCGCGCCGAGCAGCAGGGCGTTCGGCAAGGGGGAACGCACGAAAGCCGGGCAGCCCGGGCGCAGGCTGAGAAACAGGAGGGTGGCCGCCTCCGCGCCCCAACCGGCCACTGTGGAAGCGCCGGGCAGCACCGTCCAGCAGCCCACGGCGGCAAAGGCCGCAACCAGGGCTGCGTGGACGCTCGCCAGCGGCGTGACGGGCCGCCTGCGCTGGAAAACGAGAATGGCGCCAAACCACAGGGCAAAGCCGACGGGGAGCCAGTCCGTCAGGCTGTTGCCCGGTGACTGCAGCCGCCACAGCTCAAAGAACGCGAGAGCGGCATTGGCCATGACAAGAACGGCAAACTCCCGGGGGTGAGCGAAGGAAAGAACGGGCGACTCCCCTGCTCCCACAGGCCCGGCGGGGTGGCGCCATGCGGCGATCAGAACGGGTGCCGCGGAAAACAGGGCGAAGAACAGCAGGGCCAGCGATTGTGCCGTAGGAACCTGGTGCGTGACCCGCAGCGAGCCCGCATGAAGGGCGAACGGCAGCAGGTAGCCCGCGGTTCCGACAAAGGCCGCGCCCGGCAGGCGTGGCCAGCGGCGCAGGACCGTCAACGTGAACAGCCCCGCATTGAGAAGCAGCAGGTAAGCACCGAGGGCGAGCACGGACGCCTGCTCGCCGCCCAGCAGGGCGGGCGTGAGAAAACCCCCGATAGCGACGTAAAGCGCCAGGACATCGGAGCGCTGCGCCCAGCAAAGCCCGCCGTTGCCTGCGGTGACCAGCATCATGCCGGCAAAAGCGACCGGGTAGCCGAGCAGGTGAAAGACAGAAAAAGCAGCCCACAGCGACAGATAGAGCATGCCCGTGCCCACGGCCTTGAGGGAGTAGGAGAAGACCGGGTAGCCTCGGCGGCGGAAGCGCTCGGACCAGGCCATGACGGCAAGCCCGGTCAGCAGGCCCACCCCGACGCGCGCGGCGGGCCCCAGCCACTGCCGGTCAAAGGCGTACTTCAAACACCACGCGACGCCGATGAGCAGCGCAACGATGCCGACGCGGTTGAAGACCTGCGAACCGATGCGGGACTCAAGCGAGGGTTTCGCGGGCGCGGTAAAGGAGAGCGCCGGGGGAAACGTCGCGTCCGGCAAAGGCTCGACGGCCGACGCACGATGCACCGCTTCCTGAGAGCGAGGGTTCGGGAGCAGGCTTTCCAGGCGCGCGACCCTGGTCCGCAAAGCGGCTACTTCTTCACGCAACTGCTGTGCTTCGTTTGCGTCCATTTCCTGCAATGTAACGCCTCCTGCTTTGGCAGAAGCCGCAAGCCATTTAGAGTACCCATGCCTCGCAGCTGAATACGCCAGAAAACACGAATATTGTTACATCGGTAATGGTACGTTTTCTTACGGTTGGGGTATCTTCCGGGTATGCGGGTTTCAAAATGGGACATCAATGACGGTCCTGACGTGAAGCAGTCCACCGAAGCCCTGCTGTCGCCGGCGGCAGAGCCGGTGCTGGACCTGGCGATCTTCGGCGCGTTCCGGGACGTGCTGGACCCGAAAACCCTGGCCGGGATTTACCGCGATTTTCTATTGCAAACAGGGGCGCGGGTGGCGGCTTTGCCGCGCCTGCAGGATCGTGAAGAGCTTTCGGGTCTGGCTCACACCTTGAAAGGCACGGCGGGCATGCTGGGCGCGAACCGGGTGGCTGCCCGCGCTGCGCAGCTGGAGCGGGAGCTGGCCGCCGGACCCGATCTCGCACTGGCGGCGCAGCAGCTTGCCGAGGCGTGCACGGCACTGCGGGCGGCACTGATCCAGGCACAGGTGGCGCTATGAGCCTCCCCGACATGCCCACCGACGGCGCCCCCGGAGGTGACTCCAGGGGCGCAGGCCCCATCCGGATTGTGATCGCCGACGATCACCCGGTGGTGCGGATCGGCGTACGCAACATGCTGGCCACCCATGAGCGCTTCGCTGTGGTGGGCGAAGCAGAAAACGGCCCGGAAACAGTGACTCGGACGGTGGAGCACCAGCCGGACGTGCTGCTGCTGGATGTACAGATGCCGCACGCGGCGGGCTTCGATGTGGTGCGCGAGGTCGCCTCCAGGATGCCGGAGGTTCAAATTGTGCTGCTGACCGGGTCGATTCCGATGGACAGGCTGGCAGAGGCTTTTCAGGCCGGCGCACGTGGCATTGTGCTGAAAAGCGCACTGACGGAACAGATAGCCGCTGCCATGCTGGCGGTGATGGCGGGGTTCTTCTGGGCGGAGGGGCGGCGCATGGACAGCCTCGCGGAGGTTCTGGCCGAGCTGCGCGCGCAGAACAAGCCGGAAAGTACGGAGCGCTACAACCTGACGCGTCGTGAGCTTGAGGTCGTGGGGCTGATTGTGAAGGGCTATTCGAACCGCGATATTGCGAAGGAGTTCAACCTGAGCGAGGAAACGGTGAAGCGCCATCTTTCGAATACGTTTGAAAAGCTCGGCATTTCAACACGGCTTGAACTGGCCATCATGGCGATCGAGAAGAAGCTCGTTCCTCCGGCGGAAGCATCCTAGCCGGCGTCCCCTGTTCCGAGCAGGTATTCAGGCGGATGCCACTGGGAAGGCCGGCTGGATGCCCGGACTCCCAGTGCAATATTTGCTTGCGGGACACTCGACCTACCGGCAGACCTCTCCAGTCCCGCTGCCGGCATCTCCCCTTTTTTCAGACACATATCGGCCTGCAAACGGCCGTACGCGAGTTTCGCGCGTGGAAATGGATGAACTATGCATAAGTTTCTGAAGTACAGCCCTGCCCTGCTTCTGCTGGCGGCGACCGTCCACGGGCAGGAGATGAACCCGTCGGCGACGGATCGATTCCCGCAGGGGCAGGGTCCTTCGACGGTGCGCAACGGCGTTCCGGTTTACAAAATCCAGGTGGTCGGGCGCGATATTCCGGCGATCAACTACTTCCATCGCAGCGGCTCGACCAAGATCGGGTTTGAAGGGACGCCCTTGCTGCCGTCGGCCAAGGGACAAGCCACGGTGGAAAGCAACAAAGGCCAGATCTCGATCAACGCGCACCTGGAAGGCCTGAAACCGGCCAATGGCTTCGGCGTGGAGTACCTGACCTATGTACTGTGGGCGATCTCGCCGGACGGGCACCCCCAGGCACTGGGTGAGGTGCTGCCGAGCGGCGGCGGCGACAAGGTGGACCTGAAAGTGACGACAAACCTGCAGGCTTTCGCGCTGATCGTCACAGCGGAACCATACTTCTACGTGAGCCTGCCGAGCGACGTGGTCGTCATGCAGAACGTGGTGCTGAAGGACAAAACCACCGGCATCATCGATACCGTGAACGCACACGCCACGCTGCTGCCGCGCGGGACCTATTCAACGACCGAGGGCGCCCATACGGTGGCGAACCCGATTACACGCAACGACCAGTCGCCGCTGGAGTTGTACGAGGCGATCAATGCGGTGCAGATCGCCAAGGCTGCCGGGGCAGACAAGCTGGCGGCCGACACCTACGCGAACGCGCTGCAAAGCCTGCAGAACGCGCAGGCGATGGACAACCGCAAGAGCGAGCGCAAGCAGGAGATCACGCTGGCGCGCGCGGCGGTGCAGTCGGCCGAGGACTCGCGGGTGATCGCGATCCGCAGGCGCAAGGAGATGGAGGCAGCGGCGCAGCAGCAGGCGCGCGAGCAGGCGCAGCAGGCCGCGCAGCAGTCGGCGCTGGAAGCGCAGCAGGCCCGTCTGCAGGCGGAGCAGGCCGCGGCCGATCGTGCCAAGGCCGAGGCGCAGGCCGCCCAGGCACAAGCCCAGGCAGCCGCGGCACAGGCCCAGGCGGCACAGGCCCAGCAGGCCCAGCAGCAGGCCGCGGACCAGACAGCGCAGATGCGTCAAAGGCTGCGGGACCAGCTCAACTCCGTGCTGAATACACAGGAAAGCGCGCGCGGGCTGATCGTCAACATGTCGGACGTGCTGTTCGACACGGGCAAGTACACCTTGAAGCCGGATGCCAAGGTCAAGCTGGCGCGGGTTTCGGGCATCCTGCTGGCCTACCCCAGCCTGAAGGTGCAGGTGGAGGGTTATACGGACAACGTGGGCGGCGAGGTGTACAACCAGAAGCTGTCGGAAAATCGCGCGCAGGCGGTCGGGGACTTCCTGGTGAGCCAGGGGGTATCGCTCGCGAATGTGACGGCGACGGGCTTTGGGCTGAACAACCCGGTAGCCGACAACGGCACCGCCGCCGGACGCGCGCAAAACCGGCGTGTGCAGCTGGTGGTTTCAGGCCAGGCGATCGGGGTACAGCAGCAGGCGGAGCCGGCCGGCGGCACCACCGCGCCCGCAGGCGGTCAGCCGCCGCAGTAGGGTTGCGAGGCGCGCAAAGGGACCGCTCCCGGGCGGTCCCTTTTTCATGGAGCGGGCGCATCCAAGGCCTTGAAAGGGATGCGACCTTATGCGGATTGCGTTTTTGGGCTTGGGCAAAATGGGCAGCGCGGTGGCACGGCTGCTGGTGGAAAAAGGCTACGAAGTGTCGGTATGGAACCGCTCGGAAGGCCCGCGGGCGAAGCTTGCCGCACTGGGCGCGCAAGCGGCCGGGACGCCGGAGGAAGCCGTGGCAGGGGCGCGGGTCGTGTTCACGATGCTGAACGACGATGAGGCGCTCATAGACGTTCTGTTCTCGCAGGGCGCGCTCGATGCTCTCGCCCGGGAAGCCGTGCATGTCTCCATGTCCACGATCAGCGTAGACCTGGCGGAGCGCCTGGAAGGCGAACATGCCCAACGCGGACAGCGCTACCTGGGCTGCCCGGTGTTTGGGCGTCCGGCGGTGGCGGCGGAAGGCAAGCTGTGGCTGGCAGTTGGGGGGCCAGAGGACCTTGTTTTAGAAATGACGCCGGTGCTGGATGTCTTTTCGCGCGGCATGTCGGTCGTCGGCACCCGGCCGAGCCTGGCCCACGCGGTCAAGCTTGGGGGTAACTTTTTGATTACAGCGATGATCGCGTCGTTGTCGGAGGCCTTTGTGTTTGCCGAGCACTCGGGGATCGAGCCCGAAGCCTTCCTGGAGACGGTCAACAGCGCCTTGTTCCAGTCGCCGTTTTACGCGAGCTATGGCAAGGTCATGCTCGACCCGCCGGAGGAAGCCGCGGCTACGGTAGCCCTGGGCGGCAAGGATATGCGACTGTTTCGCGAGGCGGGCAAGGAGATCGAGATTCGAACGCCGATGGCCGATATCTTTCAGCAGCATCTCAATGCGGCGTTGGAACAGGGGGCGTCGGGCGAGGACTGGGCGGCCGGCTACCTGAAACTGGTGCGCTCGCAGGCCAAGGGGCTGGAAGGATGAGCGGGTTGAAAAACCAGGTCGTTCTCATCACCGGGGCGAGCGCCGGGATCGGCGAAGCCTGCGCGCATGCATTTGCGCGCGAAGGGGCCCGGCTGCTCCTGGCGGCGCGACGCAGGGACCGTTTGCAGGCTTTGACCCCAAAGCTGCTGGAGGCCGGGGCGGCCGAGGTGTACACGCTTGAGCTTGATGTGCGACGGGCGGCTGAGGTCGCGAGGGTGATCGCGGGGCTGCCGCCGGAGTGGGCGGCTGTTGACATTCTGGTGAACAATGCCGGGCTGTCGCGAGGTGTGGACAAGGTGCACGAGGCGAACCCCGAAGACTGGGACGAGATGATCGACACCAACACGAAGGGGCTGCTTTATGTAACGCGGGCGGTCGTGCCGGGCATGGTCGAGCGCGGGCGCGGCCACGTGATCAGCCTGGGCTCGACCGCAGGCGAGATGACGTACCCGGGCGGGGCGGTGTACTGCGCGACCAAAGCCGCGGAGCGGGTTTTGAGTGAAGGCTTGCGGCTGGACCTGCTGGGAACGCCGGTTCGCGTGACCTCGGTCGACCCCGGGGCGGTCGAGACGGACTTTTCACGGATTCGTTTTCGCGGCGACGAGGAGCGGGCTGCCAAGGTGTACGCCGGCATCACCGCGCTGACGCCGGAGGATGTGGCGGAGACGATCGTCTGGACGGCTTCGCGCCCGGCGCATGTGAATATCGCGCGGGTACTGATGACATCCATCGACCAGGCGAACTCGCTGCTGTTCGACCGAAAACCGGTTTAATCGGGGATCAGGACGGAAGGGGTGCCGGGCGGGAAGTCGCGGCTGTTGAGCGTCAGCAGCGTCCGGCCCATGGCAAGCGCGGTCGAGTAGATGATGGCATCGGGCAGCTTGAGGCGGGTCGTTTTGCGGACATGCACGGCGGCCTCGGCGATG
>CAXSBW010000009.1:12302-36435 GCA_964235795.1 uncultured Acidobacteriaceae bacterium | reverse complement strand
ATCGGGCAGCTTGAGGCGGGTCGTTTTGCGGACATGCACGGCGGCCTCGGCGATGAGGATTTCATGAACTTGCTTATATCACGGCTATATATAGGCAGCACCAGCGTGCAGCCTGAACCCACCACAGCGTAGGAGAACCAAGATGAAGCGATGGATAGCACCTGCATTGGGGATCGATCAATTGGCCATGCATGAAACGGCCATCCCGGAGCCCGCGCCGGGGCAGGTGGTAGTGGAGGTGCGTGCCTGCTCGCTGAACTATCGCGATCTGATGACGGTGACCGGCAGGTACAACCCGCGCCTGCGGCCGCAGCTGGTGCCTTTGTCGGATGGCGCGGGCGTGGTGCATGCGGTCGGCGAAGGTGTGACGGATCATCGAATCGGCGACCGGGTGGCGGCCATCTTTTTTCAGAACTGGCTGGATGGGGCACCCTCCGCCATCAAGTACAAGGGCGCGTTGGGCGGCGACATCGACGGCATGGCAGCCCAGTATGTAGTTCTGTCGGCACACGGGCTGGTGCAACTGCCGGAGTACCTGACATTTGCCGAGGCGGCAACGCTGCCGTGTGCCGCGGTGACGGCGTGGTCCGCGCTGCAAAAGGCCGGGGGCGTGGCACCGGGCAACACCGTGCTGATCCAAGGGACCGGCGGGGTATCGATCGCCGCACTGCAGCTGGCGAAAGCGATGGGCGCGCGGGTGATCGGTACCTCGGGAAGCGATGAAAAGCTGGAGCGGGCGCGCGCACTGGGGCTCGACGCGGGGGTGAACTATCGCCGAACCCCGGACTGGGCGGCGTGGGCACGGGAGCAGACCGGGGGGGAGGGGGTGGACCTGGTGGTCGAGGTCGGCGGGGCCGGAACATTCAACCAGTCGCTGGCGGCGGCCCGAATCGGCGGGGCAGTGTCGCAGATCGGGGTCTTGTCGGAAAGCACGGAACCGGCGAATGTGCGGCTGATCTTGAGCAAACAATTGAGGCTCCAGGGCATTTATGTCGGGTCGCGTGCCGACTTCCTCGCGC
Organism: uncultured Acidobacteriaceae bacterium; assembly: GCA_964235795.1. Classification (GTDB taxonomy): domain Bacteria; phylum Acidobacteriota; class Terriglobia; order Terriglobales; family Acidobacteriaceae; genus EB88. The sequence goes on along the minus strand of CAXSBW010000009.1, from coordinate 35,416 downwards.
TGAACCGAGCGCTCGAAACCACGCGGATCCGGCCGGTGGTGGATCGGGAGTTCCCGTTCAACGAGCTGCCGGAGGCCTTGCGGACGATGGAAGCCGCGTCCCACTTCGGAAAGATTGTTGTCTCGATCGGGCACAAAGAGTGACCTGGAGAAGTCACCGCGAACGAGCACTGGATCGCACGCCGGTTATCGAGATATTGCATAAATCGTATGACCCGTGTTCTGGATCGAGACACTGTGTAGATTTTTCTCTTGCCAGGGCAACACTTGCTTGCTCCCTGCATCTCAAGACAGTCTAATCACAGGTGAAAGCAAATCACTTCGGGAGGAATCCCCCACAATGCAAGTTCTTCGCAATGTAGTTCACGTGGTCTCGTCCGTATTCGGTTGCCAGCATGGGCGTATGACCCGGCCCTTCACGATTCAGAAGCAGAGCTACATGATGTGCCTGGAGTGCGGCCACAAGGTATTTTATTCCATGGTAGAGATGCGCCCGTTATCGCGCCGTGAAGTGCGCCGGATGCATGCGATGCATGCGGGGAGCGCGGGCGTATTGAAGATGAAGCCGGTCCACGCGGAGCCTGCTGTCTCGGTCGCCGACCCGACGGTCGCGGCCTGAGTGCTTGATAGGCGATCGCGCCTCAAACGGCGATCGCCTGCTCCGATTGAGCTTTCGAGGAGCCGGTCAGCCTCCTCGCGAGATCGGCGGCAATCTCCTTGCCGTGGAAGCGACCATTCTCGATGAAGATTTCGTTGGTGCGATTCCCTGCCACAATCACCCCGGCCAGGTAAATGCCCCTCACATTGCTTTCACGGGTGAGCGGGTCGCAGACCGGCTGGCGATCCTCCCCTTCCAGCTGCACGCCCAGAGCCTCGAGAAAAGCAAAATCCGGGTGGTAGCCGGTCAGGGCAAAGACGAACTGATTCGGAATCGTGCGCACGCCTTCCGGCGTTTGAAGGGTCACGGCATCAAGCTCGATACGCTCGACTTTGGTGTTGAACCAAGCCTGGATCTCGCCATTCGCGACCCGGTTGTTGAAGTCCGGCAGGATCCAGTATTTGACATGGCGGTGCATCTCCGGGCCCCGATGGACGAGCGTGACGCGCGCACCGTGGCGCCACAGGTCCAGCGCCGCAATGGCCGCGGAGTTTTTGCCCCCGACCACCAGCACGTCCATGCCGAAGAATGGATGCGGGTCGTCGTAGTAGTGCATGACCTTGGTGAGCTCTTCGCCGGGCACGCCAAGGTAGTTCGGCAGGTCGTAGTAGCCGGTCGCGACCACCAGCTTGCGGGAGCCGAACTGCGCCTTGCGTCCGAAGCGGTCTGTCGTCAACACCTCAAACTCACCGTCCGAGCCGGAAACCGAGTCCACCTGGAGGTACTGCCGCACGTCGAGCTGGAATCGCTCGGCGACCTTGCGGTAGTACTCGAGCGCCTCGTTGCGGTTGGGCTTCTGGTTCTGGCTCGGGAACGGCACCTCGCCGATTTCAAGCAGCTCCGGCGTGGTGAAAAACGTCATGTGGGCCGGGTAATGGTAGATCGAGTTGCACAGGCAGCCCTTGTCGACCAGCACCACGCGCAGGCCCAGGCGCTTGGCCTCGAGCGCGCACGCCAGGCCGGTAGGCCCGGCACCGATCACTAATACGTCGAAGAACTCCGTCGCGACTGCATTTGTCGGGCTCATATCTCATACGATAAGACGCAGGACCGGGCCTGCGCGATGCGGGCGATGGAGGATAGGGAACGACGTGGCCAACACAGAGGGAACGATGCGGCAGGAAAACGACTCGCTGGGACCAGTGGAGGTGCCCGTGGGACGGCTGTATGGAGCGCAAACCCGGCGGGCGGTCGAGAACTATCCGATCAGCGGTCTGCGGGCGCACCCTGTACTGATCCGCGCATTCGGCCTGGTCAAAGCAGCGGCAGCCGAGGCAAATCGCGAGCTGGGGCTCCTCGACGCGGAGCGAGCCGGCGCGATCGTCGCGGCGGCGACGGAGGTGGCTGAGGGCCGCTGGAACGATGAGTTTGTCGTCGATGTGTTCCAGGCCGGGGCCGGGGTTTCCTTCCACATGAATACAAATGAGGTGATCGCGAACCGGGCGAACCAGCGGCTGGGCGGAGCGCTCGGCCAGTACGACCGTGTGCACCCGAACGACCATGTGAACTATGGGCAGTCGACCAACGACGTGTTCCCGACGGGCATGCGGGTGGCGACATTGCTGGCACTCGAAGCGCTTTACCCGGCGCTCGACGGACTTGCCGACACGTTTGCGCGCAAGGCAGCGGAGTTCGATGGAGTGATGAAGTCGGGCCGGACACACATGCAGGACGCGGTGCCGATTCGGCTGGGGCAGGAGTTCGCGGCCTATGGACTGGCGATCGAGAAGGGGCGGCGGTTTCTCGCGCTGGCCGCCGAAGGGCTGCGAGAGCTGGGCCTGGGCGGCTCGGCTGTGGGCACGGGCATCAACACGCACCCGGACTATCGGGTAAAGGCCATCGCACACCTGGCGCGGCTGTGCGGGCAACAGCTCAAACCGGCTGCCGACATGCGCTGGGCGATGCAGTCGAACGCCGTGATGGGGGACGTGAGCGGGGCCTTGCGCGGCCTTGCGCTCGAGCTGATCCGGATCGCAAACGATCTTCGGCTGTTGTCATCCGGGCCGAACACGGGCTTCGCCGAGATCTTCCTGCCCAGCCTGCAGCCGGGCTCGTCCATTATGCCGGGCAAGATCAACCCGGTCCTGCCGGAGCTGGTCGCGATGGTCGGCTTCCAGGTGATCGGAAACGATACAGCGACCGCGATGGCGATCCAGGCGGGGCAGCTGGAGCTGAACGTGATGATGCCGACGATGGCGCTGAACGTTTTACAAAGCATCACCATCCTGGCCGGCACGGCGCGGCAGTTCGACACGCGATGTGTCGCGGGGATCACGGCCAACGAAAACCGGTGCCGGGAGTACAGCGAAAAAACAGTCTCGCTTGCCACGGCCCTGAACCCGTATATTGGCTACGCGAAGGCGGCGGAGATTGTGAAGGAGTCAGTCGCGACCGGTGAGTCGATCATCGGGCTGGCCCGAAAACGAAAGCTGCTCAGCGAAGAGGAGATCGCCCAGATTCTCGATCCGGCGCGGATGACGGAGCCGCAGTATCCGCTGGAGGCGGCCCGCAAGCGCGACAGCTAGGCCGGCGCGAGAGGAAAGGGCGGCGCACCATGCCGATTTCAGCGAATGTTTCGCACTGGGTTGTGATTGTGATGGGCGCGTACCTGGCGCTCACGGGCTTGCTGCTGCGCGATGTCGCGGCAGCGCGGCCCTCGCGTTTAACGGTTCCGCCGGGCAGCCGGTGGGCGACCGGCCATCGCTGGGGCGGCTGGGGCCGCCGCAGCGTACTGATCGCGGCCGGGCTGCTGGCGGTCGGCTACGGGTTGTTTCGCATGCTTCCGTAAGCCTACCGGCGACCCCAGCGATAGACGATCCCGGCGGTAAAGCCCAGGTTGTGCTGGAACTCCGAGCCGTAGTCGGTCAGCAGGTAGCCGGGCATCAGCCGCACGGCCAGCGCGGGACTCAGGTTGTAGTCGACCGCCGCGCCCACGCTGACAGCAAGCTTGTTGCCGTCGGGGTACAGGCCTACGTCGGCACCGTGCAGGGCACCGAGGCCCGTCGAGAAATTGCCGTGCGCTACCCCGGCCAGTACCTGGGCATTCCAGCTCCAGCGCTGGCTCTGGTAGAAGCGGTACTGCGGACCGGCCATAAAGGTGTACTGGCTAATGGACGGCTTGTACACCTGGTACTCAAAGTTGTTGGTGATCGCCGTGCCGTAATAACCGCGCACGTCGCCGGTGATGCCGAGCTTCGGGCGGATCCACTCCGTAACCCCGGCGTTCCAGGCGGCATTGGTGTTGTGCTGCAGGTTGGTGCCGGGGCGAAAGCGCAGGTAGCCCCCGCCGACATACACCTCGTACTTATGCGAGTAGGTGTCCTGCTCAATGGCCTGCTCGCGCAGGCGGCGGCGAGCCTGCACACGAGATTGGGCGTCGCGGAGGATCTGCGCACGCTCACCGGGCGTTTGCGGGGCGGACCCGTCGATCGCGGCAGGTGCGTTTTGCGGCGCGGCGGGAGCGGCCAGAGCCGCCCCACCTTGAGTCGATGGGTCCGGTGCCGGGTTTGCGGTTTGCGCCTGCGACAGAAGAGCGGTACCGAGTAAGGGAAGCGTGATCAAAGGGATACGACGGCAGCGCTGCAGCAAACGGGTGAGCCTCCCACGGCGAAACAGATGGCACAGCCGCGCAGAAAAGGCACCGGCCGGTCCCTTCTTATTAAAACACTGTTGACCCGGCAGGACCGGATGCACTCGGCGCGGCCGATCCGAAGCACTTCAGGGTGCTTCGGAGCACTTCACGGGCACTTCACTGTCCGCGTCGCCGCGGAGGTGGGATACTGACAATCGAAGCGGGCCTGAAAAGAGGAAACGCGCATGCTGAAGTTTTTGCTGGGTTTGTTGCTGGGCTTGCTGGTTCTGCCGGCCGCGGCATGGGGGTGGCTGCGCTACGGGCACCCGCCAGTTGCCGTCACTGATCCGCAGCTGCCGTACGAGGCGCAGATTGTGAACGTGCCTCTCCATGCGCGCATCGATCGTGAAATGCCCGCGCACGCCGTCATGGACGCAAGCCCGGCCAACCTGCTGCTGGGCGCGCAGGTGTATCGCGAGCAGTGCGCGAGCTGTCACGGCGGCTACGGGCACCCTTCGGCCTTTGGCCCGCACATGTTTCCACGCTCGCCCCAGCTGTGGGCCCCGCACGGGCATGGTGTGGTCGGCGTGAGCGACGACCCGGTGGGCGAAACCTTCTGGAAGGTCAAGTACGGCATCCGTCTGTCGGGCATGCCGGCCTATGCGCACGTGCTGAACGAAGCGCAGATGTGGCAGGTTTCGCTGCTGCTGGCCCATGCCGACAAGCCGCTGCCCACGGACGTGCTCGCGATCCTGAAGCAGCCGCTGGCGGAACAGGGCACCTCCGCCACTCTCGATGACCACGCCTCGAAAGCGCGGGGTGTCACGGAGATCCCGGTGCAGCCGTTGCCGAAGGATTGATCCCCGTGCACGGAATGCAGGCTGCTTGACACCCCTGAGCGGCGCGTCCTATATTCCGGGTCGTCCATCGCGATCAAGCGATCGTTCCCGAGGATAGACACCTTGACCTGCCCGATGAAACAGGGCGCCGCCACCAGGCTGGCGCTTTTGGCGCTGCTGGCCTGCCCCGCTGCCTTGGCTCAGAGCTCTCCCGATTTCGGCCCCAACGTCCTCGTGTTTAATCCGGGTATGCCGGCTGCAACCATCGAGGCCACGCTGACCTCCATCTCCCACGAAGACCAGTTCAGCGCCAACCGGCACGCGGTCCTGTTCAAGCCGGGCGCTTACGCGATCCAGGCCCCGGTGGGCTACTACGAGCAGATCGCCGGGCTGGGCGCGAAGCCGGGCGATGTGAGTATCAACGGCTTTCTCACGCCCGACTTCGGCGTGCCCGTTTACGGCACCCCGAGTTGGCCCCAGGCGAACCTGACCGACACCTTTTGGCGCTCGCTTGAAAACATGACTGTCAACCCGGTCACCAATACGCTGCAGAATGCGCCCCCCTCGACCCTGCAATGGGGTGTTTCGCAGGGAGCGCCGCTGCGCCGCATGCAGATCAACGGCGGCCTGGAACTGGTGAACTCCTACTGCGGCGAGGCCAGCGGCGGCTTCGCGAGCGACCTCGTGGTGACGGGCACGATGAGCTCCTGCTCGCAGCAGCAGTGGTTTACCCGCAGCAGCGCGATCGGCAGCTGGAGCGGCGGGGTGTGGAACATGGTGTTTGCCGGCGTGACCGGCGCGCCTACGCCGTCTTACCCGAACCCGCCGGAGACGGTGGTCGACGCTGCCCCTGTGAGCCGCGAGAAGCCTTTTCTGTACGTCGACGCGCGCGGGAAGTACAAGGTGTTTTCGCCGGACGCGGTCCACAACGGCAAGGGCACCACGTGGGCCACGGGAACCGAGGCGGGGCGGTCGATCCCGATCGAACGATTCTTTCTCGCGCAGCCTTCCGATTCGGCTGAAAAGATCAATCTCGCGCTCGCACTGGGCAGAAACCTGATTCTGACACCAGGCGTTTACAAGCTGGATCGACCCATCCACGTGTTGTATCCGGGCACGGTGGTGCTGGGCCTGGGGTATGCGACGCTGGTGCCGCAGACCGGCCAGGCGGCGCTTGAAGTGGCGGATGTGGACGGGGTGCAGGTGGCCGGACTGATTGTCGACGCGGGCCCGGTCCACTCGACGGTGCTGGTGAAGGTGGGCGAGGGCTTCTTCGGCTGGCCGCTGCCGGCGGGCGGCCTGTTTTCGCACGCGCGCAACCCTTCGTCGCTCAACGATATCGACCTGCGGATCGGCGGGGCGTCGGTAGGGCGGGCTACCACGGCGCTTGAAGTGGACAGCTCCGACGTGATTCTCGATGACATTTGGGCGTGGCGCGCGGACCACGGCGTCGCGGCCGACGGCAGCGATGTGGGATGGACCGTCAACCCCGCCGATCATGGGCTGGTCGTCAACGGCAATCGTGTGACGGCGCTGGGGCTTGTCGCGGAACACTTTGAAAAGTCGGAGGTGGTGTGGAACGGCAACGGAGGGGAGACGATCTTCTTCCAGAACGAGCTGCCCTACGATGTACCCAGCCAGGCTGCCTGGACATACCGGACACCCACCGCGACTTACAACGGCTACCCTGCGTATGAAGTGACGAGCGGTGTCAGAACGCACCAGGCTTACGGCCTGGGCATGTACTCCTTCTTCAACCAGGGCCTGAATATCATGGAGGACAATGCCATGCTGGTGCCGACAGTGCCCGGGGTGCAGATTCACAATGCCGGGACGGTCTTTTTGACGGGCAGTGGGCAGATCTCGCACGTAATCGACGGCGTGGGTGCCGCCGCGAACGCGAGCTTTGCAGACCAGGTGAGCGGGGTGGTGACTTACCCGTAGCGGCCTTATGTGGAGAACAGCGAAAGCCGCTCTCCACTTAGTACTTCGATCGGACGGTGTACGTGATACCGGTGGTGAACTGGAACGAGTTTCGCGTCGTCGGCGGCTCGGTCGCGACAGGGTCGTCGAGATAGCTGTCGATGGTGCCGATGGTGAACGCGACATTCTTGTAAAACGGAAAAGTGAGCGCATTCGTTTCGTTCGCCGAGTAGGCCCGGGAGTTATTGAAAGCCGGCACATAAGCGATCTGCTGGTTGAAGACGATGTTGCGCGGCAGCTTGAGCAGGTAGGTCGCTGAAAGCGTGGAACCGATCAGGTTCTGGTTATTGCCCGCGGTGCCGGCGATGAACTGCTGCTTCTCGTATTGAAGTGTGGCTTTCAGGTCCAGCTGCTGAGTCGGCCGCTTGATCGCCGTCACACCGAGCCCCGCGCCGTAGATCTGTTGTAAGTCCAATCCCTGCGAAAAGTTATGGTCAAATGCAGTCTGAGCGAGCGCATACAGGCGATTGGTGAAATACTGGTCGCGCTCGGCATCGGCATGGAAGATGGAGCTCTTGGTATAAGTCGTCGGGATCAGCGCGCCGGCGCTGAAGTAAGCCGGTTGCGTGATTTTTCCATAGGAGCTGGAAAAGTCGGCCTGCGTGCGATTGCGCGAGGCGAGCCAGCTGACAGTGGGCACCGTGCGCACCAGCGCGATGGAACTGTTGTAGCTGCGCTGATTCTCAGTACCCTGCACCAGCGTGACGCCGGCAGTGGCGCTGCCGTTCCATCCGGCAAAGAAGTTGGGCGTTTCCCGCACCTGGCGATTGAATGTATTCAGATCCAGGATGTACTGCGCGTCGGCTACCGGGATCGGCGTCTGGACCGGACGCACAATCTCCTGCCGGGCTACCCGCGAGTCGACCGGCGGCGGCGCGTTGCCGGGCTTGACCGTGACCTTGCCGTCGGTGACGGAAACCGTGCCCTGCGAGGCTTGTAGAACGGAGTGCCGGATGTGAACCCCGGGCTTGTTTTCAAGCACCACATAGCCTGCCTCGGTCTCGAGCGACCGGATTTTGCTCCAGGGCACGCTGACTTCGCCCAGCACCTCGGACTGGAAAAAGACGGTACCGCCGACTTCGCGGTTGAGCTTGCCGTGCAGGGTATCGCCGTTGGTAAAGGTCAGGGTGTCATGTGGGGCGGCCGGTTTGGCCTGGGGCGCGCCGGGAGCCAGAGCCGGCGAGGGCCGGCTGCCGGCCGAAAGCGCGGCGAAGGCAAGGAACCAGCCGCGGAAAGGACCTGAAAGGCGTGCACTCGGGAGCAAGGGTCGGGATCATCCATGAAAGACGTCGGGGTCGCAGGCAGACTGCCGCCCCGCTCCAACATAGTAGCGCCTCCCAGAGCCTGCTCCGTTCACAGGCGCGGGGCCAGCGATTACCCGCCTGCTGTGCAGTCACCATTCGCAGGTCACTCCCAAACCAAAGGATGCCGCGAAGAAGGTACTGAAGCTGTATTTATGACATCAATCCAGCCGAAAACACGATACCGGCATGAAACGGATACATCTTCTTGCCTCCACTCTGAACCAAAGCGCTAAGATTCTACAAAATAGCCACGCTCCGTAACCTTCGTGAACGTTGCCGAGGAGAGACCCATTATGTTCGCCAAATTCGCTGCCTCTTGCCTACTTTCCGTGCCTGCTCTTGTGCTGGGCACTTTGCCTCTTCATGCCGCTGACACCGATCACCCGTCCGCTACGTTCCAGGTCACGAATGCCTCGGCCGTGCCCGGCCATACCCTGGCATCCGGCACCTACTCGGTGGAGGTTGTCGATCACCTGTCGGACCGCTACATCCTGAAGGTGAAGGATGGGGACGGTAAAAACTCAGCCCTGTTTATCGGCATTCCGAACAAGGCTTTGCCGCCGGGGTCCAGGGGCGAAGTGGTGTGGACGACACCGGCCGGTGGAACGACCTACCTGCGCGGATGGCAGTTTCCTTCCCTGCCGGGCCTGGAGTTTGCCTACCCCAAGAACGATGCGGTCGCGATCGCGAAAGCCAATGGCGTGCAGGTGCCGGCGATCGACCCGGAGTCGGAAGGCATGGTTTCAAACACGACTCTGTCGGCGAACGAGATGCATATCATCACGCTCTGGCTGCTGACGCCGACGCGTGTGGGCCCGAGCAGCCCGGCCGGCATCGCGGCGGCACGCTACTCGCAGGTGGCGAGCGCGGCGCACAAGCCGGCGAAGCTGCCGCATACCGCGAGCGAGCTGCCGTGGTTGGCGTTGCTGGGAAGCCTGGCGCTGGCCGGCGCTGCCGGTTTGCGTGTGACACGCCCATCGGCTGAGTCGCGGAGCTAGCGAGCATGCAGTGCCGGCGAGTGACGGCGGAGCGGGCCTGCTACTCCATTGCCCTGGGCTGCGCCGTGTACCTGGGCGGGGCTTGGCAGCAGGCCCAGGCCGCGGCGCGCGCGGTGCCGGCTGCCGCAAGTTCAGCCAATATGCCGGCTGCTTCCGGTGAGGTCATCGGAGAGCTGCGGGTGGCATCGCTCGGGCTCAGGGTGCCGGTGCTTGAGGATGATTCAATCGGAAACCTGCTGCGCGGGCTGGGTCATATTCGCGGCACGGCCGTGCCGGGCGGCTTGGGCACGGTGGCCCTTGCGGGGCACCGCGACACCTTTTTACGACCGCTGGAGCGCGTAGCCCCAGGGATGCGCATGGACGTCGCTTACCGGGCTTCCTTATACCACTACGTGGTGGATCGCACGGAGATCGTGCATCCGGAGAACGTAAGTGTGCTGGAAACCGCGGACACGCCGGAGCTGGTGCTGGTGACCTGCTACCCGTTCCACTACATCGGCGCGGCCCCGCTTCGCTTTATCGTGCATGCTCACCTGCTTTCACTCGCCGGCGAGCCGCTGAAGCCGGGGCTTTGACCGGGTGGCAAACGGGGCTCAAGCCTGACGCGAGCCGGGGGTAGACTCAGAACATGGCGATCACAAGGGAACAGGCGCTCGACTACTTTCACTCGGATGACCTGCTGGGTCTGGGCATGGATGCGGACGCGGTGCGGCGCAGGCTGCATCCCGAGGGCGTCGTGACCTATATCATCGACCGCAACATCAACTACACCAACTTCTGCACGGAGTACTGCACCTTTTGCGCGTTTTACCGGCCGCTCAAAGGCAAGCTCGCGAGTGAAGGCTACATTCTCGACTTCGAGACGATCTACTCGAAGATCGCCGAAACGCTGGAGATGGGCGGCACGGGTGTGCTGATGCAGGGCGGGATTCACCCGGACCTGAAAATCGACTGGTTTGAGCGTCTGCTGTCGGGCATCAAGCAGCGTTTTCCTTCCATCTGGCTCCACTGCTTTTCCGCGTCCGAGATCCTGGCAATCGCCGAGTATTCGGAGATCTCGCTGCGCGACACCATCATGCGTTTGCGCGATGCCGGGCTGGACTCGATCCCGGGCGGCGGCGCGGAGATTCTGGACGACGAGGTGCGTGCCCGCATCGCACGGCTCAAGTGCCGCACAGAGGACTGGATCGCCGTGCACCGCACCGCGCACGAGCTGGGCATGCGTACCACGGCAACCATGATGTTCGGCGTGGGCGAAACGGTGGAGCAGCGCGTGAACCACTTCGAAGCGGTGCGCCGCCTGCAGGAAGAGACCGGCGGCTTTACCGCGTTTATTCCCTGGAGCTTTCAGCCCAACAACACGGCGCTGGGCGGACGCGGGTGGGAAGAAGCGACCGCGGTCGATTACCTGAAGGTGCTGGCGATCTCGCGCGTGTTTCTCGACAACATTGAAAATGTGCAGTCGAGCTGGGTGACGCAGGGCCTGAAGGTTCTACAGATGGGCCTGCGCTTCGGCGGCAATGACGTGGGTTCGGTCATGCTGGAAGAGAATGTGGTGCGCGCGGCCGGCACACAGAACTGCACGACGGAAGAAGAGTTGCGGCGCGTGATTCGCGATGCGGGGTTTCGCCCGGCCCAGCGCGATACTCTGTACACGACGTTGTTCCTGAATTAACGTTTGGACTCAAGCGGGACGATATGGTCGGCGATCCAGGCAGCCAGCTGCTCTTCGGTTATGTCGCCCGCGGCCAATGCCATCATGGTTTGAAAGGCGTCCGGTTGGTCGGCTTGAAGCCGCCACCCGTTCGCGGGTAGAAACAAGCCGAATACGCTGAAAGCAGCGCGCTTGTTTCCATCGGCAAATGGATGATTGCGCGCTATGCCATAACAGTACGCGGCAGCTAATTCAGCTAATGTGGTGTCGGCGTTGTATGTCAAAAGGTGTTGCGGCCGAGCCAACGCGGACTCAAGCAGCCCGGCATCGCGTAGGCCCGGCAGCCCGCCATGCTGCGCCAGGCTTTCCTCGTGCAGCAGCAGTAGGGACCGCTGGTTGAGCCATTCAATCTCGATATCCATCTACTTAGCCAATGCCTGGAAAGTTTCGCGATATTCCTTCATAAAGTGACGACCATGATCCAGCTGCCTTTGCACCTCTTCGTCATAAGGCGTCAACAGGTAGCCGTCCTGCGTTTTGACAATGTGCAGCACGTCGCCTTTTTGCAGGTTCATGCTGGCCAGCATTTCTTTCGGAATCACAACACCAGTGGATGTGCCGACGGATGTGAGCTTGAGCGATGCCTGCATAGTGCCCCTTATACCTATAGACATCATATCAGAAACAGGAAGTCGTGCAATCGCCTACGATTCACTACAATCAGGATTGTTCGCTTGCGGAGACCTGATGCCCCTTTGCTTCCCGGCCCTGCTGCTGGTCACCCGCGGTTTGGGCCACTACTTCCGCTCGCACTATACCGATCCCACGTTTCAGCACCTGTACCAGTGGAACTGGTTCGACGCGCTGTTGCTTGTTCCATACTTCATCGTGATGGTGGTGCTGGCGTTCTATGGCGTCCATCGCTACCAACTGGTGTGGCTCTACTACCGACACCGCAAAAAGGCAACGCAGGACCCGCCGCAGCAGTTCGCCGAGTTGCCGCGCGTGACCGTGCAGCTGCCAATCTTTAACGAGCAGTACGTGATCGACCGGCTGATCGAGGCTTGCAGCAAGCTCGATTATCCGCGCGAAAAGCTCGACATCCAGTTGCTGGACGACTCGACGGATGAAACGCGCGAGGTGGCCGCTGCGATCGTCGAGCGCTACCGTGCGGCAGGCTGCCCAATTGACTACGTGCACCGGACGAACCGGCACGGTTACAAGGCCGGCGCGCTGGACCACGGACTCGGCACGGCACGTGGCGAGTTTATCGCGATCTTCGACGCGGATTTTGTCCCGCCGCCCGAGTGGCTGATGCAGGTCATCCATCACTTTGCCGAGCCGGGTATCGGCATGGTGCAGACGCGCTGGACACACCTGAACCGCGATTACAGCTTTCTGACCCAGGTGGAAGCAATCCAGTTGGACGGCCACTTTGTGCTGGAGCATGGCGGCCGCTCGCGCGCCGGGGTGTTCTTCAACTTCAACGGAACAGCGGGTATGTGGCGACGCACCGCCATCGCCGAGGCCGGCGGCTGGCAGCACGATACCTTGACCGAAGATACAGACCTGAGTTACCGGGCTCAACTCAAAGGCTGGCAGTTCAAGTATCTGCAGCATGTGGAGTGCCCGGCGGAGCTGCCGATCGAGATGACGGCCTTTAAAACACAGCAGGCTCGCTGGGCCAAGGGTCTGATCCAGACGGCGAAAAAGATTTTGCCGGTCGTGTGGCGGTCGGACGCGCCGCTGCGTACCAAGATCGAAGCCGTGTATCACTTGACCGCCAACCTGAGTTATCCATTGATGGTCGTGCTGTCGGTCCTGCTGATGCCGGCGATGATTATTCGTTTTTACCAGGGCTGGATTCAGATGCTGCTGATTGACTTTCCCTTGATGATGATGTCGACGTTCTCCATTTCGTCGTTCTACCTGGTTTCGCAACGCGAGTTATATCCGAAGACCTGGTACCGTACTTTTATCTATCTGCCGTTTCTCATGTCGCTTGGTATCGGATTGACGTTGACCAACACCCGCGCTGTGCTGGAAGCGCTGCTCGGCATTCAGAGCTCGTTCAAGCGGACGCCCAAGTACCGGGTGGAAAAGCGCGGGGAAACGTCGCAGGCAGCGGTGAAGTATCGTAAGCGGCTCGGCCTTGTGCCCTGGCTCGAGCTGTTGATCGGCAGTTATTTCGCGGTGACCGTGTGGTATGCCATCGTGAACGAGAACTATTTCACGATCCCGTTTCTGCTGTTGTTTGTGATCGGTTACTGGTACACGGGCCTGCTTTCGCTGTTACAAGGCAGGTTTGAGCGCTGGCGTCGCGGCGGGGCGAACCTGGACGAGTCTTCCCCCAAGCCGTTTCCGGTCGGGGTGTAAAGCTGTCGAACTTACACATTGTGCAGGATGAGGCAGCGATATGGTCTGCCTCCGCCCGGCAGGGAGTATAGCTTGCGCTGTCTCTCCCTGCCGGCAGGCTTTGCAATCCAGCCGCTCTCGTAGAGGTGTACAAAGATGGCCTGGATGCGGCTTTTCCCGACGGAAAAGCCGCGCCAAGCTGCGCCCGGTGTCGCTGCTGACTCTATATGTACGAGAACGGCTCTAGAAGCGGATACCGACGGAGACCGGGATCAGCTCTTGTGTCCCGGTGTAAAAACGGCCGGCGCGAAAGTCTGCCGCGGTCTCCCGGGGCGAATCGATAAAGACAAATCGAGCCTCGGCAAACAGCTTGGCCTTGGAGTACTGACCGAATGGTTTGAACGAGACCCCGGTGCCGAGGTTCGCTCCGAGAGAATTATCGGTGGTGGTGATAAATGTCTGGTTTGTTACATACTCGGTCCCGTAGTAGGGATCGATCGCAACGACCGGTGCCGTGATATTGGTGCTCTTGTGGTACCAGCCGCCGCCGCCGATCAGGTACCCGGCATAGCTGTGTTTATCGCTGTTGTAGTAGTAGAAGATAGGTTCCGCAGTAAGGCTGTAAGTGTGAGAGTTACCGCCGATGCTGGCGACGCCATTGGCAGCAAGATCAAAGGTCGGATCAATGTCATTGTAGAAAGCGGACAAAGTACGACCCGGTATCTTGCTGGTGTTGTACTGGAACTCACCCAGGACGCTGAATCTCTTGCTGAAAGCCCAGCCCGCGCCGGCAAACAGGTTGCCGCCCCAGGTGATGGTGCCGTACTTCTGCCCGTTGTCGATGATGGACGAAAACCCGCCGCTGGCAGCATTGCCGATCGGAGCCGTAAAGCCGCCGCCGACCTCAAATGCCACGTGACTCCAGCGGCTGTTGTCGCTGTAAGGGTGATAGCGGCCGCCGCCGTAGCCGCCGCCGCTGTACTGGGGCGCGACAAGGCTGCGGGTGGTGCTGCCCAGCGAACCGTTCGGGGCCGAAGCCAGGTCGCGCCCATCAATATCCTCACCCGCAAAGGCATTTTGATTGACCGAGGAAGAAAAAGCCACAGGCTGCAACGAGGGCACGGCCGCCTGTGCATGCGCCGCTGCCGGAACAGCCAACCACGAGAGGGTAGCCGCCGCTGCGGCAAAAGAAAGTCTGGGGGTAGACATCATGTCGGGGAATCCTCACCTTGGGAAACTCGTTTTGTGCCGGAGGCACATTGGCATGAACACGGCTTCACCAGGAGAGATGCGGTCGGGGGCCGGTTTTGTTTTTGAGTCCGGCACAAAGGAAAGGGCCGATTTCTCGGCCCTTTTTCTGCCTTGCGCGCATCGTGCCTTAGTGAATGTCGAACTGCTCCGGGTGCAGCGCCGGGTCCGACTTGATGATGATGGTTTTGCCCACCATCTCCTCGTATTCGTTGATCCACCGTCCGCTACCGCCTTTCAGCTGCTTGACGACCTCCGGGTGCACACGCAGCATCACGTCCTTGCCCTCGAGGTGTTTCTGCATCTTGCGCAGCTCGATGTAGATCTCGTTGCAGACCGTGATCGGGCTCTTGACCATGCCGGTGCCTTCACAGGTTTCGCAGGTGACTGACAGTGTCCGCTCGAGCGACTGCTTGACGCGCTTGCGGGTGATCGCCACCAGGCCGAAGTCGTTGAACTGCAACACCTTGGACGGCGCACGATCGGCCTTCATCGCTTCCTCGAGCGCAGCCAGCACACGGTGCCGGTTTTTGCGCTCATCCATGTCGATAAAGTCGATCACGATGATGCCGCCCAGGTCGCGCAGGCGAATCTGCCGCACGATCTCCGGAATGGCATCGAGGTTGGTCTTGACGATCGTGTCTTCAAGCCGCGCGGTTTTGCCGACATACTTGCCGGTGTTGATGTCGATCGCGACCAGCGCCTCGGTCTGGTTGATGACGATGGAGCCGCCGGACTTGAGCCATACCTTGGACTTGAGTGCCTTCGAGATCTCTTCCTGGATGCCGAAGTGCTCAAACAGCGGCGTTTCCTTGGTATAAAGCTTGACGCGGCGCACAAGCGCGGGCTGGAAGCGATTGAGGAACCGCACAATGCGCTCGTACTCCTGCTCGGTGTCCACCCAGATCGTCGAAAAATTGCTCGACACCTGGTCGCGCAGGATGCGTTCGACCAGGTTGAGATCGTGGTAGATCAGCGCCGGAGCCTTGGCGGTGTCGGCGCGTTGCTTGATCTCCGTCCACAGACTGATGAGAAACCGCAGATCGGCGCGCAGCTCTTCTTCGCTCGCTCCCTCGGCCGCGGTCCGCACGATGAAGCCGCCGGTGTGCTCGCCCCGCTCGCTGACCAGGATCCGCTTCAGCCTTTGGCGCTCCTCATCGGACGCGATCTTGCGGGACACGCCGACGTGGTGCACGGTCGGCATGAACACCAGGAAGCGCCCGGGCAGCGCGATGTGCGAGGTGATGCGCGCGCCTTTTTTGGCGATCGGCTCCTTGGCGATCTGCACCAGGATCTCCTGGCCCTGCTTGAGCAGGTCCGAGATGATGGGCAGATCCTGGGTTTGGGCGCGACGCCCCACGCCGCCCGCAGCGGCGCCGCCGACGCCGCGACGGCGTCCGCCGCTGTTGCGGCCTCCGCGACGCCCACGGTCTTCGCCGCTCCGCTCGCGGCGCGGCTCGCCGTTGCCGGCGGCCGCCGGTTCTTCCTCGTCCTCGTCGACCTCTTCCAGCGCAAAGGCGGCCGGGTCTTCGTCGTCCTCCTCGGCTTCGTGGAGCTCAGCGATGGCAGAGGCGGTTTCCATCCGAAACAGGCCCTTGTCCGATTCCGGCTCGCCGGGTTCGGTCATGGCGAACGCAGGCTCCGGGTATTCCGCGCCGTCCATGGTTTCTTCTTCCAGCTCTTCCAGATCGTGCTCGTCCGTGTGAGCGTGAACAGGATCGAAGTCGTATTCGTCCTCGTCGATCACCTCTTCTTCAAGGTGGCCCGTACCCGGCGCAAAGCCTTGCAGTTGATCGACCAGTTCGGCGAAACCGTCGCCGTGTGCCGCGGCCTGGTGCTCCGTTACCTCAACCGCGTCAAACTCAGCCTCGGCGTGCGTCTCGAACGAAGCCTTGCGATCTTCCCTCCGGCTCGCCGGCTCGCTTTCCGTCGGCGCGAACTTCACTGAAGCGGGGCGATCCAGCGGCTGTGGAACGGGCGGAGTACCGTGCGACGCGTCTTCGGCAACAAATGGCTCAAGGGAGGACGAGGTCTCGGGAAGCGGCGCTTCCCGGCCGGCATCGAGCGTGGTGCGCACAGGCGGCTGCTCGGCATGGGCGAGCTCCGGGTCAGGTGGGGAGTCCGGCGCGGGTTCCTGCTTGTCATCGCCCTTGTCGCCCATGCCGAACAACTGCGACAGCCGCAGCTCGCGGGTGACCGGGGGCGACATGCGCACGGAGGCCTCGCCATCCTTCGGTTCGTATTCGCCGCCTTCCGACTCCTGCACGGCCTGTTCCGTCTGGGCTGCCTCGTCGATCGGCTCCGCCGTGGTGGCCAGGTACTCGGCCTGCGCGGTTTCGGGCAGGGCCTCGGCTATGGTCTCAGGCGGTGCTGTCTCGCCAGCGACCGTGCCTGCGGACAGGGCTGTTTTCAAGGCAGTCTCGATCTCTGATTCCATCGCGGCTGCTTCCGGCAGGGGCTCCGCCTCGGAACCCTGGGGTGCAGGCTCAACCGCTGATCGCGAGGCGGTACCGGCGGCCTCCTTCCGGTGGCGCGAGAGCGTTTCGCCCGGCAGGACCAGTCCGCCGTCCCATCCGGAGAGCTTGAGATCGAACTCGGTTCCAGGTTTGGGCGCGACGTAATTGACGGGCCGCGTGGGCAAAGCCAGTTTCGCTTCCGGTTTGGTGGGCGAAGCGGCTGGAGCCGCACCGTACTTTGAAAGCGACTCGCCCGGCAGAACAATCGCGGCCGGCGATGCTGGAGCCGCTTCTGTGCGTTCCCGTCCGGCACGCGCTTCGCGGGGTTCCCTTGCTTCGCGACCGGAGCGACCTCCGCGGGTACCCCGGCGAGGTTCATCGATCGCAGCCGGAAGCGGAGCAGCCGAGGCCTGCAGGTCGATGGTCTCGGGCTCTTCTGCCGGGTCGGCTGCTGCTATGTGCAGAGGAGCCGCCAGTCCGCCGGGAGCGCCGTGCTCCGGCAGGTCAAAGGGAGCCGTCGCTGTTTGAGAAAGCTCATCGGCCAGATCACCGGGATTGGCCGGCAAGGCCGCGGCACCCAGGACGCCGGCCCGGACTCCGCCGCGGCGACGGCCCCGGCGACCTCGCCAGCGGCGCGTCCCTTCCGGTGTTTCCTCGTCGTCCCCCTTGGCTTCGCGGTCTGTTTCGGAAGGCTGCGCGGTGCGCAGGGCTGCCGCGGCGACGGCGCGCTCCGTGGCGGCGGGGGTCATGGCCGGGCTTGCAGGGGTTTGAGGCTCAGGCCGCTCGTTCCGGCGCGATTCACCCCGGTTGCCGTCGCGTCCGTCCCGGCGCCCTTCGCGCCGGCCGCGCTTTTCTTCCGCGGGAGCGGCTGCCTGCTCTTCCGCAGGCTGGCGGTCCCCATTTCGTTCCCCGCTGCGCTCCCCATTGCGCTCACTCGTGCGACGCGCGCCGCTGGCCGGGGTAGACGTCTCGTACTCGTCCGAGTCTTCGCTGTCTTCGAGGAAGTCCGTGACGTATAGAAAAGCGTCCCGCTCAAGACCTACATCGACAAAGGAGCTTTGCATGCCAGGCAACACGCGGGTCACCCGGCCCTTGTAGATGGAGCCCGCCAGGGTGTACTCGTTTTCGCGCTCGTAATAGATCTCTGCTAGCTGATCGTCCTCGATAATGGCAAGTCGTGTTTCATGCGGGGTGGTGGAGATACAGATTTCTTTTGCCATGGTGCCCTCGGGCGAGGTGACCGGAGCAGACCGTGCGACGGACAAGGCGTGGGGAAGGTTCTGGAGGGGAAAAGCTGTTCAGCAGGGTATGGTTCACCCGCAAATCCGGCCACTCTGCCGCGCGTTCGCACGCAGAAATGCCCCTGCGGCCGAAAATGGCCGAGAAGCGATAGGCGGTGGGGGTGAGAACTGTGAAAAGGCTTTGATTCCAAAGAGGGCGTAGGAGGATGGTGACCGCTTCGACCTGCCGAAATGGTGCGGGTGGGGCCGTTTCCCATCCTTTTTTGCTCATTCCCGCGTCCTGCCCGGCCGGGGTCTGTTCTGAGTCCGCCTGGCCGGTTCTTACTGCGTCTTGAACTGCGTACCTTGCGAGTACGGAAAAGCGATTTCAACCGGAACTGCCCGCGGCTGCGCCCCTGCGGGTAGCCGCGTAAGGTCGCCTTGCCTAGTTGACAAAGCGGTTCATACGAACGTTCATGACCATGCCGAGCGCCAAGAACGTAAACAAAACGGAAGACCCTCCGTAGCTCATCAAGGGAAGCGGAATGCCTGTGACCGGCATAAAGCCGATGACCATGCCTACGTTGACAGCGATCTGAAAGATCAGCACCGCGACCACACCCATCACCAGCAAGGTTCCGGAGATATCGGCAGCGGTTTGAGCGTTTTGAATCAAACGCATCAATATGAGGAAGTATAGCAGCAGCACCGCGACCGCGCCGAGAAAGCCGTGCTCCTCCGCCCATGCGGCAAAGATGAAGTCGGTGTACGGAATCGGCAGGAAATCGCCCTGGGTCTGCGTACCCTTGGCGACGCCACGTCCCAGGACGCCGCCGTCGCCGACCGCGATCAGCGATTGACGAATCTGGTAGCCGGAGCCGCGGGGGTCATTGTCCGGGTTGATAAAGCTGGTCAGACGGGCTTTCTGATATGGCTTCAGCACCTTGCCGCTGGACCAGATGCCGCCGACCAATGTGAGCCCGACGACCGCCAGCAGGGTTGCTTTCTTCCAGGGAATGCCGCCGAGAAACAGCCCGACCAGCAGCACCGGCGAGTAGGTGAGCGCGGTGCCGAGGTCCGGCTGCTTGAGCACCAGCAGCATGGGTACCGCAACCAGCGCGATGCCCTTGCCGATGTCCGCCCAGGTCATGGGCCTGCCGACCCGCCGGGCAAAGTAGCGGGCGACGGCGAGGATCAGAACGATCTTGACCCACTCCGACGGCTGAAAATGGATGCCGCCCGGCAGCTTGATCCAGCGCCGCGCACCCAGCACCTTGGACCCGACAGCCAGCACCGCGACGAGCGACGCAAGGCAGAAACCGTAAATCCATGGAATCGCGTCCATGAGTGCGTGGTAGTCGACGCGGCTGACCACAAACATGACCACGAAGCCGCCGGCCAGCCAAAGCATCTGGGTCTTCTCAAACCCGACGAACTTGGTGTGCATGGTTGCCGAGTAGATTTCAAGCACGGACAGGACAGACAGCACAACAATGTAGCCGAGCAGCGTCCAGTCGAAATCGCGGAAGGAAAACAGGCGACCTTTCATCGCGACTTTCCTGCGGCTGCCGGCATGTAGGCAGCCAGGGTGGCGCCGGAGGTGTGTTTCGGGAGAGCCGGCGCGACCGGCACCCAGAAGTGTCCGCCGGTGACGCCGGCCGTCGGTACGCCGCCCGCTTTCTCGGCAGCCGGGGCAGAGGCCGGCACCGGCGTCGTTGCATGCATGGTGCTTACCGCGGTGACGGCACCGTCCCTGTCGCCGGGAGCGGACCACATCGCGCCGACCTCGACCGCGGGCGGGGCCGGGGCCTGCAGGTTGTGCTGCAATCGCCGCTGCTTATCGACAAAGGTCTCAATGACCTGCGCAGCCAGGTGGGCCGAGCCCGCGCCCCAGCCGCCATGCTCCCACAGCACGACCACGACGATGTCCGGGTTGCGCCGGGGGGCGACCCCGACGAACCACGCATTGGCGCGGCCGTTCTTGTCCTTGGAGACGCTTTTCGCGCCGAAGGAGTGATTCAGCACCTGTGCCGTGCCGGTTTTGCCCGCGAAATCGATGCCGTCCAGGTGCGAGGCGAAGGCCGTGCCGCCGGTCGTCGTGGTCGCGGCCATGCCGTCCGTGATGGTCTGCCAGGCGACGGGATCGATGTGCACCTGCGTTGCGCCGGACCCCGGAAAGGTCTCAAGCATGGCCTGCTGGTACTGCGCCGGCAGCTCGTCCGGAAACACAACATGCGGCCGCTGGAGATCGCCGCCGGAGGTGATGCCGCCGATCGCGCGCGCCAGCTGGATTGGCGTCAGCGCGACCGCGCCCTGCCCGATGCCGACCGAGATGGTTTCGCCCGCGTACCACTTCTCATGGTAGTTGCGCATCTTCCACTCCTCGCTCGGCATGATGCCTGACGCTTCGTTGGGCAGGTCGATGCCGGTTTTTTTGCCGATGCCCAACCGGTGCGCCCAGTCGGCGATCTTCTCGATGCCGAGCCTCTGCGCCAGCGTGTAGTAGTAGGTGTCGCACGAAAGCGGGATCGCGTTGTGGATGTCGACATTGCCGTGGTGCGCGTCGCAGGCGAAAAAGTGCCCGTAAAAGCTCGCGCCGCCCTGGCAGTTCACCTTGAGAGTCTGCGCGACATTCTCTTCAAGTCCCGCGACCGACATAATGACCTTGAAGGTCGAGCCCGGCGCGAGCTGCGCCTGGATCGCCTTGTTCAGCAGCGGGTGGTCGGGGTCGGTGATGAGCTTGTTCCAGTCGTCTCGACCGATCTTGACCGCGAACCGGTTAGGGTCGAACACAGGCCGCGACACCATGGCCAGCACATCGCCCGTATGCGGGTCCATCGCGATCATCGCGCCGTTGCGGTCGCCCATCGCGTTTTCAGCAGCACGCTGCAGATCCAGATCGATCGTCAGCTTCAGGTCCTTGCCCGGCACGGCGGGCTCGTTGCCCAGCACGCCCACTTCGCGCCCGTGCGAGTCCACCAGCACATCATGCGAGCCGTCGGTACCGCGCAGGATCTGGTCGTAGGTTTCTTCCACGCCCGAGCGGCCCACCACGTCACCGGGCTCGTAGTAGGCGTACTGCGCCTGCTGCAGCATGTCTTCGCTCACTTCACCGACATAGCCGATCAGGTGCGCGGCAAAGCCGTCGCGCGGATACAGGCGGCGCTGCTCGTTGATCAGCTCCAACTCCGGCAGCTCCTCCCGATGCGCCTCGATAAACTCCTGCTCGTCCGGCGTAATGTCCTGCTTGAGCGGGATGGGCTGGTACTTGGACGAGATGCCGTATTTGTGGATCGCCGCCTGGATCTGGTCGGCCGACATATTGAGTCCGCGGGCAATCAGCGGCAGGTCCGCCTGGAGATCGCGCCCCTGCTCATGCACCAGGAAGCACGTGATGGATGGGTAATTATCGACAATCAGGCGCCCGTCGCGGTCGAGCAGGCGGCCCCGCGGCGCGAGCACCGGCACCTTGCGGACGCGGTTCGCTTCCGCCAGCGCGCGGTAATTGTCCTTGCCGACGACCTGCAGCCGCCACAGCCCGGCAACGAGCACCAGCAGGATTGCGGCGATGACATACTGCACCGCGGACAGCTTCGCGGCGGGGATTTCGGGTTTCGCGTTCAGCATCAGTGTGGCTCCGGTGGGCGGACGGCTCGCCGACTCCGTTACTTCTTAGAATAGACGGTTCCGTACAGCCAAAGCGGGGATTGTGCTTCCATTCGGTATCACCGTAACCATCCGCACTAATCCCCGTTGCCGCGCGTGAGATCGAGCAGGGCAAACAGAACGACCCCGGCAACGGCGTTGACAACGGCGCGCAGCAGCTCGTGAAGCCAGCTCCACCCGAGCGACTGGGCCAGCAGATGCTCGACCACGACCCAGTACAGCCCGCTATGCAGCAGCGAAAGCGCAAAAGTGAACAAAAGCCGGGCCGCGTGATTGTCGGTATCGATGCGGTTGCCGAGCTGCCCGGCGATGTAGCCGACCACCGTTTTCGTGATGCCGTTCACCCCAAGAGGCTCGCGGGTAAGAGCGTCCTGAAGAATACCGATAATCGCGCCCGCGCCGAGGCCGACGACCGGGCTGCGCTTGGCAATGCCGAAGTAGATCACCAGCAGCAGCGGCAGATCGAGCAGGGCGGCCGGGGCGAAATGCACCGGCAGGAACGAATCGATGCCGATGGCCAGCAGGGGGGTGACGAGCACCAGCCAGAAGGGCAGGGTCGGCGCTTCAGTCTCACGGCGGGAAGCTGCCAGCAGGGCCATGGATTACAGGTTCTCCTGCGGGGGTGCTGCGGCCGGGCTCGCCGGGGCGGGCGCTGGCGGACGGCTGCCGTCGTCGGGAACGACCTCGGGGGTGCGGCGGCGCGGCGTGGCGGACGGGGGTCGCGCGCTCGGAGTGCGCGTGCCTGGACCTGGGCCTGGACCCGTGCCTGAACCCGGGCCTGAATGTGCGTTTGGACGTGCGCCGGCGACGGGCCCGTCCGTGACGATCCGCGTGGGAATGCTGCCCGGGGGAACGGTTGCGGGCGAATCTACCGTTCGGGCAGCTGTTGTCGACGCTTGCGAGCTCGCCGGTCGAGTCGCCGGCGCAGGAGTTGTCGGCCTTGTCCCTTGCGGGAGGGAAGGGGTCGCAGCTGCTGCTGCCGTTCGGGTCCCCGGCCCGGACGTTCTCACACCCTTGCCGGCAGTTGTCGCGGGGACGGTCGTGAGACCCGTCTTGGAGATGGTCTTGGAAATGGTCTTGGAGATGGTCGTGGAGAGGGTCGTGGAAGTCGTGCCAGGTCTTGCACTCACCGCGGCAGCCGAGGGCGTCCCGGCTGGAGCGGC
>CAXSBW010000009.1:0-12202 GCA_964235795.1 uncultured Acidobacteriaceae bacterium | reverse complement strand
TCGTGCCAGGTCTTGCACTCACCGCGGCAGCCGAGGGCGTCCCGGCTGGAGCGGCAGTCTGGGCGCCGGCAACCGACCGGGAGCCCGGCGGGCTCGCGACGCCGATGGCCGGAGGCACCACGGCGACCCGGTGCATGACAGGCGAGCCGTCAGGGTTGAGAACCGGAACGCGCTTGATCGCAGGGGTCCCGTCGGCATTCAGCTGCGGCGTGCCGTCGGGGTTCAGCACCGGCACACGACGGATCAAAGGCCTCATGACAAATCCCGGCTCGACCGGGGGCGTCGCAGGCTGGCCGACGGCCGTCGCAGACGGGTTCGCTGTCGCAGGGATTGCACCGGCAACAGCGGCGGGAGCGGGCGGGTGAGGACGAGCTGCGATCGCGGCGTCATGCGCAGCCCGAAACGCCGGCGAAACAGAAGGACTCGGCACCGACGCCGCATCGACGCCTTCGGCTCTTTTGACCGTCCGGTCTGTCGGCGGAATCCCTGCGGCCAGGGGCGCCAAACGTTGCCCCGGCGTTAGATTGTCGGCTGCGGGCACACCGCCTGGTGAAAAATGATCCGGGTGCAGCGGCACCGGCGGATGCAGGGGAGCCGCGGCAGAGTCGGCTGTGGCCGGAGACGACCCGGGGGCGGCATCGGGCGCATCCGGATTGTCGACGTTGGACGCGCTCGGAAGCCGCTGCGCCAGGATATCGGAGGCGCGCTGGGCTTCAAGCGCGGCCTCGGCAGCGGCGGCGGCCTTGGCGGCGGCTGCGGCCTTCAGCGCAGAAGCCGTACCCTCGCTGCGGGCCAGGTCGCGGCGCATGCCGGG
Organism: uncultured Acidobacteriaceae bacterium; assembly: GCA_964235795.1. Lineage (GTDB taxonomy): Bacteria > Acidobacteriota > Terriglobia > Terriglobales > Acidobacteriaceae > EB88. The sequence continues at coordinate 11,388 of CAXSBW010000009.1, read as the reverse complement.
CGACGGTGCCGCGCTGGTGCCGGTCACGACCAGCACCTCTTCCAGGCGGTTCAGGTTGGCGGCGGGTTTCAGGATCACATCCACCAGCGGCGGGTTATCGGCGTCCGGCACAACCTTGTCCACGACGCCGACAGGCAGCCCGCGCGGAAACACCTGGTCCCCGCCCGAGGTCAGCACCAACTGGCCCGGCTGGATGCGGTCGTCCGGCATCAGGCTGACGATTTTCGCATGGCCCACGGAGTCGCCACGCAGGATGCCGCGGGTGCGAGTCTGCTCGAGCAGCACACCGGCAGCGCTGGTGCTGTCCGAAATTTCAAGCACCTGGCTTGCGTGTGCCGTCACCTCGCGGATGCGCCCGACCACGCCGTCCGGCGTCATCACCGGCATCTCGGGCGCAATGCCGTCGTCCGAACCTTTGTCGATGTTCAGGATGCGCTCGCGGTCTGAACCACTCGTGCCGACGACCTGCGCCGGGATCGTGTTCTCGACGTAATGCTGCTTGAAGGCCAGCAACTCCTGAAGCCGTTCGCCCTGGCGCGCATCCTCGGCGAGCGCGGCCTGTTCCAGCTGCAGGCGCTGGTTTTCCTCTTTCAGCTGCCGGTTCTGCTGCTTGACGTGAACCAGATTGACGTAGCCCGACCAGACTTCCCTCAGGCTGAGTCCGCTGCTGTGCAGCACTTTTTCAGGTGGGGTCACCACCGTGTTGACCCCCAAACGCAACACCTTGACCCCGGCCTGATCAGCCGCGGCCGCACCCGGCAGCTGCGGACGGACCTGCACTGCCAGCAGCGCGAACTGCAGCAGCAGCGCCAACGCCAGCACGAGGGGGTTCTTGTAGCGAACGTAAAAGGATTCCATGCCGGTTCGGCGTTCCTAATCGATCTTGATCTTGCGCAGCAGCCGGAAGTCCGACAGCATCTTGCCGGTACCGAGCACGACCGAAGCCAAAGGGTCATCGGCGACCGAGACCGGCAGGCCGGTTTCTTCGCGGATGCGCTTGTCGAGATTCTTGATCAGCGCCCCGCCGCCGGTCAGCACGATGCCGCGGTCCGAGATGTCGGCGGAAAGCTCCGGCGGGGTGCGCTCCAGCGCGACGCGAATGGCATTCATAATCGTCGAGATAGATTCGGCCAGCGCTTCCCGTATCTCTGAGTCCTCAATCGTGATCGTCTTCGGCACACCTTCAATCAGGTTGCGGCCCTTGATCTCCATCGTCATGGGCTTGTCGAGGGGGTAGGCGGAGCCGATCTCGATCTTGATCTGCTCGGCGGTCCGCTCCCCGATCAGCAGGTTGTACTTGCGCTTCAGATAGTTCATGATCTGCTCATCCATCTGATTGCCCGCCATGCGGACCGAGCGCGAATAAACGATACCGGAAAGTGAGATCACGGCGATATCGGTCGTGCCGCCGCCGATATCGACCACCATGTTGCCTTGCGGCTCGGTGATCGGCAGCCCGGCCCCGATCGCCGCGACCATCGCCTGCTCGACCAGGAAAACCTCACTTGCCTTGGCCCGGTAAGCCGAGTCCTCGACAGCGCGCTTTTCCACCTGCGTGATCTCCGACGGAACGCCGATCACGATGCGCGGGTGCACCATCATCTTGCGGTTATGCGCCTTCTGGATGAAGTAGTTCAGCATCTTTTCGGTGATCTTGAAGTCAGCGATGACGCCGTCCTTCATGGGCCGGATCGCCACGATATTGCCCGGGGTACGCCCGAGCATCTCCTTCGCTTCCTTGCCGACCGCTTCCACCTCGCCCGTGTTCTTGTTGATGGCGACAATGGAAGGTTCATTGACGACAATCCCCTTGCCGCGGGCGTAGACCAGCGTGTTGGCGGTACCCAGATCAATGGCGAGATCGCTTGAAAAAACACTGAACAGCGATCGCACCCCGTGCGAGCGCGATGAACGCGACTGGAATCCGTTAGCTGGCATGGTGCGGTGGCGATTTCCCCTGAAAGTAACCTGATTGTAGCGCCTTCGCTTCCCACGCTAGCGCGATTCCTCCAACCGTGCGCCAGGCCGAAGCTACTTTTCCTCACCGAAGTAACGTTCTGTACCTTACACTCGGTCCAAAACGGGAATCACACGGTTCAAAGCTATTTTGGGTACCAAGGGCACTTGCCGCAGCAGAAATCTTTCGGCAGTCTGATGGAGCGGGGGCATTACTCAGGAGAACTGTATGAATTTTCTTCCAAACCAAGAGCACGAACAAATGAGCTGCGGTGCATGCCTGGAGGGTATGACTCAGCCTTTTCCCTTCACCATGGCTTACCAGCCGATCGTGCATACGAGCGGTGTGTTTGCCTACGAGGCGCTGGTACGCGGAGTTCGCGGTGAGTCGGCAGGAAGCATCCTGGCGCAGGTCAACGAAACAAATCAGTATGCCTTCGACCAGGCGTGCCGCGTCAAAGCAATCGAACTGGCCGCGGCATTGAACCCGGCCATGCTTCCCACTGTTTCCATCAACTTCCTGCCGGGCGCGGTGTACAAGCCGGAGAACTGCATCCGCAAGACCCTGGAAACAGCAGATCGCGTCGGCATGCCGCTGAGCAACATCATTTTCGAGGTCACCGAACATGAGCGGATTGCCTCGCGCGAGCACCTGCTCAACATCTTCCGCGAGTATCGGCGATTCGGCTTGCAGACCGCGATCGATGACTTCGGCGCTGGTTTTGCAGGGCTTGACCTGCTGGCCGAGTTCCAGCCGGACATCGTCAAACTCGACATGGCGCTGGTTCGTGAAATTGATGAACGCTCGGCGAGCCGCACCATTGTGCGCGCGGTCGTGACCATGTGCCGCGACCTCGGGGTTCGCTTGATTGCAGAAGGCGTCGAGACCGCCCCCGAGCTGGCCGTCCTCCAGGAGCTCGGCGTCGAACTGTTCCAGGGTTACCTGTTTGCCAAGCCTGCCTTTGAGGCTTTCGCCACTCCGTCGCTGCCGGACGACTTTGCCGGGCCGGCGCACGCACACCTGCACACGTTGGAGCCCAGGCCCGAAGCCATCCGGACGGTATGATGAAGCCATGATTATCGGTGTTCCCAAGGAAGTGAAGGACCATGAAACCCGCGTTGCGCTGACCCCGGCCGGAGCGAAGGAGTTAAAGGCGGCAGGCCATACGGTTCTTATTCAGCAGCATGCGGGCGAGCTTTCCGCGTTTCCCGACGACGACTACCAGGCTGTCGGCGCAGAGATTGTCGGCGCAGCCGGCGACGTATGGGCGCATGCCGACATGGTTGTGAAGGTGAAAGAGCCGGTCGAGAAGGAGTACGGGTTTTTCCGGCCCGGTCTGACACTCTTCACCTACCTGCACCTGGCACCGCTGCCCGGGTTGACGGGGCAACTGCTGGACCGTAAGGTGACGGGCATCGCGTATGAAACCATTCGCGACACGGCGGGTACGCTGCCGCTGCTTACGCCGATGTCCGAGGTCGCGGGGCGCATGAGCGTGCAGGTGGGTGCGGCGTACCTGGAAAGCGGCAAGGGCGGACGCGGGCTTTTGCTGGGCGGCGTCCCCGGCGTACCGCCGGCTGAGGTCTGCATCATCGGAGGCGGCATCGTCGGCACCAATGCCGCCAAGATCGCGCTCGGCATGGGAGCCAAGGTCACGATCGTGGACCGCAATCTCCATCGTCTGCGCGAACTGGACGACATCTTCGGCGGACGGGTATTTACCCTGGCCTCGAACCTCCACAATGTGACTGAAGCGGTGCGGGCGGCTGACCTGGTGATCGGCGGCGTGCTGATCCCGGGCGCGGCCGCTCCCAAGATCGTGACGGCTGAGATGGTGCGCGGTATGAAGCGCGGCGCGGTGATCGTGGATGTCGCGATCGACCAGGGAGGCTGCATTGAAACGGCGCGTCCGACCACGCACTCCGACCCGTCGTACGAGGTAGACGGCGTGGTTCACTATTGCGTGACCAACATGCCGGCGGCTGTGCCGAACACCTCGACGCTCGCGCTGACCAATGCAACGTTTCCCTACGTGCAGCGGCTTGCGGGCGGAGTCGCGGCGGCTCTGGGGGAAGACTCCGGGCTGGCTGAAGGCGTCAACACCCACGCGGGCGTACTTTGCTGCGAGCCGGTCGCGAGTTCGCAGGGGAAAAGCTGGAAACCTGTGCAGGAGCTTCTCTAAACAGCGCTCGGGGCTCGCCGAACTGAAGCGGGCAGGCGTCCAGGGACGCCTGCCCGCTTGATCCTGAAGATAGCGGCAGCTAGCGGCCCACGGTCACAGACCGTTCCAGCCGGAACGTCAGCGTAGTTTCGGCTGGGATCACGATCTCCTTGTTGCCGGTAAAGGCGGCACCGGCCGTGCCGCCGCCGGCACCGGCCAGGCCGCCGATCAGGGCGCCCTTGCCTCCGCCGGCCAGGCCGCCGATCAAGGCGCCCAGGCCGCCACCGCCGCCTGCCAGTACCGCGGTCCGCTTCCCTTTGCCTTTTTCAACACGTTCGATCGAGCTGGTTTCGACCTCATAACTGCGACCGTCGGCCCGGATGTTGTCCAGACGAATGGCCAGGGTCGCCTGCCCTTTGAAGCGGCCCAGCGATTTCGCATCGATCACGGTGCCGGTTGCGGTCGAGCCCGCGCGGACCACGGTGGTACCGCGCACCACAACAGGACTGGCCACGGTGGCCGAAAAACTCTGACCCGCCTGGCTGATCTTGGAACCGAGCTCCTCGCGCGTGGTGACCCGGATGTGCGTCCCGGCTGGAATCGTCAATGCGGCGGGTGCTGCGATCGCCCGCGGGGCAGCGGCCCCGGCGCTTCCATAAGCAGGGCCGGCCGCCGGCGGAACATAGCTGTTCGCAGTCGCCTGCGGGGCCGGCGCGGCTTGCTGCACGGGCGCGGCCTGCTGCACGGGGGCCGCGTTCGGGTTGATGGCCTGCTGGCCGGCTGCGTTTGGAGCCGTTTCCGTCGAAGCCCCCTGTGGTGCCTGCTTGCTGCACCCCCCGGCGAGCAGCGTAACGGCCAGGGCCAGAGGAAGAACGCGCGGGGTCAGGTGAGAGGCAAAGAAGGCTGTTTTCATGCTGAGTTAGGATGCTTCCCGCTACGGGCGGAGTTTTCCTCTCCGAGATGGTTCATCCTGCTTTACCGGGCAGGAAACAACTTACCTGCCCCTAGCCGTCCAGATCATCTCGTACTGGCCCTCTCCTGCAATCATGAGTAGTCCTGCGGATAGCAAGCGAATGTCCGGTGGTGCGTCTAAAGTGATTTATGCAGCGACGCCTCTTCAGCTTGATCGTGTCCATCTCTGTCTTCTCCGCGCCGAATTTCTCGTTCAGCCAGACGGAGGCGGCAACCAATTTGGTACGACCCGAGCCGCCGAAGCCGAAAAACCGCGCCGAGGCAACAGCCGTCATTCACGAACTTCGCCGCATCGTTGCGCCAAACGGAATCGACCGTGCCGAAGCGGTGCGGATTGGCGGCATAAACCAATTCGTGACCATTCGCGGGGTAGACCGCCGAAATCCAGTCCTGCTGATTCTTCACGGCGGACCAGGCTTTCCGGAAGCGCCGCTTGCGTGGTGGAACACCCGGTCGCTGGAAGAATATTTCACAGTCGTGGAATGGGACCAGCGGGGCGCAGGCAAGACTTACTTGATGAACGACCCTGTTGCGATTGCTCCCACCATGAAGCCGGAGATCTTCATTCAAGACGCCGAGGAACTGGTAGCTTGGCTTCGGAAGGACTTGCACAAGCAGAAAGTCTTCGTGCTCGGCCATTCTTGGGGCAGCTACATAGGCCTAGAACTCGCGCGTCGAAGGCCCGAATGGCTGCACGCTTATATCGGTACTGGTCAGGCGACCAACTCGCCCGAGAGCGAGCGGCGAGGCTTCGCCGCCACACTGGCGGCTGCCAACGCGGCGCGAAACGCGCCAGCGATCGCTGAACTCGAGGCGATTGTTCCTTATGCCACACCCGGTAAACCCATCCTGTTGAAAGACATTGCCGTAGAGCGGAAGTGGTCAGACTATTTCGGTGGCATCATGGCTTACCGCAACGGTCAGAGCGACGGGATTGCGGCACGCCTGTCACCCGACTACTCCGACGATGAAGCCTCGCACGTCTATGACGGCAATGAGTTTTCTGAGAGATTTCTGTTCAGTGCGGTGGTGAGCCTTGATCTCAGCAAGGTCACAAACCTGAGGTGTCCGCTCATCCTCTTGGAGGGCAGGCATGATCTAACAGTCAATTCCGAGGTTGCACAAGAGTGGTTCGAGCACGTTAATGCACCAGAGAAGCGGTTCATATGGTTCGAAAACTCTGCCCACGAGGTGATGAGCGAAGAGCCTGGCAAGGTGCTGGTCTCACTCATTCAGTACGCCCGCCCGATTGCCGAGCGGACAGGAGACGTACCGAAAGACTAGATGTTTGAGCGTGGATCAAGTTAGAAGCTCTTGCTGCGCGCGGAGGAGCGCTTCTCTTCTCTCCTTACCTTTAAGCCAGCTTACTGCACCCTCGTGCCTCCTAAACAGCGCAAGCATCGTCGCCGAGTGCCTGTAGTGACCCGAAACAACCGTCGGCTGATAGTCTGAGCCTACCGCCGGAACAGGGAGGAACACGAGCGTTGGCCGCCGAATCGCCCCTGGGCCCCACACCCCCGCCACGTCGGAACCCCAGCGACCGGGTGTTGCGCGGTCCGCTCAGCCTTTTGCCGATGGCCGGCGCCCTGCTGGTCGTGCTGCTGGGTTTAAGCGCTTTCAATGCATTCAAGCTGCCGCCTCCCTACCACGGCAGCCCGTTCGGCCTTTTCCTGTTCACCGGGCTCACGGTGCTGTTGTTTGTGCTGCTGCTGCTGCTGGTGGTCCTGCTGGCGCGCAATATTCTCAGGATGTACGGGGACGGGCGCTCGCGGGTCCTGGGGGCGCGGCTGCGCTCGCGCATGGTGCTGGGCGCGTTGCTGCTTTCGTTTGCGCCGGTGGTGTTTATGGCGCTGTTCTCGTTTTTGCTGATGAACCGCTCACTGGACCGCTGGTTTTCGCAGCCTGTTTCGCAGCTGCGCGACCAGTCGCTCGAGGTCGCGCTCCAGTTTTCGCACTATGTCACGGGCAATGCGCGGGCTGAGGCCGAGTCGCTGGCCCGTACCCCGGCCCTGCTCGCCGGTTACTCGGGCGCCGGGTCCGCAGCTGTCAACCGGACAAGGATGACGGAGGTGATGCGGGCCCACCGGCTTACACTGCAAAGCGGCTTTGCGATTGTGTATCGCGACAGCCAGCCGGTTGCCGGCTACCAGGTGCCGGCCCTGTCCGGACCGGCAGCAGCGCCGGTGCTGCACACGCTTTCCTCGCTCGACGCCTCGGGTGCTTCGTCGACCGCGCGCCGAGCCTTGCCCACCACGCCCGCAAGTCTGCCGTCCGCGGCACTTCGCGGCGCTGAAAGCCCGGACGCCCCCACCCTGTCGCTCGGAAACGGGAACGATTACGCACTCGGTGCCGCGCCGTTCGACGAGGGCGGCGTGGTGGTGGTGGCCCTGCCGCTGCCGAACGGCCTGCCGCGATCGGTGGACACCATCGCGGCCGGCGCACGCGAGTACTGGGCAACCTACCACGAGCGCCGCGCTGTCCGCGGCACATTTCTCCTGCTGCTGTCGCTGGTGACCGTGCTCACTTTTTTCGCGTCCTCCTGGCTGGCCCTGTTTCTGTCCAAACAGATCACGCGGCCGGTGGAAGCACTGGCGGACGCCATGGATGCGATCGCGGCCGGCGACTACCGGCAGCGTATCGCGTTTTCCGCGACCGAGGAGTTGAGCGAGCTGATCGGCTCGTTCAACCAGATGGCCACCGATCTTGAGGAAAGCCGCCTGATCGCCGATGGCTCCCGAGCGCAGATCGCCGAAGCGAACCGGCGGCTCACCGAGCGCCAGCACGAGCTGGAGCTGATTCTTGAAACCATTCCAAGCGGTGTAGTCGTGCTGGACGGCGACGGCACGGTCCTGCAGGTCAATCGCGCTTTTCTGCAGCTGCTGCCGGCGTCCGTGTCAGGGCAGGCTGCCGGGGCGACTCTGAATGGGCCCGGTCTGAACGGTCTTCGTCTCCAGGCGATGCTGCCGGCGGAGATCGTCGAGGAGGTGCTGCGGCTTGAACGGCGGGCGCAGCGCCTGGGGGTGGCAGGGGTGGAGCTGGAGCTGCCGGGGCTCGAAACGCCGGAAACCAAGCGCAGCCTGTCCGTGACGATCGCTGTCTTTTGGCTGCCGCAGGACCCGAAAGGCGCGCAGCGACGGGGCTCTGTGCTGGTGGTCGACGATGTGTCGGAGGTACTGCAGGCGCAGCGGCAGGTGGCCTGGAAAGAGGTCGCGCAACGGGTGGCGCACGAGATCAGGAATCCTCTCACGCCCATTTCGCTCTCAGCGGAGCGTATTCTGCGACATCTGGATCGCGCGGGCACCGCCGGCAGCAGCCAGGGCGACTCCGCGGCCGTGATCCGCCGTTGTGGGGAGGTCATCCTGTCGTCGGTTGGAAGCATGCGGCTGCTGGTGGACCAGTTCGCGTCGCTGGCCGAGTTTCCGGTGGCCCGGCCGCGCGCGGCGTCCTTGAACGAGATCGCCGAAAACGCGCTGCTGTTATTTCACGGCCGGCTCGAAGGCATCCGGATCGAGACCGCGTTTACGCCCTCGCTGCCGCCCGTGCTGGCTGACCCTGAAGCCCTGAGGCGCGCGCTGGCCAACCTGATCGACAACGCGGCCGAAGCCATGAACGCGAGCTTTCACCGGGTGCTGCGCATGGAAACCGGGCTGAGCGAGCGCACGGGCATGGCCGAGCTGCGGATCCTGGACACGGGCCCGGGGCTGAGCCCGGAGGTGCGCGAGCGGTTGTTTCTGCCTTACTTCTCCACCAAGCAGCGCGGCACCGGCCTGGGTCTCGCGATCGCCGCCAAGATCGTGCAGGACCATCACGGGACCATTCGCGCGGAGCAACGCGGGGCCACGGGCGCCTGCTTCCTGATCGAGCTGCCGCTGGCCAGGGTCGCGGAGCCCGCCGAGCCCGCCTTTGTCAGCGAAAGTGTCTCCCGATGACTCACATCCTGATTGCCGATGACGAAGTCGACATCCGCGATTCGCTGACCGAGATCCTGCGCGAAGAGGGCTACACCGTGACTTCGGCCGCAACCGCGACCGAAGCGCTGGTGCTGCTGCGCGACGCGCACTACGACGTGCTGCTGCTGGATATCTGGCTGCCGGACCGCGATGGGCTGGAGGCGCTGGCCGAGATCGGCGACCTCGCGAGCGAAGGACGGCCGGAGGTCATCATGATTTCGGGCCACGGCACGATTGAAACCGCTGTGCGCGCGACCAAGCTGGGCGCGTTCGACTTTCTTGAAAAGCCGCTTTCGCTCGAGCGGACGCTGATCACGATTAAAAACGCGGTGGACCGGCGGCAGCTGCGCTCGGACAACCGCGAGCTGAAGCAGCAGCTCGCCGGCGCGTCCATCACGGGCAACAGTGTGTCGGCCAAGGCGCTGCGGCAGCAGATCCGCCTGATGGCCCCGACGAACGGACGCGTGCTGATCTTCGGCGAGTCCGGCACGGGCAAGGAGCTGATTGCGCGCGCCATGCACGCGGAAAGCCCGCGGGCGGAGCGCGTGTTTCTGGAGCTGAAGTGCGCCGCGATCCCGGAAGACTTTATCGAGAGCGAGCTGTTCGGCCACCGCAATGGCGCGGTCGCGGGCGCGCCGCCTGAAAAGCGCGGCATCTTTGAGCGGGCCGACGGCGGCACCCTGCTGCTGGACGAGGTGGGCGACATGAGCCTGAAAACCCAGGCCAAGGTGCTGCGCGCTCTCGATGAGCAGAGCTTTACCCCTTTGGGCGGCCGCGAGGCACTGCATGTGGACGTGCGGGTGATCGCGACGACCAACAAAAACCTGGAAGAAGAGATCGCGCACGGCAACTTTCGCGAGGACCTGTTTTACCGGTTGAACGTGATCCCGTTTTTTGTGCCGCCGCTGCGGGAGCGCCGCGAAGACATCGCCCCGCTGGTGAGCGGCTTTTTGTCGGAGATCGGTCGTGAGTACGGCCGGCCGCATGTGGAGATGACCCTGGAAGCGCTGGACGGAATGAAGGGCTACAACTGGCCCGGCAATGTGCGCGAGCTGAAGAACATCGTCGAGCGCATGCTGATCCTGAACCCGCAAACCCGGCGCCTGGAGCGCAGGCACCTGCCCGCGCCCATGCTGCGGGCGCCCGCACGCTCGCCCGGCGCGGGCGAGGAGTTCGCGTCGCTGCAGCAGGCGCGCGAAGCGTACGAGCGGGATTTCATCGTGAAGAAGATCGACGAGTGCGGGGGCAACATGAGCCGCGCCGCCGAAGCTCTCGGGCTCGAAAGGAGCCACCTGTACCGGAAAATGCGCGCGCTGGGCGTCGCGGTGCGCGAAGGATAAGGCGGTCCGCTTCCGAGCCGGGCTTTTAATGGACCGGACCCCGGCCCACACCCGAATGGGTCTTCCGCAGCCGCACCATCTGCGAACCGGACAGCGGGAACGGTCCGCGGTCTTCTGCTCCAGCCGGAACAGGCCGATCGCGCAGGGTGCAGGGACGGGGCACTTTTTGTTGTCGACCAAAAATAAGGGATCAGGAACAGCGATGTGGTGGCCGGGCACTCCGATGGAGACCCGGGCTAGGGGCGCGACCGAATGCGGGCAGCGGCATTGCCGTCCAGGTCAGTTTTGCTGCATGATAAGCAGCATCCATGTGCTTTTCAGCCACAGCCAACTTTGTCGGCAGCGCCGTTCTCGGGTCCATTGCAGTCGTTACGTTGAAGCAGGTCACGCACCGGCGGCAGCTGCTGTTCGCGGCGCTGCCGGCTCTTTTTGCGCTGCACCAGTTCACGGAAGGATTTGTCTGGCTGGGACTCGACGGCATTCTTTCCCCGAGGGTGGCGCATGATGCAGGCGCGCTTTTTGTGTTGTACGCGCAGGGGCTGCTGCCTTTGCTGCTGCCGTTGAGCGTGTACCTGATTGAGCCTGCGGGCCACAGGCAACGGCGCATGCTGCCGTTTGTGCTGCTGGGCGGCGGGCTCACGCTGTATGTCCTGTGGGCGCTGATTGCTTTTCCTTTTTCGGTGTACCTGCGCCACCACAGCCTGGTGTACCGCAGTCCCTTCGTGACCACCACGGCGGTTGCCGCGCTTTATGTCGTCGCCACTTGCGGGGCCCTGTTTTTCTCGGGATTTCGGTACCTGATCGCCTTTGGAGTCGCTAACCTGGTCGGCCTGGTCACCGTGGCGATCGTCCTGTCCTATGCCTTTACCTCGATCTGGTGCGCGTACGCGGCGGTCATGAGCGTGCTGGTGTACTTCCATTTTCGAACAATCAGGCAGGCCGTACCGACGGCTTACCCCGGGACGACCGCAAGCACGACATAAGCTGGACCGCGACAGCCGCGACAAG
>CAXSBW010000008.1:43787-55287 GCA_964235795.1 uncultured Acidobacteriaceae bacterium | reverse complement strand
ACCATGCCAGCCTTCCCCGTGCAGCTCCTGCCTTCCATTCTTTCGTCCGACTTCGCCCGGCTCGCCGACGAAGTGGCAGCCGCGGAGCGCGGCGGCGGCACCGCCATCCACGTCGATGTGATGGACGGCCACTTCGTCCCCAACATCACGCTCGGGCCGCCGGTGGTCAAGTCGCTGCGTAAGCACACGAGCCTGCCGCTCGACTGCCACCTGATGATCGAAAACCCCGACAACTTCATCCCGGACTTTGCCGCGGCCGGCGCCGACTGGATCGGGGTGCACTACGAAGCCTGCCGTCACCTCCATCGCACGATAGAGCTGATCCGCTCGCACGGCATGGAGCCCGGCGTCGTGCTCAACCCGCACACCCCGGTCAGCCTGCTCGTTCCGGTGCTGCCGCTGCTGCACCATGTGCTCATCATGAGCGTCAACCCCGGCTTTGGCGGCCAGACGTTTATCCCCTACTCGCTCACCAAGCTGCGCGACCTGCGCCGTCTTCGCGACGAAATGGGTCTGAACTTCCGCATCGAGGTGGACGGCGGCATCGCTCACGACACGGTCGCGGAGGTCGTCGAAGCAGGAGCGGAGCTGCTGGTCGCCGGCTCCGCCGTCTTCGGCAAAGGGCAGCCGGAGGATGACGCCCGCGGACTGCTCGAAGCCGCCCAGGCCGCCCGGCAGCGCTCGGGCGAGCGGCTGGCCTGAGAAAACGAGGCTGCCCGGCGACAGAAAGTGAAGCGAGGCAGTAGCATGGAGATACAGATTTCTGGAATCATCGAGCGCCCCCTATGTACGCCCGCGACGCCGAGGTTCCTGCAACATGAGGTTTCCTGATGTCTTTTTTCCAGCGCAGCGCCCCCGTTCTGGCCCTGGCCCTTTGCTTTTGCCTCGCGCCCGCAAGCCACGCGGCCCCCAAAAAGACCAAGAAAAACGTCGACCTGAGCGCCAATCCGCTCGGCAACGTCGAGTCGAAGCAGCCTGACAAGGAGCTGTACGACAAGGCCATGGTCGCGCTTAAAAAAGGGCGCTACGATATCGCCCGGCTCGACCTGCAAACCCTGATGAACACCTACCCGGACTCCGAGTTCCAGATGCGGGCCAAGCTCGCCGTCGGCGACACCTGGTACAAGGAGGGCGGTACGGCTGCGATGGCGCAGGCCGAGCAGGAGTACAAGGACTTCAAGACCTTCTTCCCCAATGTGCCGGAGGCCGCCGAAGCCCAGATGAAGGTCGGCGATATCTACTTCTCCGAGATGGACAAGCCGGACCGCGATCCGCAGAACGCGCAGCACGCCGAGGATGAGTACCGCGAGATGATCCAGCAGTACCCGGACTCGTCGCTGGTGCCGCGCGCCAAGCAGCGCCTGCGCGAGGTGCAGGAGGTTCTGGCCCAGCGCCAGTTTGAGATCGGCGAGTTCTACTTCGGGCACGAGAACTGGGCCGCTTCCGTCGCGCGTCTTCAGACCGTCGCCGACAACTACCCCTTGTTTTCGCACTCTGACCAGACGCTGCTGAGCATCGGCGACGCCTACGCGCAGCAGGCTGCGGTGGTCGGCACCATGAACATTCCACCGCGGGTAAAAGACGAGCTCCAGAAGGCCTATAACGACCGCGCCGCGCAGGCCTGGGATCGTGTGGTCACTCGCTACCCCATGGCCCCGCACGTGGAAGACGCGAAGGATCGGCTGATCGCCGCCGGACGGCCCGTGCCTGAGCCCTCCGCCGCGGAAATGGCCGAAAGCGAAGCCGAAGAAGGCAGCCGCGCGCCGATTCGCCTCAAGGATCGCGCCCTGCTGCTCATCCAGCATGGCCCCACCACCATCTCCAGCGTTCGCGTGGGCGAGCCGTCCATGACCGACGCACCCGCGGTACTGGCGCCCGCCATCGGGCAGCGCACTGCCGACGAGTTCACACTCGCCATGAAAGGCCAGCCGATTCCACCGATCGCCGCTCCCGGCGCGCAACCGGCCGCCGTCGCCGGCGCGCCTGCTCCGGCGGCCACCGATGCCGGCGCCGTTCAATCCGCGATCACGATGGAAAACGTACCCGACCGCACGGGCGGCACCAATACCGTTGGAGCTGAGGTCCTAAGCGCTCCCAACGGCCCGGCACCCGGCGCGACGGCACCCGGCCCGAGCGACGCCGCGCCCTCCAGCACCGACCAGCCACCCGCTGCGAATTCCGCGGCCCCGGCTGCGAGCGGCACGCCTGAAAGCAACAGCACCCTTGTTCCAACGCCCTCCAGCGGCTCCGCCGTGGGCGCAGCCCCTGTCACCGGTGCGGCGGCCGCGCCGGTCCCGTCCGCGAACAATCCTGATCGCGTCTTCGGCCTCGCCGCGCCGGTCGGTCCCAATACCGCCGCTCCCCTTCCCCCGATCGACAAACCGGCCGCCGCCCCCGACCAGATCAACGACGTGAAATCGTCGGGACGCCCGCAGGTTTCCACCGGCACCGCGACCGGCAAGCCAGGCAAAAAGAACCCCAAGCCGGCCTACAACGGCGGCGATGAAAGCTCCAGCAAACACCACAAGAAGAAGGGCGTCGACAAGCTGAACCCGTTCTAACCGGGAGTCAGCCATCGCCCAGGCCGCTTCTCCTCCGAGGGCGGCCTGGACTTTTTAAGGGGGAAGCGGGAACAGATGCCGGACCTTGCCGAAGCCCGCGAACAGGCCGTCCTGCAGCCCGGCGCAATCCTGCTGGAAGGCCACGGCTCGTCCGAGCGCTCGTTCCTGTTCACCGATCCGGTCGAGTGGATCGAGGTTCGCGAGCTTTCTGAGTTGCCCAGCCTTTTTGCCCGGATCGAGGCTGCACAGGAGCAGGGATTGTGGGCCGCCGGCTACGTCGGTTACGAGTGCGGCTACGGGTGGGAGCCAACCGTCGCGCCCGGCTTCCGGCCCTCCCATCCACTTCCGCTCGCAGCATTCGGCCTGTATCGCGAGCCGCAGCTCTGCACTGCCACTGCTCGGCCGCGTCCGTCCGAAGTCCATCTTGCAGGCGGCGATCTGGACATTGGTCCCGAAGCTTTTGCCTGCAAAGTTAAAGCCGTTCACCGCCTGATCGAGGGGGGCGACACCTACCAGGTCAACCTGACGGACCGGTTTCAGGCGAACTACAACGGCAGCGCGGCCGCCCTGTTCGCGCGCATGATGGAAGCCCAGCCGGTCGCCTATGGAGCGTTTTTGCAACTGGGCGCGCATACCATCCTTTCCGCCTCGCCGGAGCTGTTCTTTCACCTGCGAAAACGCGAGATCACGATGCGTCCGATGAAAGGCACCGCTGCCCGTGGACGCGATGCCGCCGAAGATGCCGAGCAGATGCGGTGGCTCGCAGCGGACGAGAAAAATCGCGCCGAAAACGTCATGATCGTCGACCTGCAACGCAGCGACCTGGGCCGGATCGCCGAGGTCGGCACCGTGCAGGTTCGCGACCTGTTCGCGGTGGAGCGGCTGCCTTCCCTGCTGCAAATGACCTCGACCGTGAGCGCAACGCTGCGGCCCGAGGTCACCCTGTACGACATTTTTGCAAGCCTGTTTCCGTCGGGCTCCATCGTCGGCGCGCCCAAGGTTCGCACCATGCAGATTGTGCGTGAGCTGGAATCGCGCGAGCGCGGTCCCTACACCGGCGCGATCGGCTTTGTCGCACCCGACGGTGAGGCAGTCTTCAGCGTGGCGATCCGCACAGCGGTGCTTGCCGGGGACGAGCTCACCATGGGTGTGGGCGCGGGCATCACCTACGACTCCGACCCGTCGAAAGAGTACGAGGAGTGCCGCCTGAAATGCGCGTTTCTCAGCGAGGAGCCTTTTCAGCTCATCGAGACGATGCGCTGGGAAGCAGGCACCTGCGCCCTTCTGGATTTCCATCTCGAACGGCTCCAGAGCTCCGCCGCCTACTTCGGCTTCACGTGCGACCAGAGCCGCGTCCGTTGCAACATCGAAGCAAAAGCGGCGCAGCTCCCCGGGAGCGGCGCATGGAAGCTCCGCCTGACCCTCGACCGCGGAGGCATCCTCACGTGGTCCACGCCGGAACTCCTTCAAACCGATCCGGAGCGCCTTAAAGCCCTGCTGTGGCCCGAGCCCGTCCGCTCCGGCGATCGCTTTCTGCGCCACAAAACCACCCGCCGCGCCGTCTATGACAACGCCCTGCGCCAAGCCCGGGCCCAGGGCTTCACCGATGCCGTCTTTCGCAATGAACACGGCCTGGTCACCGAGGGCGCGATCCACAACATCGTCGTGCGCCACGGCGACCGCCGGCGCACCCCGCCGCTCAATGCCGGGGTGCTGCCGGGCGTCTGCCGAGCCCATCTGCTGGCCACCATGCCCGGCCTGCTCGAAGAGCCGTTCACGGTGGAAGAAATGCTCGACGCCGACGAGGTCTGGCTGTGCAACGCCCTGCGCGGCGTACGCGTCCTCCATGCGCCATGCCGGCAAATCTGTGCCTCGCTCCCCATCGAAAAAGAGGAATGTAAACTGGAGAACATAGCGGTCGGCCAGCCCTGAGCCTCGTTGCCGTTTCGTAACACAAACACCCTTATGCCTCAAGACCTGCCGAAATCCTACGACCCCGCCGCCATTGAAGAACGCTGGGCCGCCCACTGGGCCGCCGCCGGCCTTTGGTCCCCGAGCACGGGCGCGTCCGGCAGCTTTTCCATGCTGCTGCCGCCCCCCAACGTCACCGGCCGCCTGCATATGGGCCACATGCTCAACCAGACCGAGATGGACATCCTGGCGCGCTGGCACCGCATGCGCGGCGAGCAAACGCTGTGGGTGCCGGGAACCGACCACGCCGGCATTGCCACGCAGATGATGGTCGAGCGCCGGCTCGCCGGCGAAGGCACTTCGCGCGAAGCCCTCGGCCGCGAGAAGTTCATCGAGCGCGTGTGGAGCTGGCGCGACGAGTACGGCGGCGCCATCCTGGACCAGATGCGCCGCCTCGGCGCCAGCGTCGACTGGTCGCGCGAATACTTCACCATGGACGCGAAGCTGTCGGGGGCCGTACGCGAAGCCTTCGTTCGCCTCCATGAAGCAGGGTTCATCTATCGCGGCAAGTACATCGTCAACTGGGATCCCGTGCAGGCGACCGCCGTCTCCGACCTCGAGGTGACGCACGAAGACCGCATCGGGAAGCTCTACCATGTGCGCTATCCGCTTGCCGACGGTACCGGCGAAATTGTGATCGCCACGACGCGCCCTGAAACCATGCTGGGCGACGTCGCCGTGGCGGTCAATCCGTCGGACGCGCGCTACACCGCGCTGGTCGGCAGGCAGCTCCAACTGCCGCTCAGCGCCGCGGCCGGCGGAGCAGACCGCACCATCCCCGTCATCGCCGACAGCTGGGCCAACCCCGAGTTCGGCACCGGTGCCGTCAAAGTGACCCCCGCGCACGACCCCAACGACTTCGCCATCGGCGAGCGCCATGGGCTGCCGCAGCTCACGATCATGGATGCCCAGGCGCGCATCGACCTGCCGGGCTCGCCTTACCACGGGCTCGACCGCTCCGTCGCGCGCGAGCGCATTGTCGCCGATCTGGAGCAGGCAGGCCTGCTGGTCGCGGTCAAAGACCACCCCATGTCCATCGGCTTGTCGCAGCGAACGGGCGCGGTGATCGAGCCGCGCCTTTCCACGCAATGGTTTCTGCGCACTGCTGACTTCACCGACGATCATGGCCAACTGCGCCCAGGCCTGGCCCGCAAGGCACGCGAAGCCGTCGCGCCCCCGCACGGCGAACCGGCCATCCGCTTTACCCCCGACCAGTACCGCAAGGTTTACCTCGAGTGGATGGACAACATCCACGACTGGTGCATCTCGCGGCAGCTGTGGTGGGGTCACCGCATCCCCGCCTGGCACTGCGGGGCCTGCAACAGCACGACGGTCGCGCGCGATACTCCCCAGGCGTGCGCGCACTGCGGCGGTGCCGCACTCACGCAGGATCCCGACGTGCTCGATACCTGGTTCTCCTCCGGCCTGCTGCCGTTCACGGTCTTCGGCTGGCCCGAGCAGACACCCGATCTGGCCTCCTTTTACCCCACCAGCCTCCTCGTCACCGGCTTCGACATCCTGTTCTTCTGGGTCGCGCGCATGGTCATGCTCGGCTGCTGGTTCATGGGCGAAGACCCGGCCGGCCCGCGCCGCGCGCTCGCCGAATCGGTCCCGTTTCGCGAGGTCTACATCCACGCGCTGGTGCGCGATGCCGACCGGCAAAAGATGTCGAAGACCAAGGGCAACGTCATCGATCCCATCGCGATCGTCGGGCAGTACGGGACGGACGCCGTGCGTTTCACGCTCGCATCGATGGCCTCTCCAGGCACTGACATCGCGTTCAACGAAGCCAGGACGGAAGGCTATCGCGCGTTCGCCAACAAGATCTGGAACGCCGCGCGGTTCATCTTCATGAACGTCGACCGCGGGAAGGAAGCCGGCATCACCGTCGACCCGCGCACGCTTGCGACCGGCCCGCAATCCAATGAGCTCGAAGCGCGCTGGGTTCGCTCGCAGCTCGCTTCCACAGCCGGAGCGGTGCAGGCGGCGCTGGCCAACTATCGATTCGACGATGCCGCCAACCTGATCTACGCCTTTTTCTGGGGCGACTTCTGCGACTGGTACCTCGAGGTCGTCAAGCTGCGCTTGCAGTTCGGCCCGGAAGGCGACCGGGTCCATACAGAGGCTGCCCTGCGCACCCTGCTGACAACGTTTGAGGCCTCCCTGCGCCTGCTCTCGCCATTCATGCCGTTCCTGACCGAAGAGCTGTGGCACGCGCTCTACGACAACGCCCCGCCGCTCCAGTCCATCGCGCTCGCACGCTACCCGGATGAGACTCCGCCCTTTGCTCCGGAGCCCGGCGCAGCCCTGGAAATGGTCGCTGTGCAACGTCTCATCACCGACATTCGCGCGGTTCGCAAGGAGCTCGGCGTGGAGGAAAAAGCGAGCGTTCCGATTCGCGTGCGCGCCTCGTCTGAAACTGAAGCGAGCCTGCGAGACGCGCACGCGATCGTCGAGCGTCTCGCGCGCGTCTCCTCCATCGAGTTCACCACGGCTCCGCTTGAGGGCTCGGGCATCCGATCCACGCTCGCGTTCGACGTGCAGGTCGTCTACGAAAAGCAGATCGACATCGCCGCCGAAACCGAACGCCTCCGCAAGGACCTCCTTCGCTACGAAAAAGAGCAGAACAACGCCGAACGGCAACTGGGCAACGAAGGTTTTCTCGCCAAGGCCCCGGCACCGGTCGTTGAAGGCATTCGCAGGCGCTCGGGCGAGCTGCGTGAACTGCTCGTGAAAACCCGCGACGCGCTCGACGCGCTCGGGCACACGGCAGGGTTAAACTAGCGGAGACGGAGGGCCGCGCCGGTGGGAAGCTTTGACGAAGCACGAAAGGCGATTCAGGACATACTCGCGCCGGAGCTGCGCGGGATCGCGGTCCGGCTCGACGGGATCGACAAGAAGCTGGAATCGATGGGCGGCGATCTCCACGAACTCCGAAGGGAGTTTCGCGAGGATTTGAGAGCAGTGGAAGGCCGCATGACGCTGGCTATTGAACAAGCCAAGCGTGAGATTCTGCTGATCGCAAAGCTGGCTGAATCTGAGCAGCGAGTTGCCATGCTGACAAGCGGCTCAAAAAACCGCGAAGAAAAATCGCAGTAGCCGAAAATCATGGACTGGAAAAGCCGTCGCATCGAAGCCATCGTCGAGCAGGCCCTCGTTGAAGACAAGGCCACCGACGACGCCACCACGCTCTATACCATCGACCCCGCCCTGCGCGGCACCGGCACGGTGCTCGCCAAGCAGGAGTGCATCATCGCCGGCCTCGGCGTCATCCCCCGCGTGCTCGCCGCCTTCGCGCGCTTGCAGGGTCAAACCGCAGGCACCTTCGAGGTCGTGAGCCACCCGGAGATCTTCGACGGCGTTCGCGTCCGCAAAGGGCAGCCGCTGGCCGTCATCCGCACCACCGCGCGCACCCTGCTTTCGACCGAGCGCGTCATCCTGAACCTGCTTCAGCGTATGAGCGGCATCGCCACGCTTACCCGTCGCTACGCCGACGCCGTCGCCGGCACCGGTGCGACCGTCATCGACACCCGCAAAACCGTGCCCGGCCTTCGCATTCTCGACAAGTACGCCGTCACCTGCGGCGGCGGCGAAAACCATCGGCTCGACCTGTCGGACGGCATCCTGATCAAGAACAATCACATCGCGCTCGGCGGCGGCATCGCCCGCGTGCTGGCCAGTGCCCACGCGCAGCGGCGCCCCGGCCAGGTCATCGATATCGAGGTCCGCTCTTTCGCCGAGCTCGACGAGGCCCTCGCCAACCACGCCGAATCGCTGCTGCTCGACAACATGAGCCCCGACGAGGTGCGCCGCGCGATCGCCGTCGTGCGCGAGCGCGGCCTGCGAATCCCCATCGAAGCCTCCGGCGGCATCGAGCTCGCGACCATCCGCGATTACGCCGTCGCCGGTCCTGACTACATCTCCGTCGGCGCGCTTACCCACTCGGCCGTCGCGGTGGATCTGAACATGAAGATTGTTTCAGAAAAAACAGCGGACCAGTGACCGATCCCTACGACCTCCCGGCACTCGAATCGGCACTCGACGGCACCCCGTTCGCTGGGCACCTTCATCACTTCGCCGAGATCGAATCCACCAACACCCACGCGATGCAGGCCGGGGCTGCAGGCGCTCCGCACGGGTCGGTATACCTGGCCGACGCGCAAACCGCGGGTCGAGGGCGCGCCGCGCACAGCTGGAGCTCGCCCCCCGGCAGCGGGCTCTACGTCAGCGTTCTGCTGCGCCCCGCGCTCGCTCCCCCGCTCATGCCATCCGATGCCTTGTGGCTTTCGCTCGCCGCCGGCCTCGCCGCGCAATCCGCCGTCCAGTCCGTCGCCGGCTTTACCCCGGACCTCCGCTGGCCCAACGATCTGCTTGCCGGTCCGCGCAAGCTCGGCGGCATCCTCACGGAGATGCAGGCCGAGGCCACCCGCGTCCGCTTCGTCGTCATCGGCATCGGCATCAACGTGCACACACAGGTGTTTCCGCCGGAGCTCGCCCGCGCTGCCACCTCGCTTGCTCTTGAAATCCCCGGCCGCGCCATCTCCCGCCAGGCCCTGCTCCTCACGCTCCTGCAAGCGCTGGCAACCGAAACAGGCGCACTCACCGGACCCGACCCGCAACCCGCCCAGCAGTCCCTGCGCGCACGGCTTGAGTCCACGTCTCGGTGGATGCGCGGCAAGCGCGTCACCGTCGGCGAAGAGCACCCTTTCTCCGGCGTCACCGAAGGACTTGATACACGAGGGTTTCTTCAGGTTCGCACCGATGCGGGCGAGCTGCGCACCGTCCTGTCCGGCGGCGTCCGCGAGACGGAAGGCTAAAGCGCACATGCTGCTCACCCTCGACGTCGGCAACACCAACACCGTGCTTGGTGTGTTCACGCCTGCCGGTGAGCTCGCGGCGCACTGGCGCGTCACCACGCAGCGCACGCAAACCGTCGACGAATACGGGGTGCTGTTCCTGAACCTGTTCGCCATGCGCGGGCTCGCGGCGGGCGATGTTTCCGCCGTCGTGATCTCGTCCGTCGTGCCGCCGCTCGACTCCACCCTGCGCGAGGTCTCCGAGCGCTACTTCCGCACAAAACCCTTGCTGGTCGAACCCGGCGTGCGCACCGGCATCGCGCTTCGCGTCGACAATCCCTCCGAGGTGGGCGCGGATCGCGTCAGCAACTGCGTCGCCGCGTACGCGCGATGCCAGACCGCCTGCATCGTCGTCGACTTCGGTACCGCGACCACCTTCGATGTCGTATCGCCCGCGGGCGAGTTTCTCGGCGGCGCCATCGCGCCCGGGCTCGGCATCTCCGCCGATGCGCTGTTTTCCCGCGCCGCGCGACTGGGCCGCGTCGAGCTCAAGCGACCGGCAAAGGCTATCGGCACCAACACCGTCACCAACCTGCAAAGCGGTATGTTCTTCGGCTACCTGGGCCTGGTTGACGGCATCCTGGAACGCATGCTCGCCGAGCTCGCGGCCGACGGCACCCAACCCATCGTCATCGCCACCGGCGGCCTCGCCACCCTCATCGCGCCCGAGTCGCGCTTCATCGCGGAGGTCGTCCCCATGCTCACACTGGACGGCCTGCGCCTGATCTACGAACGCAATCGCTAAAATCACAAACAGTGCCCTTGCGAAACTACTTCGAATACTTTACCGAGATCGAGGACCGCTTCCTGGCGCGTCGCGGCTCGCCCCTGCAACTTTCTCCGCTCGACTGGGCACTGATCGAGACCTGGAAGGACGCGGGTGTTCCACTTGAAGCCGTGCTGCGCGGCATCGACGATGCGTTCAACAAGTACGAAGCCAAAAAAGTGAAAGGTCGCGCGCGTCGCATCAATGGCCTTGCCTGGTGCGCACAGTCCGTCATGGAAGCGACCGAGGCGATGCGCGAAGCCTCGGTCGGCACAATCACAGCCGCACCACGCGAGCAGGACGCCGCCACCTTTGAGGGCAGCCGGATCGCCGCTCACCTCGAAAGCTGCCGCGACCAACTCGCAACCGCAAGCGGCCTGCCGGCAAATGCCGCTACCCTGGCCCAGGAAACTTCCGATCGCCTCGACCGACTCGCCGCCTCTGCACGCGCGCAAACACCCAACGCGGAAGCTCTGGAACAAACCCTGCGCGCACTCGAGGAGAAGCTGCTGGCCATGCTGCTGGCCACCCTGCCGGAGGACGAGTTGTTCGCGCTCCGCGCGGAGGCCGCGCGCGAAATCGCCCCGCATCGCAGTCGCATGCAGGCCCTGCACATCCGCCAGATCGAGCAACAATTCCTCGACAAGCGCCTGCTTGAGAAATACGCGGTGCCGCGCCTGAGCCTTTTCTACATGCGGAGCGACGGATGAAACTCCGCATAGAAAAGGCAATCTACGGCGGCGCGGGCCTGGCTCGTCACGACGGCAAAGCCGTTTTTGTTCCACGCAGCCTGCCCGGCGAAGAAGTCGAAGCCGCGATGCGCCGCGACAAAGGCAGCTTCGCCGAAGCCGATCTCATCGAGGTACTCACCGCGGCCTCCGAACGCGTTGCCCCGCCGTGCCCCTACTACGGCGCATGCGGAGGCTGCCAGTATCAGCATGCAGGCTACCCGTTGCAACTCGCGATCAAGCGCGACATCCTGCTTGAAACCTTGACGCGCGCAGGCCTGCGCGACCTGCCCGCGATCGCGACGCACGCGGGCGAGCCCTGGGGCTATCGCAACCGCATCCGGCTCCATGTCGACCCCGGCTCAAACCGCCTTGGTTACAAGCGACGCGGCTCGAACGCCCTGCTGCCGGTCGAAAGCTGTCCCATCGCCGCGCCGCTGCTGCAACACGCCCTCGGTGCATTGCATGGTGTGTTCGCGGTTCAAAACGCCGGCGCATGGTGCGCCGAGGTCGAGCTGTTCACCAATGACGACAGCTCGGTGCTGCTTCTGTCCTTTGGGCTCGCGCCGTCCAGGAAGGCCGACCGCGACACCCGCGACACCCGCGACACCCGCGACA
>CAXSBW010000008.1:6417-43687 GCA_964235795.1 uncultured Acidobacteriaceae bacterium | reverse complement strand
GCGCCGTCCAGGAAGGCCGACCGCGACACCCGCGACACCCGCGACACCCGCGACACTCTGGACCGGCTCTGCACCGCCCTGCACGCGCAACTGCCTTCGCTGCGCGGCGCGGTCCTGTTTGCCCCCGCGCCACCGCGCCCCGGCCGCCACACGCGCGGAGCCAAACGCTTGTTGGCCGATGAGCCGGAGGGCGATGCCGCCGAAGGCCGCGAAATAGCCCGATGGGGCGACCCGGCCCTGACCTACCGCGTCGCCGGCCAGCCTTACCGCGTCTCTACCGGTGCTTTCTTCCAGGGCAATCGCTTTCTTGTCGACACACTCGTGCGTCTTGCTGCCGACGGCGAGCCGGGCGCGCTCGCCTGGGACCTCTTCGCCGGGGTCGGCCTGTTTGCCCGCGCGCTTGCCACGCAGTTCAATGCCGTCGTCGCCGTCGAAGGCGCACCGGCCTCACAAGCCGACCTGCGTCACAATCTTCCCGCAGGCTCTTGCCGGGCCGTCCGCAGCAGCACGTTCGACTTCCTGCGCGGTTACTCCGGCCAGGCACCGGACCGCATCGTGCTCGACCCGCCCCGCGCCGGTCTCGGCCCCGAGGCCACGACCCGTCTGGCCCGCGTCCATTCCCGAAACATTACTTACGTGTCCTGTGACCCTGCGACTTTGGCACGCGATCTCGCCATTCTGGTCCATGCTGGATACACGATCACCGCGCTCGACCTCGTGGACATGTTTCCGCAAACGTTTCATCTCGAAACGGTCGCGAAACTGCACTTGGGATAAGCCCGGCGGTCGCGCGTTCCATGGCCGCCACACTCTCCATCCCGCAAACGCAAGCGCCCACAAAGGCTGGCGCAAAGCCGCGCGCCGTCCACCATGCCGCCGCTCCGCTTGCCTTCGCGAGCGCTCCCGCGCTGCTGCCCGCCTGCACCTTTGCGCTCGGCGTCACCATTGCCGGACGATACTGGTTTACGCCGGCGTGGCTTCTGCTCGGTACACTCCTGCTGGCCTTGCCGGTTGCCGTGGCAGCCTTTCGCGCCCCGCGCCTGCTGCTGCCGGCACTCGCATCGCTGTTTCTGGCACTCGGCTGCCTTTCAAGCGAGCTGCAAAGACCCGTCGACCCGCAACAACAACTTGCCCTGATCGCCCTCGACAACAAGCCGCAAACCTTTACCGGTGAAGTGGTTCGCATGGAGCCGGAGCGGCAAACCACCTATACGCAGTTTTTTCAGCACACCACCCGCGATGAAACCTCGCAGCGCGTCGATCTGCGTCTCAGCGGCTTCCACTCGCCTGATGAATCCCGGTTCAATGCAATGGCCGGCGGCCTCCGATTGACGGTCTACACCGGCGCCGGCACCGCGTTGCCGCCCCTGCACTGCGGCACCCGGCTTGAAGCCACGCTCGCTCCCCGCGCGGAAGGCCGCTACAACGACCCCGGCGTGTGGGACGCCGGCGAGTACCTGCGGAGCCAGGGCATCGGCGCGCTCGGCTCCACTGACGTCGCTAAAGTCCGCGTCCTGGGCGCGGCCCCGCCCAGCCTCCCCTGCACCCTGCATCGTCTGCAGACCGAGGCGAGCAGCCGCGTCGTCACCCTTGCCGCCCTGCCCGCCGCCCGGCATCTTCCAGCTTTCCTCCAGCTCACCCCCGAAGACGCCGGCATGCTCACCGCCATGCTGACCGGTGACCGCTCCTATCTCCAGCGCCGCACCCGCACCGGTTTTGAGCGCACCGGCTCCTTCCACCTGCTGGTTGTCTCCGGCATGCACCTGGCGATTTTTTCCTCCGTCATCCTGCTCATCGCACGACTCCTCCGACTTCCGCGCGTCGCCGCCACGGCGCTCACGATCGCGACCTCGTTCGCCTACGCCCTGTTCACCGGCTACGGCGAGCCGGTCCAGCGGTCGTTCTGGATGGTGACGCTCTTTCTTCTCGGGCGTCTGCTGTTTCGCGAGCGCCATGCCCTGCAGGCTCTCGGCCTGGCCGGGCTGCTGCTCATGGCCGCCAACCCGCGCGCGCTGTCAGGCTCCAGCCTGCAAATGACCCTGCTCACCGTCGTCGCCATCGGCGGACTCGCCGCGCCTTTCGCCGAGCGCACCTTTGCCCCGTACCTGCACGGCGTGCGCGATCTCTACCTCACTCCGATCGATGCCTCCCTGCCCCCGCTGGTCGCGCAATGGCGCGTGTCGCTCCGTCTCTTCGCCGCGCATCTTGAACCCTTCACAGGCCGACGCATCGCGCGCACCTGGACGCCGAAGGTCGTCGGCTTCCTGCTCCGCGCGCTCGAGCTTTTGCTTGTTTCCTGCCTGGTCGAGCTCGTCATGGCCCTGCCCATGGCCCTGTACTTTCATCGCATCACCGTGCTGGGCCTGCCGGTCAACTTCCTGATCGTTCCGTTTCTGGGCCTCCTGCTGCCGGCCGCCATGCTGTGCTTCGCCGTCCTGCTCGTCGCCCCAGCGCTCGCCCTGCTGCCCGCCGCCGGCACCGCGGCCTTGCTCCACATCGTTTCCGCGATCGTCGACGGCTTCGCCCGGCTCCCCTTCGGTGACTACCGCCTTCCCCCGCCGCCGGACCCGCGCATCGTCGCCTGGGGCGTGCTGCTTGCCGTCGCCGTCCTCCTGGTCCGGCGTCGAGAGCGCTGGTCGCCACCGGCTGCCGCCGCCTTTGTCCTGCTTGCGGGCGTACTCGTGGTGCTGCCGCAACCCGTGCGCCACGTCCCGGGCGTGCTTCAGATCTCCACCATCGACGTCGGCCAGGGCGATGCCATTCTGGTCATCACCCCCGACGGCAAGACCATGCTCGTCGACGCCGGAGGCATCGTCGGCGCCCCTGCCGGCAGCAACTTCGACATCGGAGAAGAGGTCGTTTCGCCCACCCTCTGGGCCCGCGGCATCCGGCGGCTCGACGCCATCGCCATCAGCCACGCCCACGAGGATCACATCGGGGGCATGTCGGCCGTCATGGCCAACTTCAAACCCCGCGTCCTGCTGGTCGGCAACAATCCGAAGTCCGCCCACTACGCCGCTCTGCTCGCCCAGGCCGCCGCCGCAGGCATCCCGGTCGAGGAACACCGCCAGGGCGACCGCTGGCGCTTCGGCGAAAATACCGAGATCCAGACCCTCTGGCCCTCGCGCGAGTACATCCCCAAACCCGAGCCCGGCAACAACGACTCGCTCGTGCTGCGTCTCGTCTACGACCACACCTCCGCCCTGCTGGAAGGCGACGCGCAGGCCCTCGCGGAAGCCGGCATGGTCGCCGCCGGCCTTCCGCACACCGACCTGCTGAAAGTCGGCCACCATGGCAGCCTGTCCTCGACCATTCCACCGTTCCTCGCCGCACTCTCGCCGGCTTACGGTGCCATCTCCTGCGGCCGCCGCAACTTTTACGGTCACCCCCGCCCCGCTACCCTCGATCATCTGGAGGCCGCCCACGTTCGCACCTTCCGCACCGACACCCTCGGCGAAGCCGATTTCCTGCTCGACGGCCACCGCGTCCTCGCGTCTCCCTGGGTCCACGGCGCTTCAATCCCCTGAAATCACCCGCCTCCAAAAGGAGGCATGAAGGAAAAGATCGGCGTAAGATTCACGGAAAAGGAACAGGAGACCACCATGGATGCTGGGCAAACCGACTCGCGCACTCAAGGGAACGCCGCACCGCCGGCCAGCCGTCGAAACGAGCCGGACGAAGTTCAGGAGCGACAGAATCTCCGCCGATTGCAGGTCATGATGCACCTGTTACTCGCCACCATTCGCCAGGATCGTTCCATCACGGTCGAGGATGCAGCTCAACTCGTCGCCAACACCCGCAACGCGGCACTTCGGATGTTCCCCGGCAAGGAACATACCTACAATCTGCTGTGCCGGCCTCGTATCCAGCGCGCCATGCGCGACCGCTTTCAGATCCAGTAATCGACGGCGATCAGGGGCCGCTGCATCGGCTACTTGTTGTCGATCCCGGTCAGCCGAAACGTCAGCGTGCCCCAGAACAGCCGGGCCCGCATCTGCACCGGGATGTGTCGCGCATCGTCCGAGTACCAGATCCACAACTTGCCCCGGTTGCGAACCGGGCCGCTGTCCGCTGTCGGTTCCACCCGGATCGCACGGTAGGTCGTGGTCGGCGTTCGCACGGACTCTCGCGCTTCAACCCGCAGCGTCACCGGCGTGACATGGTTGCCGCTCACCACCGGCAGGTGGAACACGCTTCCCGGCTCAAGCGCCTGCGTGCCCCCGTAGAAAATTCCGGACAACATATCCGTCACACATGGCGGCGTCGGCGCTGTCTGGTGCAGGTTGATGTGCGACAGGAGGTTGCGCTCGTCGTAGAACGTGACCCCCGGCCCACTCCCGGCCGCTTGCACGCGCTGGTCGGAGTCCACCTGTCGCCGGCCTTCCATGATCTGGCGGCTGAAGCTCTGCGAACAGCCCGTTGCGCGCGTGAACGAGGATTGAAAACGGTCGCTCACATGGAACAGCAGGTTGATCGCACCCTGGGAGTCGCCGGTGACCGTGATGCGTTCCACGGCCCCATCGGCCTGGAGATGCACCGTGGCCGTGCCCGCCGGAAAGACCCGCCACTCGACCGCATACGTCAAGGTCTGCCGGTCAGGGAAGCTCCACCCCGGCGCCGGGGCTGGAAACGGAAACACGGGCGCGGGAGCCTCCCGCACGCCTGCCCGCGGCGTCTGCGCGATGGCCGGCACCAGCGCCAGCCCCGCCAGAAAACACCCTGCACGCAGACGGGCGAACCTTGCTCCCTGTTGAAACCGGCAGCGCAGGAGCCTGCCGGTGCGCCATGGCCTGTTGTGCCCTGCGCCCCTACCTGCCATGCAGAAACACAATCCTTGCCACAAGCAGGCTGTAAAGCACGACGGCACCCATGCTGGCATTGTACTCATGGTTTTTGCGATACAGGCCGGGTGAAAAGCGGCCCCGGTCCCCACTGGGCGATCGCAGCGGCCGCCGCCATGGCAGCAGTCGCGGCACCCTGGCGGCGTAGGCGGCGAAAGCAGGAAAATGCGTTTGCAAGTACAGCTCCTCGCCGCGAATGACCGGCCCGTAGATCACGGCAAACAGGATCAGAAGCATCACGCCTAAAGAGGCTGAGCGAGCGGCCGCCGCGAACCCGAAGGCCATCATCATCGATCCCAGGTAAAGAGGATTGCGCGTCCACGCATAAGGCCCTGTGACCGTAAGCTCAGCATTTTTTCTGACATAGCCCGCTGCATACCCGCGCAGCATCAGCCCGGGAACGACCAGCAAAAAACTCAGGGCAAGCGATCTTTCCGTGGGCCGGGCCATGAACAGGAAAAGAAGCGCAAACAGAAACCCGAAGGGAACCCGGACCCGCTTCGCTACCCGTTGCCACCGGCTCGCCCCGCTCACGGACGCTCTCCATGGACCGTAGCCGGCACCCGGGCGGTCGCAAGCAGATGGACAGCGGCCTCGGCCACCGCTTCCGGCGCGATCCGAAGCAGCCCCGCTTCGGGGTCGGCACGCCGGGTGTGGTCGCGCCGGCTTCCCGGGTCGCGCAACACGTGAAAATGCCCGTGAAATGGCCCGTTCCGAACCGGATCCGTCGGCCCAAAAATCGCCACTGTCGGCTTGCCCAGCGCCGCTGCCAGGTGCAGCGGGCCCGTATCGCCGCCGACGGCCAGCGCGGCCCGGCGGGTCAGTTCCACCAGCTGCCCCACGGTCGGGGCCAGCAGCAGCGCTGCCACTCCCCGCGCCTCCAGTTGCCGATGCAGTTTTTCCCCCAACGGCATCTCGGACGGCGCCACGTTGATGACAAAACGGAGGCCCGTTTGCCCGGCAACAGCCGCCCCCGCCTCGGCATAGCGCTCGACCGGCCAACGCTTGGCGCCCCATCCGGCACCGGGGTGCAGCAAAACAAACGGCTCCACTTCCTCATTCACACCGGCAGCCCGGCACCATCGAGCCCCTGCCCCGTCCACCGGCAGCATCGGCAGGCCGAGCGGCAGCGCATCGCCTCCCAACGCCCGCAGCACCTCTGCCGCCTGCTCGATCACGTGCACACCGGTTGTTCTGATCCGCTCCCCAAACAGCCACCGTGCCATCGGCTCCCGCGGTGCTGCTTCGCCTACCAGTCGCCGCGGCCGGGCCCAACGCCCCACGATCGCGGAACGCACCGCCCCCTGCAGGTCCACCACGGCGTCATAGCCTGCGTCTCGCAGCTCGCGCCGAACCCGAGCGATCGATGCGAAAGTAGCTCCATGCCATGGCTGCCGGGCCCAGCTTTTCGCAGGCACCAGGTGGATGCGGTCCACCAGCGGCTGCCCCGGCCCCCTGGCCGTGTCGGCAGAGTTCCCGCCGGAGTCGGCCCGAAGCAGCGCCTGCCATTGCGGTTCCACGGCCCAGCCGATCACCCACTCCGGGTGCCGCAAACGCAGCGCCGAAACGGCCGGCAGCGCATGGAGAATATCGCCCATCGCCCCGAGCCGGACGACCAAGACACGCTGCTGTTCTCCGGTTCGCAAACACTTATCTTCGCATAGGGCCCCGCTCCGCCAGCAGGGCCAGCAGCGCGGCCACGCAGGCGCCCGCGTCGAGCAGCTCCGACCGCAACGGCACCGCGTGGAGCGGCGCCGCCGCCGATAACTGCGCCAGCGCGCGGCCGGATAAGCGCACCAGGTCTTTTTCGGTCGTCAGCAGGGCGCCCGCGCCCTGGCCCAGCCTTGTGATCTCCGCGAGCTCGCGCTGGCCGAAGCGCCGGTGGTCGCGAAATGCAAGCGTTCCCCGCAAAGCCATCCCGCACTGGCGTAGTCCCTCAAAAAACTCCTCCGGGTGCGCAATCCCGCAGAACGCGACAGCCTCCCCGCTGGCCTGCGACGGCGGCACCAGGGTTCGCCGTACCCGCCACACCGGCTTCCGTACACCCAGCTGCTCCAGCGCCGCCTCACTCTCCAGATCCTCCTCGCGCAGCACCAGAAAATCCGCGCGACGGAGCGCACCAGGCGGCTCGCGCAGGCGTCCCGCGGGCAGCAATCGGTCGCCTGCGTCGCGGGGATGCACCACCACGATGTCGATCGATCGAGCGAGTTTCCGGTGCTGAAACCCGTCATCCAGCAGGTGCACTCCCGTCGCGTCCGCCTCCCGCTCGGCCAGCTGCCCGGCAGCCCAGCGGCTCGCGCCCACGTACACC
The DNA here is from genome assembly GCA_964235795.1 of uncultured Acidobacteriaceae bacterium. GTDB lineage: Bacteria > Acidobacteriota > Terriglobia > Terriglobales > Acidobacteriaceae > EB88. The sequence goes on along the minus strand of CAXSBW010000008.1, from coordinate 36,535 downwards.
GGCACCCCCGCCCCGCGCGCGATCAACAACGGCTCATCCCCGTACCGGCTCGCGTCGCCATCGAGCTGAACTCGCTCGACCATGCGCGCATCGGCCCTTCCATAACCCCGCGACAACACGTCCACCGGGATTTCGCGCAAGCGCAAAAGTCGAGCCAGTTCCACCACCAGCGGCGTTTTGCCCGCGCCCCCGACCGACACGTTGCCCACGCTCACCACCGGCCACCCGAGCGCCCGAGCGCGCAGCCGGCCCCGGTCGTAGCCCAGGTTTTTAGCCGCCAGCGCCAGTCCGTACAAGGCCGCGAGCGGCTGAAGAGCCGGCACCGCCCGGCTCACTCGCGCACCAGCGGCAGCAGCGCTGCCACGGCGCGCTCCGTCGCGCCGGCATGCTCTCGAAAGGTTTCTCTCGCACGCACACCCATGGCCGCGGCTTTTTCAGGCCGCGACAGCAGGCGTGTCACTTCAGCCGGCAGCTCCGCAATCCCTGCCACCGCGATCGCCCGCGCCCCCAGCAGCGTGCTTACAATCTCCATGAAATTCGCAAACCCCGGCCCGATGACCACCGGCTTGCCCAGGGCCGCCGGTTCCAGCGGATTGTGCCCGCCTGTGTGCAGAAAGCCCCCGCCCACCACCGCGATCGTCGCCACCGCGTACACCGCCGCCAGCTCCCCGACCGAGTCGAGCAGCAACACAGTCCCGGGCGCGATCGGCTCCGGTTGCGCCCTCCAGGCCGACAAGCGCACCCACGGCCTCGCCCGCGCTGTCAGCAGGGCGGCGACTTCCGCGAACCGCTCCGGGTGCCTCGGCGCGAGCAGCACGACAGCCCCACGCGGCAACGCGCCGAGCAGCAGCTCCTCCTCCCCGGCCAGCGTCGACCCGCAAACAACGACCGCGACGCCCGGCGGCAAAGCTCCTTCCAGCAAGTTCACCAGCGCCGTTGGCCCTGGAATAGCGAGGTCGTACTTCAGATTGCCCCCCACGTCAGCCTGCCGGGCCCCAAGAAATCGCAGCCGCTCCGCATCCTCCGCCGTCTGCGCCTGCACCAGCGCCGGCGACCCCAGCAGCGGCCGCCAAAGCCCGCGCAATCGCCGGTACCGCGGCCACGACCGCGACGACACCCGCGCATTCACCACCGCCACCGGCACCCCGGCGCGGTCGGCCTCGTATAGGAACCGCGGCCAGAACTCGCTTTCCGCCAGCACCACCAGCGCCGGCCGCCAAAAGCGCAGCCACGCCCGCACCGCAAACGCCCAGTCCGCCGGGAAATAGAACACCGACTCCGCGCCGAACCGCGCCCGCGCCAGCGCCTGGCCCGTGCGCGTCGTCGTCGACACCACCACCCGGCTGCGTGGACGCGCCGCCCGCAGCGCCCGCACCAGCGGCACCACCGCCAGCACCTCGCCGACCGAGACCGCATGCACCCAGATCGTGCCCCGCCCCGGCACACGCCCCAGCCGCTCGCGCGGAACCCGTCCCAAACGCTCGCCCAGCCCCTCGCGATACTTGCCGCCCGCGCGCAACTCGCGCCCCCACCACGGCAATGCAAGCAGCACAGCCCCCGCCAGCCCGGCGCTATACACGGTCAGCAGCGCGCGGGTGACCGAACCAAACTTTGGAGAGGGTGCATCCACGGCGTTTCCCGATCATAATGGCTTCACAGGATCCCGACGATGCCCCGCTTGCTGACCCTTGCTCTTCTGCTTTGTCTGCCCTTCACGCTGTTCGCCGCAACCCTTCTTGCCGAGGCCAAAATCGAGCCCGCGCGCCCCGCGTCCGAGTACCCGGCGCACATCACGCAGGCCGGCATCACCATCGCCGCCGACCCATACGACCGCGCCCCCAGGCTGCAGGGCTTCCGCGTCGACTATCTCCAGTACGACTTCCTGCCCATCCGCATCGTCGTCACCAATAACACCGCTCATCCCATCTCGCTCAACGACGCCCGCATCCTGCTGATGCCGGTCGACGGCGACAAGCGCAACGCCGGCGAGGCCGACGAAGTCGAGCGCCGCGTCTACGGCGCCGCGCGCCGGGGCACCAACATTCCCATCGGCCCCATCACCATCCATAAACAGGGCAAGGCTTCCGACAAAAAGATCGAGGCCGACTTCAGCGAGCACGAGTACTCCGCGCTCGCCGTCGAGCCGCACACCACCCGTGCCGGCTTCTTGTTTTACGACGTCGAGGGGCTCGGCCAACATCCGCTCGCCGGCGCGCGCCTGGTCTTTCGCCAGGTCCGCGACAGCGACGGGAAAGAATTGTTTGCCTTTGAAATCCCGCTCGATGAGTACCTCAAGGCACAGCCGAAGCTGTGACGAGGCCAGGTCGATCTTCAGCCGGCGCTGCAGCACTTACACGCCTTTCTTCTGCGGCTCCCACACATACTTATGAATCTGCAGGCTGAGCCGCGCCGGCACCCCGTCCTCCAGCATCCAGTCCACTAACAAGCGCGGGTCCAGCACACAGTTTGCAGTCGATCGCTCCGGGCTCGGCACTTTTGAAAACGCCGGCGAAAACAGAACATGCCCCGCGCGGCGATCCACCCCGTGCTCCCGCACAAACTCCCGCGCGAACTCGTAATCCGCCCGGTCGCTGATCACAAACTTCACCTCGTCCCGTCCGGTCAGCGCGTCAAGATTTTCCATCCGAAACCGCCCGCACTCACCCGAAGCCGGGCACTTCACATCGACGATCTTGTGCACCTCTGCGGGCACACGGACAAGCGGGCGCTCGCCGCTCGTCTCGATCATCAATTGATAGCCCGAGGCCAGCAGCCGCTCCATCACCGGGATCAGCTCGCGCGCCTGCAGCAGCGGCTCGCCGCCCGTGAACTCGACCAGGCGCACCGGAGCCAGCGCTTCCACGGCAGCGATCACCTCGTCGACCGACTGCTTGTAACCGCCGGTAAAGGTGTATTCCGAGTCGCACCAGGCGCAGCGCAGGTTGCACCCCGCCAGCCTCACAAAAATACACGGTACCCCGGCAAAGCTCGATTCGCCCTGCACCGATTTGTAGGTTTCAATCAGATACAAGGCGGGTTACTCGTAATAAGTGGCAGCCGACGTATCGGTTTCGTAAATGGTGCAATCCTTGACCGCGACACGCCCGCCCGTCAACGTGCCCAAATGTTTGTTCGTCTCATCGAAGAAATACTTCGCCAGGTTTTCAGCCGAAGGATTCACGACCGTAAACGGTTCGAGATCGTTGATCATCCGGTGATCCAGGTACTCCACCACCGGCCGCAGCACCTTTTTCAATTCCTTGAAGTCCAGCAGCAGCCCTGAAGGGTCCAGCTCCCGGCCGCGCAGCGTGACACGCACCTTGTAGTTGTGCCCATGGGGGTTTTCGCACTTGCCGTGATAATCGCGCAGGTAGTGCCCCGAAGAGAAACCCGCATCCACCGTGATCTCAAACATATCTTCATCATTGTAGCGAAAAGACTGGAAGCGAAAGCTACGAGCCGGCCGGCGGCTCGAAAAAGCTCCGCACCTCGGCGATGTCGCGCGTCACCCGGTACGCCGGCAGACTCTCGAGAAATGTCGCCCCATATTGCTTGCGGCTCACGCGCGGGTCCAGCAGCACCAGCACTCCCCGGTCTTCCAGCGAGCGAATCAGCCGCCCAAACCCCTGCTTCAGCGTCAGCACCGCCGACGGCACCTGGTAGTCGAAAAACGGCTTGCCGCCCGCCGCCTCGATCGCCCGCGTCCGCGCCTGCACCACCGGGTCGCTCGGCACCGCGAACGGCAGCCGGTCGATAATCACGCAGCTCAGCGCTTCGCCCTGCACATCCACCCCCTGCCAAAAACTCGAGGTGCCGAACAGCACAGCGTGGGGCGTCCGTCGAAACTCCTCGAGCAGCGCCCCGCGCGGCGCCGAACCCTGCAACAACAGCGGCCAGCCCACCCGGCTCAGCAGCTGCGTATAGGTTTCCCTCATCTGCGCGTAGCTGGTAAACAGGCAAAAGGCGCGCCCGCGCGAGGCCTCGAGCACCTGCTCGATCGTTTTGACAGCCTGCTCGCCAAAGCCCGGTGAGCGCGGGTCCGGCATCTCCGGCGGCAGATACAGCAGCGCCTGCTCCGCATAGCGAAAATGCGACGGCACCACCAGCTCGCGCGTGTGCTCGAGGCCCAGCCGCTTGCGCAGGTGTTCGAAGCCGCCGCCCACCGTGAGCGTCGCCGAGGTCAGCACCACCGTCGAAAACGTGTCAAACAAAACCTCGCCCAGCAGCCCCGAAACATCGATCGGCGTCGCTTGCAAAAACGTGTTGTAGCTGGCCCCCGCATGCAGCCCCCGCCCACTGCCGCGCCGCTCCAGCCAAAAGACGGTGTTCTTGTCTTCGACCTCCATCAGGAACTTCAGACGGTCGCGCAGCTCGTTCACACGGCGCTTCAGCCCGGGCGCTTCTTCCACGTTGCGCATGCGCTCCAGCTCCGTTTCCAGCAGTTGCAGCGCGTTCAGCACGCCCAGGTAAAGCTCCCCCTGCTCCTCCAGGAACTCCTCACGATGCGTAAACTGCGCGCGCCCCTCGGTGGGCAGCGGCAGTGCCGCGAAAAACATGCGCGAGCGCTCCCGCAGCATCTCCGCCGCCACCTTGGGTCCGTGGCTGATGGCGTGCTTGGCCCGCAGCATCGTGTCCAGGTCCCGCGCGAGCTCTTCAAAGCGAATGTTTGAAATCTGCAGCCCGAAGTAGGCGCTGGCCACGTCTTCGAGCTCATGCGCCTCGTCGAAGATCACCACATCCGCTTCCGGCAGCACCCCCGCGTCCGGCGCGTTCGAGGCCTGCTGCTTGATCGCCAGGTCCGCGAAAAACAGGTGGTGGTTCACCACGATCAGGTCGCTTTCCGCGGCCTTGCGACGCATCTCCGTGATAAAGCAACGCTCGAAATCCGGGCAGGTCTGCCCCAGGCAGGTTTCACTCCGCGCGTCCAGCTTCGTCCACAGGCTGCTGCCTTCGGGCAGCACATCCACCTCCGCGCGGTCGCCGGTTTCGGTCGTCTTTTCCCACGCGGCAATCGCGCTGAACTGCCGGATCTCTTCAAGCCCGCTCAGGATCGGCTCCCCTGCGAGCGCGGACAGCTTCTTGCGGCACAGATAGTTCGCGCGACCTTTCATGTAGCAGGCGTTCAAAGGCCCCAGCATCGACTCCAGGAACGGGATGTCCTTGAAGAAAAGCTGCTCCTGCAGGTTCTTGGTGCCGGTGGAAACGATCACGCGCTTGCCCGACCGCAGCGCCGGCAGCAGGTAGGCCAGCGTCTTGCCCGTGCCCGTGCCCGCCTCGGCGATGAGGTGGGTTTTCTCGGTGATCGCGCGCTCCACGGCCTGGGCCAGCTCCAGCTGACCACGCCGAAACTCATACGGCAAGGACGAGTTCGCGAGCAAGCCGCCGGGCGAGAAAAAGCTCGCGAGCGACGGAAGCTTCCGGCTCGCCGGCCTGCTGTCCGGCGCGGACTTCGAGTTGGAGATGGGGGGCAAGGGTCGGGGGAGTACGAACTGCTTTATCATAGAGCTTTGCCCGTTCTTCGCCTTCCCTGCGCGCGGGTTTATGAAAGCGCAACCAACATGCCCAAAAAGCAACACCGTCGCCCCAATCCGCTGCCCCACACCGACGAAGCCCTCGGCATGCCGCTGATCGTCGTATGCGGCCGACCGAATGTGGGCAAATCCACCCTGTTCAACCGGCTCACCGGCACCCGCCGCTCCATCGTCGGCGACGAACCCGGCATCACGCGCGACCGCATCTACGGCGAGGTGCACTGGGCCGGCCGCGTCGCGCGACTGGTCGACACCGGCGGCATTGTGCCCGATGACGAAGCGCTGATCCCGAGCGAGATCTTCGCGCAGGCACGCACCGCGTTTGAAGAAGCCTCGGCCATCGTGCTGGTGGTCGACGGGCGCACCGAGCTCGCCTCCCCCGACATGGACCTCGCGCAGCTGCTGCGCCGCCTCAACAAGCCCATGTTTCTCGCGGTCAACAAGATCGATGTCGCGCAGCAGGACGCAGCCGCGCAGAACTTCCGTCGCCTCGGCATCCCCAACCTCACCGCCATCTCCGCCGAGCACGGCCACAATGTCGGCGATCTGCTCGACGAAGTGTTTGCCGCGCTGCCGCATGCGCCCCTCGCGCCCGAGCCCGAAGAGTACGTCGAAGACCCCATCGCTGCCGATGAGGACGAAGCGGCACCCCACCGCACCCATGGCGACTACGAGCAGAAAGAAGTCCGCGTTGCCATCATCGGCCGGCCCAATGTCGGCAAATCGACGCTGCTCAACGCGCTCACCGGCACCGCGCGCGCCATCGTATCGCCCATCGCCGGCACCACCCGCGACGCGGTCGATGAGGTGCTGGAGCACAACGGCAAACAGCTGCGCATCATCGACACCGCGGGCATCCGCCGCAAGGGCAAGACCAATCTGCTGGCCGAGAAATTGTCGGTCATCATGGCCCGCCGCCACCTGGAAGCGGCTGACGTTTCACTCCTTCTGATCGACGCGGTCGAAGGCGTCACCGGCTCCGACGCGACCATCGGCGGCTACGCGCACGAGAGCGGCCGCTCGGTCGTCATCGTCGTCAACAAGTGGGACCTCGTGACCACCGGGCGCACCGACGGCAAGCCGCATGCCGACCGCAAGGCCTACGAGGAACAGGTCCGCGACACGCTCAAATACCTCGACTACGCGCCGCTCGTTTTTATCTCCGCGGCTGAAGGCAAAGGCGTACAGCGTGTGCTTGAGGCGGTGGAGCGCGTCGCCGCCGAACGCCGCAAACGCGTCACCACCGGGCAGATGAACCGCTTTCTCGAGAAGGTCGACTTCGAGCGCGCGACCGTGCCCATGAACAAGCGCATCCGCATCTTCTACATGACGCAGGCCGGGGTCGCGCCGCCCACGTTCATCCTGTTTACCAATCGCGATGTCGATCTGCATTTCTCTTACCAGCGCTTTCTCACCAACCAGATTCGCGAAGCATTCGGCTTTGAAGGCTCGCCGATCTGGTTCAAGGTGCGCGCGCGCAATGCCGAGGAGAAAGACAAGTGAGTGCCCGCCCGATCCGGCTCACCGACCAGCTGACCGACGAAGAAGCCGCGCAATTGATCGCGCGCGCGCTGGCCGACCCGCAGCGCTACCGCATCCTGAAGATGCTGGCGCAGGCCCCGGAGAGCACGCAGTGCTCCGTCCTGTTCGAGGCGATCAAGCTGGCTCCGGCCACGCTTTCGCACCATATGAAGGAGCTGCACGAGGCAGGCCTGGTGGAGGTGGAGCGCACCGGGCGAACGGTTCGTTACACCGTCCGGCAGCAGGTACTGGAGGCCTTTCTCAACCAGCTGGAACGCGACCTGCTGCCGTTCGAACCCGAGTCCTGAGACGATTCCTGCATCCTTCCGGCCCCCACTCCATCCATTCGATGTGCATCGAACTATTCGATGGCTATCGAACAATGGAGAGTGGAAGTGGCAAAGTTGACAGGCAAGGTAGCGGTGGTGACAGGAGCGTCCAAGGGCATCGGCTCGGCGATTGCGAAAGCCTACGGGGCCGAGGGTGCGTCGGTTGTCGTGAACTACGCGTCGGACAAGGCGGGTGCCGAAAAGACGGTGCAGGCGATCACCGGCGCAGGCGGCAAGGCAGTGGCGGTGCAGGCCCACGTGGACAAAGCGGCGGATGTGGAGCGGCTGTTCGCGGAAACGGCAAAGGCGTTTGGACCCGCGCAGATCCTGGTCAACAATGCCGGCGTGTATGAGTTCGGCGCGCTCGCGGATATTACCGAGGAGAATTTTCACCGGCACTTCAACATCAATGTGCTGGGAGTGCTGCTGGCGTCGCAGGCAGCGGCCCGGCATTTCGGTGAGAACGGCGGTTCCATCATCAACGTCGGCTCCACGGCAAGCACGATGCAGATACCGGCCAGTGCCGTGTATGCGGGGACCAAGGGTGCGGTCGATGTAATCACCGGTGTGCTGGCCAACGAGCTGGGGCCGAAGAAAGTTCGCGTCAACTCCTTGAACCCCGGCCTGGTGGCGACCGAGGGAACGCAAAGTTATATGGGTACCGATCTGGAAACGGGTACGATCGCGCAAACGCCGCTGGGCCGCACCGGACGGACGGACGATATCGCACCGGTCGCGGTGTTTCTCGCGTCAGACGATGCCAAGTGGGTGACGGGGCAGCTGATCCAGGTTTCAGGCGGACTGCGCTAAACAGGGCTTCCGTCTGAAAGTTCGAGCGCGCCGGGGCTGCCCGGCGCGCTCGCTAAAACTCCACCCGCAGCAGGAACTGCACTTGCCGAGGCGTGCCCGTCCCGACCGGGCCGGTGTTGACGGTGTTGGTGATCGCACCAAAGGACGAGCCGGTGAAATCGGCCAGCGGCAGCCCGTACTGCGCGCGGTTGAACAGGTTGAAGAACTCCGAGCGGAACTGGATATTCGCCGTTTCCCGGAAGGGGATGTTTTTCGCGAGCGCCATATCGGCCTGCCACAGGCCGGGCCCGCGCAGGGCGTTGCGGCCGAGATTGCCGTAGCCGCCGTCCAGCACTGCTGTAAAGGCCGCGGGGTTGATCCAGCTGTGAATGCCCGGTCCCGCGAGCGGCGTGAGCGACACGCCGGCGACGCGATTGGGGCGCTGGCTCGTGGTGTAGCCGGTCGCGACGCCGTTCGGGTTGGCCGCGTTGAAGGTGCTGGGGCGATCGATCGTGACGTTGACCGGCAGCCCTGTGCGCGCGCTCACAATGCTTGAAGCCTGCCAGTTGCCCAGCACAGCGGGCACGATGCCGCCGCCCGAGCCGAACTGCTTGCCCCGGCCGTAAGGTAGCTCGTACACCACGTTGCCGCTGAAGACGCTGCGCACATCGAAGTCGCCGGAGGCGCGCTCGCACGCGAAGCAGGCGGGGTTCTGCGGGAAGTCCGAGTCGCCGCCGCCGGCCGCATCCTGATCGATCTCATGCGCGAACTCGTAGTTGGCCTGGAACAGCAGGCCGTTGCTGTACGAGCGGCGAATCTGCGCGACCAGCGCGTCAAACGAACTCGAGTTGTGGTTGCCGCGCGTTTCCACCTGTCCGAAAACGGGGTTCGGGATCGGCCGCTTGCCGGTCGCCGGGTCGATGAGGTTGGTGTAGGAGGTCCGCAGCAGGTTGGTGCCCTTGCTGCCGTCGTAGGAGAAGGTGCCGACCCAGCCCGCGCCGAAAGCCTGCTGCACGCTCAAGCCGTACATCGAAACATATTCGTTGTGGCGATCGCGATCCATGTCGCGCGGCGAGGTAACGCCGAGCCCGACCAGGAACGGCGTGACCGGGTAGCTGATGTTTTTTTGCCCGTTGAGCGAGTAGCGACCGACCTCGTTGCTGATGGGCAGATTCTGATCGTCCTCCTGCCCGTCGCCGTGGTAGATGCCGAAGCCGCTGCGGACCACGGTTTTGCCGCCCAGGGAGCGCGGTGCCCAGGCAATGGCGACCCGGGGATCGAGGTCGAGACGGCGCGTACTGCCGAAGCTCGCGCCGGCACCGCAAAAACCGGCCGGGCCGCAGGTTGCAAAGTCGAAGGGAACGGCGCGGCCCAGCACTTCGTTGAATTGCCCGAAGAGGTTGTAGCGCAGGCCGAGATTGAGCGTGAGCTCGGGCCGGAGCTTCCACTCGTCCTGCGCAAAGGCGAACGTGAGGATTTTGCGGAGTCCGTTGACCGGCAGCTCGGCGGCAAAGGTCGCGGAGCCGACGTTGTTTGCGGTAAACGCTGGGAGCGACGAGTAGGTAACGGTGCCGGACGCGGTGTTGCCCTGGTTGAGCTGGATGCGCCGGACCTCCGCGCCCATTTTGAGCGTGTGGCGACCATGCACCCACGTCAGGTCGTCGATGTAGGAGTACGAATTGCCGACGCCGATCTTGCTCTGGTTGTTGGCAAGCGTGGTGAGCCCGGCGACGGCGAACGAGTAAGGCTGCCCGGCCTGCGCCAGGTTGTCGGTGTACACATTGCCGCGATTGAATCCGAACTTCGCTTCGTTGACCCACGCGGACGAAAACAGGTGCACGTATTCAATGACGCCGTTGACCGGCCGCGACGCGACCTCCTGCTGATCATTCGTGTAGGTGCCGTTACTCGCGGCAAGCGGAATCACGCTGCGCGCGGTGTCGTAGTTGAAGCGCAGATCGGCGGTGTCGCGCGAGGAAAAGCGGTGATCGAGCCGGATCATCGCAGTGTCTTCGTGGTCGGACTGCTTGCCGGTGCCGGTGAAGCTGTCGACCAGCGGGTTGCTCGTGGGCGCGGTGCCGACAGGGTAGGCCGCGAGGACGGGCGCGAGTGCCGGGCTCTTGGCAAGCACCTGCGCGCGCAGGGCGGCTGAAGGCACAAAACCCGGCAGGGTTTGCCCGAGTGTTTGCCGCAGCCCTTCGTAGGTGAAGAAGAAAAAGGAGCGGTCGCGCTGGATGGGACCGCCCAGCGAGCCGCCGTACTGGTTCAGGCGGAACGGGTGCTTGACCCGGTCGATCGGCTCGCGCGCGTCGAAGATGTCGTTGCGCAGGAACTCAAACACGTTGCCGTGAAAGGTGTTGGTGCCGGTGCGCGAAACCACCGCGACCTGTCCGCCGGGGGTGCTGCCCCCGTCGGCCGTGAACAGCATGGTGTCGATGCGGAACTCCTGGATCGATTCCGTCGGGATGGCGAGGCGCACAAAAGGCTGCTGCGCCTGGTTGACGATGTTGGTGGCGTCGATGCCGTCGTAGGTGAAGTTGTTGTCGTCGAGCCCGCGGCCGGCAAAGCGCACGGTGCGCTGGTTGCTGCCGCCGGTGTCGATGGCACCGGGCACAAGCGCCGTGAGCGTGGACCAGTTGCGGCCGTTGAGCGGCAGCTCCCGCACCTGCTTGGGCTCAATGCGCGCGCCCAGCGCGTCGGAGCTTTGGTCGAGCTCGGAGGCCGTGTCGGACACCTGCACCTGCTCGCTGCCGCCGGAGATATGGAGGACGGCGTTGAGGGTGCGGGTGCGGTCGACCGTTTCGAGCACGTCGGTGTAGGTGAGGCGTGCGAAGCCGGCGCGGTTGAACTCGAGGATGTAGCGACCGACCGGCAGATCGGGGAGGGAGTAGGTGCCGTCGGAGGAGGAAACGCACTCGCGCTCAAGGCCGGTGTCGGTTTGGGTAGCGACCACGCGCACGCCGGGAACGCGGCGACCGCTTTCGTCCTCGACGGTGCCGGTGACGGCGGAGCGGTCGACCTGGGCCAGCGCCGGGGCGAGCGAGAAAGCGGAAGCAAGGGCGGCGAGGGCGAAAACACGCGGCTTGAACGGCACGACTGGAACTCCTGTTTCTGAAGTGAAACGGGGGCTCAGGCAGAGCCCCCGCAGTGGTGCGACCGACAGGTTAGCGCGAGCCGCCCGAAGGGCTGACAGCAGCGGTTGTCGCCGGCGCCTTGGCGGCAGCCGTCCCCTGCGCCGCGGTGGCGGCTTGCGGCGCGTGGTATCTGCGCAGCAGCTCCTCGCGGTTCGCGCTCAGGTCGGCACCGTTTCGTACGGTGGGGTATTTGTGGTTGCCCATGGTGCCTTCCCACACCACGCGGTTGAACTTCGCGGAGTCGAGGTGGTCTTCGACCGAAAAGTCCATGCCGCGGGTACGGGCCGCCCACCACGCCGCGGTGTGCAGCGGCTTGAGCTGCGCGTCGGCGTTGGCGTCGTACTTTGCAGGATCGATCGGCAGGGTTGTGTTTTTCAGGTAGGCCGAAGGAATCGCGTTGAAGGTGTACGTTGCCTGCTTCGTGTCAAAGGCATTGGCCATGGGCGCTGCGCTTGCGTCGTTCAGGTTGAGCGGCGGGATGCCGAGGATCTCTTCCATGGTGCGGAGCATGCTGACGGTGTTGTAGCGGGTGGAGTCGACAAGCCCGTGCTTGACATAGGGGCCGACGATAAACGCCGTGCTGCGATGCGCGTTCACGTGGTCGCCGCCGTCCTGCGCGTCGTCCTCGATGACGAAGACCATGGTGCTGCCGGCGTCCCTGCTTTTCGAAACGGTATCGATGACAGAGGCCACCGCGTAGTCGTTGTCGGCGATCTGGAGCTCGGGGGTGTTGACGCCGTTGAGCGCGGTGCCGAAATTGCCGAAGTGGTCGTGCATGATGCGGACCAGCGACAGGTTGGGCAGGTTGCCGGCGGCCTCATAGCCCTGGAACTCGCGGTTCCACTCGGTAAAGCGGAAGTAGTCGGGGAAGGTGTTGTCGAAACCGCGGAAGTAGGGGTCGGTCAGCGGGGCCAGCACGGCACTGGTGGAGTAAGCCACCTGCAGCTTGTCGGCAAAGGCGTTGGGGTCCGGCGGGATGCTAAGCTTGGGCGCGGAGGTGAGATTGTAGCGGGCCAGGTCGAGAAAGAAGCCGTAGTCGCGCACGGAAAGGCCGGCCTTGAGAGCGGCATTCCACAGGAAACCCTCCCCCTGCTCGCCGTCGTCGGAGTCCGGCGCGGCGACGTTGCCGGTGCCGGGCAGAAGGTCGGGGTCGGGGTTGGTGAGCGGGTTCGCGGCGACGCGGGCCTTGGTGTTGCCGATGCCGACGTTGAGGTTGCGGTTGGTGCCTTCGGAGTCGTTGTCCGTACCGCGGCCGCCGTAGTTGACCGGGATCTCTTTTTCAATCACGTCGGTGGTGCGCGCCGAGGTGGACCAGGGCCAGCCGTCGCCGCTCACGTTGGAAACGTCGTAGAAGTTGTCGAAGTCGACAAAGTTGCGGGCCATGTTGTGAAAGTTCGGGGTGACCGCGTCCGGAAATTGGGTGATGGACGGGTCGCCGTTGCCGACTTCAAGGTCACCGAGCACCTGGTCGTAGGTGCGGTTCTCCTTGATGATGTAGACCACGTGCTTGATCTTGCCGCGCAGAAAAGCCATGGTTTCCTGCTGGGCGGCGGTTTCGGCGCGCAGGAGGTTGTCGTTCGCGACCACGCGGGCGGTCAGGTTGCCGAGTTCGTTGTCGGTGGGCACGGGCACGGTCTGGAAACCGGCCTTGGTCAGCTGGAAGGTGTACTGGTTGGAGGCGCTTGAGGCCGTGGCGACCGCCGGGGTTGCGGGAATGTTGGCCGCGTACTGCGGGTTGGGGCCGGTGTCGCTTTTGCCGTTGACAATATAGAGCAGCTTGCCGTCGGCGCTGACGCTGACCGAGTTGGGATAAAAGCCGGTGGGGATGAGCCCCGTGACCACGCTGCTGCCGGGAGTGCCGAGCCGGACGACCGCGACCGCGTTTTCGCCGCCATTGGTGACGTAAAGCGTTTTTTCGTCGGGCGAAAGCGCCAGCGAGTTGGGGTTCGCGCCCTTGTAGCCCTGCTTGTTCGCGAAGACCGCGGCGGGCGCGGTAATCGCGATTTCGTCGATCACCTGCTGGGTGTTGGTATCAATCACGGCGACCGTGTCGCTGTTGTCCTGCGCGACATAGAGCAGGGTTTGGGCCTTGTTCATGACCATCTTGTTGGGGTTGCCGGGCAGCTTGATGCGGGCCAGCACCCCGTACGGGGAGATGTAGTCGATTTCGCGGTCGCGGATGCTGGACACGTAAGCCGTATCGTTGCCCTTGAACTGGATCCAGAAGGGGAACTCGCCGCCCGGGGTACCGGAGGCGACCGGACCGTAGGGGGCCTTGCCGGGACGCAGGTCGAGCTCGCCGCCGATGGCCCAGTAGCCGTTCGGTTTGGTCAGCACGGTCACGGTGTCGTTTTCGTAGTTGGCCACCAGCAGGCGGCTGCCATCGGGCGAGATGGCCACGCCGGCTGCTTCAGGCGGGGTGGCGAGGCCGAGGCCGCCGGAGCTGCCGGTAGCTGCGCTGGCTTTGGCCAGGTGACCGAGGGCCACGGTCTGCGCGAGCGACCAGGTACCGGCTTTTTGCGCGTAGATTTGGAGATTGTCCTTGTCGCCGCCGGGGACGAAAAAGCTGTTGCCGTCCGGGGAAAAGACGATGCCGCTATAGCTGTCGGTGACCGGGATCGCCTGCTTCTGCAACGGCGTGGGGCCGGAGATGTCGAAGACGAAGACCCATTCAGTCGAGTCGGTGGGGTTGGTTTTGCCGGCCTTGGCACCGTCCGGGTAGTTCTCGCGGTTGTAGCCGCTGGTCAGGATCAGCAGCGTTTTGCCGTCGGGGCTGACCGTGGTCGAAACCGCCTGGCCGACGGTGTATTCGGGGTTGTCGGCGAGGTTGGGGTTGAGCGGCTCAAAGCGTGCGCCGCGCGGTGCCAGCGGGGTGATGCGCTGGCCCGTCGAGAGGATCTGCGGCTGCCCGCTGTTGTTGCCGTTGGGGGTGCTCTGTGCAAGCAGCGGGGCGGCGAGGACAGCAAAGACGCTGAGAGCGCTCGCGAAGCCTGTGCGGGAGTGGCTGCGGATCATACGGGGATCTCCTGGGGGTCGGACCTTTGAGGCTCGCCGGGGCGCCTGTTCAAGGGCGGGGCGCGCCGTGTTTTTGCGAGAGGGAGCCGCCGCGGCAGCGAATCTCTCCGGTCTCCGTTGTCTCACCTCACCCATAAGTGGTAGGTTGCAGTCTCGTGAATATGCTGTGAATGCTCCGGGGGCAGGGCCCGCGAACCACCGCGTGACCCCTGTATGCCTGCTCGACTATGCTTCTCGTGCTCCCTTGAAAGGACCCCTCGCATGCCCATTCGCTCCGCTTTGCTCGCTGTTCTGCTCGCTTCTTCCTGCGCGGGGACGGCGCAGACCGTGCTCACGATCGACACCGGCGCGGCCAGGGCGAAAAGCAGCCCCATGCTGTACGGACTGATGACGGAGGAGATCAACTACTCCTATGACGGCGGCATGTATGCGGAGCTTGTGCGCAATCGCGTGCCCCAGCCGGGCTTTGACGGCGCATCGCGCTGGGCGGTGGTCCTCAAGGGGACGGCGCAGGCGAGGATGTCGCTTGAAACGGAGAACGGGCCCAGCCCGGCCGTGCACAACAGCCTCAAGCTCGAGGTCACCTCGGCCGGCGAAGGCAGCCCGGCAGGCATGGAAAACGAGGGCTACTGGGGCATCCCGCTGCGAGCGGGCACAACCTACAAAGCGTCCTTTTATGCCCGGGCAGGCAGGCCCGGCACGGCTGTGACCGTGACCCTGCTGGACGACGACACGGGCAGGCCGATCGTGGAGAAGACGATTTCCGGCGTCGGCACGGAGTGGAAGCAGTTCTCGACCGACCTCACCACGCCGGCGGGTCTTCGGACGGGTTCGCGGCACCACATCGCCTACTCCGTGACAGAGCCCGGGACGCTGCAGCTTACGCTTGCCTCGCTTTTCCCGCCCACGTACCACAACCGCGCCAACGGCAACCGCGTGGACCTGATGGAGAAGCTGGCCGCCATGCACCCGGCGTTTCTGCGGCTGCCCGGCGGCAATTACCTGGAGGGCGATGAGATCGCGGACCGTTACCCGTGGAAGCAGACCCTGGGACCCCTGGTCGACCGGCCCGGCCATCCCAGCCCCTGGGGGTATCGCTCGTCGGACGGGTTGGGTCTGTTGGAGTTCCTGGAGTGGTGCGAGGACCTGAAGATGGAGCCGGTGCTGGCCGTGTACGCCGGCTACTCGCTCAAGGGTGCCCATGTGGAGCCCGGCCCGGCGCTGGAGCCGTTTGTCCGGGATGCGCTCGATGAGATTGAGTACGTGACGGGAGGCCCCGGCACGCGCTGGGGTGCCGAGCGTGCCAAGGACGGGCATCCCGCTCCATTTCCGTTGCGCTACGTCGAGATCGGCAACGAGGACTGGTTTGACAAGTCCGGTTCCTACGACGGTCGTTACGCGCAGTTTTACGACGCGATCAAGGCCCGTTCTCCCCAGCTGCAGCTGATCGCGACCACCGCGGTGAAGGGTCACCCGGTCGAGATTCTGGACGAGCACTTCTACCGCTCGACCGGCGAGATGTACGCCGACGCGGACCATTACGACAGGACACCGCGCGACGGGCCGAAGATTTTCGTCGGCGAGTGGGCCACGCGCGAAGGCTCGCCGACGCCCGACATGGGGGCCGCTCTGGCCGACGCCGCATGGATGACCGGCATGGAGCGCAACTCGGACGTAGTGATTCTGTCGAGCTACGCGCCCTTGTTGACCAACGTCAACCCCACCGGCTCGCAGTGGGATACGGACATGATCGGCTACGACGCGGTGAGCAGCTACGGCTCGCCGAGCTACTGGGCACAGGGGATGTTTGCCGCTCACCACGGTGATGAGATTTTGAGCGCGACTCTGAAGGACGCGCCGGTACGGTTGTACCGATCCGTCACCCGCGACAGCCAGACGGGAACCGTCTTTATCAAGCTGGTGAATGCCACGACCGACCCTGCCCGGGTTGCGATCCGCATGGAGGGCCGCAGGCCCGGCGCCGGCGCCGGAGCCGGCATGATCACGTTGTCTGCCCCATCCATCGAGGCGACCAACTCCATCACCGACCCGGATCGGATTGTGCCGCAGGAGCATGCGCTGCCCTCGACCGGCAGTGACCTGCAGGTGGTGGTCGCGCCCTTGTCCATCAATGTGCTCACGCTGCCGGGTGCCGGTGCTGCCGGGACTCGCGTGCCATCCAAGTGAAGACACCTATGCGATTCCGCCCCGCTGTTCTGCTCCTCTTTCCCGCCCTGCTTCTCTCCGCGCAGGCGACGCAGCCCACCGCATCAAGCACGCTTTCGCCCGCGCTCGATCAACTTCGCGCCGCGCTCGGCTCCGTCCGGGTGGACAAGTGGAAGGCTCCCGGCGCGGTGCGGGCCGATGCGAGCAACAATATCGGGTCGATCCAGCGCGACCTGGACGGCACATTGCCCGGGCTGCTCGCGACCGCGGACGCGGCTCCGGGTCTTGTGTCGAAGAACCTGCCGGTGTTTCGCAACCTGGACGCGCTTTACGACGTGCTGTTGCGGGTGGTGGAGTCCGCGGACCTGGCCGCGCCCGACGACCAGGCACAAAGCCTGAACCGGGCGCTGGGCGCGCTTGAAGACGCCCGGCGCGTCCTGGGGGACAACCTGGAGGCCGCCGCGGTGAGTACGGAAGGGCAGCTGGGCGGGCTGCGGGAGCAGCCTGGCTCGGGAGCCGGGGCCGCCCCGGCGAGCCCCTCCGTGGTGAACGACGGAGCGAAACCGGCAGGAGCGGCGGCGCGTAAACGCAAGCCTGCGAAAACGCCGGTTCCGGCGGCCCCGCAGTAGCGCGGGAACTCTCCCCGCGGCTCCGGTGTCTCTACCTGAAGCAGTGTTTGTCAGGCAGTGGATGAGAACCGGCTCGGCTGCTAAGGTGGAGGAACTGTTGGTGGGCGCTGGAGCGGCATTGGGCAACCTGGCAAATGCGATCGGGGGTATTCGGCCCGAGGAGGCGACGATCCTCCAGGAGCTGAAAGCCGGCTCGGAGGAGGCGTTTGCCTCGTTGATCGCGCAGTACCATGGGCCGATCTACAGCCTGGTCGCTCGCACGGTGCGCAACCCGGCGGACGCGCCCGACCTGACCCAGGAGATCTTTATCAAGGTGTTTCGCGGCATCGGCTCGTTCAAGGGCGATTCGAGCCTGCGGACATGGATGTACCGGATCGCGATCCACGAGGCCTCGAACCAGCGGCGCTGGTGGCGGCGGCACCGGGAGCGCGAGGTGGCGCTGGACGCCGAGGCCGGCGGCTGCGGCGAGGATGGTGGGCTTTCCCTGCTGGAAACCCTCGCCGGCGCGGGTGAGTCGCCGTTTGACGCGGCCGTGCAAAGCGAGCTGCGCGCGCGGGTGGAAGCGGCGCTGCGCGAGGTGCCGGAACCCTACCGGACAACGGTGATCCTGCGCGACATCGAAGGATTCGCCTACGAGGAGATTGCCGAAATCCTGGACGTGCAGCTGGGTACGGTGAAGTCGCGATTGATGCGCGGGCGCGCACGGTTGAAGGGGCAACTGGCACCTGTGATGGCCTCGAGGTTGAATGCTGCCCGGCTGCCTGCGCAGGGTCGCCCGGCCGCGCAGGGGAGCCTGCGCTCATGATCCTGCTTTGCTCCGAGGTCGAGGAACAATTGTCCGCGTACATGGACGGAACGCTGTCGGGCGTGGCGATGGCCGATATGCAGGAGCACCTTTGCCACTGCACGGCCTGCACCCGGAGCTTTGCCCAGTGGCGCGGCACCCTGGCTGCGCTGGCGGGACTGGGTTCGGCAAGGCCGCCCGCCAACCTGGCATTGCGGCTCAGGGTCGCCGTTTCGCAGGAAAAAGCACGCACCGCCGGGACCTGGCTGGACCGGCTGCGGGTGCGCTGGGAGAACACGCTCGCGCCACTGGCGATGCAGGCCGGCGCGGGCCTGGCCAGCACGGCACTGCTGTTGGGCACGGTCGGGCTGCTGGTAGGCACCTTTGCCGCGCCGGAGCCGGCAGCGGCCGGCGATGAGCCGATCGGCATGGCGACCGCGCCACGACTGCTTTACAACGGGCTGCCCGGTGGGGCGGGCTCGCTGGCCACGCTCGACGGCTCGGTGGTGGTGCGGGTGTTTGTGGATGCGCGGGGCCGTGTCTACGACTATCGTGTGATCTCAGGGCTGGCCGACCCGGGGAGCCGGGAAGCGCTGGCCAACGAAATGATGTGGAGCGTGTGGGAGCCGGCGCGGGTGTTCGGCTCGCCGGTCCGCGGGTCGGCGATCGTGTCGCTGGCCGGGATCTCGGTTCCAGGCTGACTTCGGAGAACCTCGGAACGTCTCGAAAGCCCTCGGTCGCAGGAGAACCCTCTGCGGCCGAGGACCCTCCCTGTTTACTGCGGCTGTGGTGGACTGGCCGGGGTCGCGCCGGGCGCGGTGGCCCCGGCGGCGACCAGTTCGATGTCGAAGATCAGGTCGCTGGCCGGCGGAATGACCGGCGGGTGGCCCGCGTCGCCGTAGGCCAACTGGTAAGGAATGAACAATCGGCGTTTGCCGCCGACGCGCATGCCGACAAAGCCCCCGTCCCAGCCCGGGATGACGCGATGCGCTCCCTGGGCAAAGGTGATCGGCTCCCCGCGATCCAGCGACGAGTCGAACTTGGTGCCATTGGCAGCAAGCCAGCCGGTGTAGTGAACGGTCAGGAACTCGCCCGGGGTCACGAGGTCGCCGGTGCCGGGCTGCGTGTCGATGTAGCGCAGCGCGAGCGCGGTCTGGACCGTGCCGGCGGCCGGGGGGACTCCGGGCGGCAGTGTGGGTGCCGGGTTGGCCGTCACGCCGGCAGCGGGGCAGGCCGCCGCTTTCGCGGCGGCAGCGTGAGGGTGGGTGTGGTGCACAGGGGTGGCGGTTTGTGCCCCTGCGAGCGCGGAGCAGCCCAGGAGGGCCAGGACGATAGCCGGGTTTCTCACGAAAGCAGTTCCTCTTGCGTCCATACTAACGGCCTTTGCTCCTGGCGGGCTTTTTTTGAATGGCCCGCGGGACCAGAACCGGGTTCCGTTCCCATTTTGGGAAACGCCTGCTGAAAAGAAGGCACGGAGTCATTGACCCTGCCGAGGCGCGCTGCATAGACTTGAAGCAGGCCGGACATCATGCATAAACTACGCCCCCTCCTCTTCGTGCTGCTTTCCGTCCTGTCTGGGGCGTGCTCCCTGTGGGCGCAGGATGCGATCCCGAAGCTGAAAGCCGGGGAACAGCCGCGCATGCCGAAGCCGCCGGCGCTGGTGGACCCGAGCGGCCCCGCTGTCTCGCTCCAGAACAGTGAGGCATTGTTCGACGTGGCGGTCGCCCTGAATGCCTGCGGATACGACGCGGGGCTGGCGGGGTCGGACCCGATCCGGCAAAGGGTGCGGGATGCAGTGAACCAGGTCGCGCAGGCATCGGGCGAAGCACGCGAGGCACGGGATGAGCTGTGTACCTTTATCAACGGCCACCGGCTTTCCGAGAGCTCGCGCGATCTCGCGCAATATATCTCGATGGCGCTCTACCTGACGCCGCCGCCGGATCTGACGCTGTCCGTCGACCAGCAGGACCTGCCGCCGGACGCGACGCAGGTCCTGGAGATGCTGCCGCTTTTAAGGAAGTTTGCCGAGGCGGCGCAGCTGCACCTGATCTCCGTTCGCTTTCACCCGGAATACGAGGCGGAAACGGCGAAGCTGCACGACTCGCTCACGCGCATGATCCTGGACACCAACGTGTATCTGAAGCTGCCGACCAGCACCTACTCGGGCTCGCGCTTTCTGGCGGTACCGGAACCGCTGCTGGACCCGGGGCAGACCAACGCACGCGTGTACGGGTCGGATTACGTGGTCGTGGCTTCGCCTGTGAACGGCACCGTCAATATGCACGACGTGCGGCACACGTACCTGCATTATGAGATCGAGCCGCTGCTGTATGCGCGCGCCGGCTCGCTCGACCGGATGCTGCCGCTGCTTAAAACAGTGCGGGAGGCACCGCTCGAATACCAGTACCGCGCCGATATTGTTTCACTCGTCATTGAGTGCATGATTCGCGCGGTGGAAGCGCGGACGATGGACACAGGGGTCGCGGTGTTCAACCTGCCGACGCATGCGGAGCGCGCGGACCTGCCCCGCTTGCAGCACGAGCGCGACGTGACGCTGAACGCGGCCGAGGCGGCGCGGCAAAAGTCCGTGAACACCGCGATGAGCGACGGTTTTGTGCTGACGCGGTACTTCTACGATCAGCTGGGGCAGTTTGAGCGGAACCCGGAAAGCCTGAAGGAAGCGATCGGTCCCATGGTATACGGCATGGATGTGGACGCGGAGGTGCATCGCGCAAAGCAGGTTGTGTTTGCCGAGCAGGCACCGGCGGATGTGATCCGGACGGCGAGCGCCGGGCGCGGGCTGGACCGTGCGGAAAGCCGGATCAAGGCGGGTGACGCGGAGGGGGCGAGCAAACTGGCGCAGCAGGCACTGAAGGACCACACCGCCGACCCCGCGCGCGCCGACTACCTGCTGGCCCTGACCTCCCTGATGAAGGGCGACATGGACGCGGCGGCGGGTGACTTCAAGGAGGCGATCCGCCTGACGCAGGACCCACGCCTGCTGGCCTGGTCTCACATCTACCTGGGGCGCATCGCGGATGTTCGTGAGCAAAGACCCGACGCCATGGCCGAGTACAAGACCGCGATGACGGTGCGCGACGGGCAGCCGGATACCCTGGCCGCAGCTCAGAAGGGGCTTCAGCAGCCATTTGCCCTGCCCCATAGCGGGGGTGCCGAGGCGGACCCGGGGGAGAAGCCGCAGTGATCGACCCGCGCCAGGCAAAGGGCAGGGAACGCGGCGTGGCTTGAACTGCATCCATCCCTGCAGAGTCGATGGAAGGCCTGATACCTGCTCTTGACAGAGGCTGTCCGTGGTTGAGGCCGCCGAGCTCCGCAGGTCAGCAGGGCCCTGAACAACGGCGACGCCCGAACCTGGACGCGCCGGGCCCCGCGAACCTTCGCTCGGCAGGAAGTGGGTACCCCCGTGCCGCCGCAGTCCACGATCGAACCCGAGGCGACGCTGTCGGAGCTGGAAGCCAAGCTGGAGCACTCCTTTGTGCATCCCGAGCTGCTGGAGCAGGCGCTCACCCACAGCTCCCTGCGGCATGAGCAGATGAACACGCTCGGTGGAGCGAGCCCGTCCGCCTTCGCAGGCGACAATGAGCGACTGGAGTTTCTAGGCGACGCCATCGTCGGGGTGCTGGTGGCCGAGTCGCTGTTTCGGCGTTTTCCCGCGCTGCGCGAGGGCGAACTGACGCGTCTGCGCGCGGCGCTGGTCAGCCGCAAACACCTGGGCGAGGTGGGCGAATCGCTCGGGCTGGGACGTTGGCTCAGGATGGGGCGCAGCGAGGAGCGCAACGGCGGGCGCAAAAAGGCGCTGTTGCTGGCCAACTGCGTCGAAGCGATCACGGCAGCGCTGTACCTCGACGACGCGGACCGGACAAGTTTTCGCACGGCCGCCGGGTTTGTGGAGCGTTGCATCGTGGAGCCGCTGGCCGACACTCTCCATCGTGAGCTGAAGGCGAATCACGCAATCGGCGACTATAAATCGGCCTTGCAGGAGTTTTTGCAGGCGCGCGGCGGCGGCCAGCCGGAGTATACCGTCGAGGCGGAAACCGGTCCCGACCATCGAAAGCGTTTCCTGGTCGAAGTACGCACATCGGCCGGAGACCCGGACGGGGGCAGGGGCCTGGCACGCGGACAAGGCAGCACCAAAAAGAAAGCCGAACAGGAAGCCGCGCGACGAGCGTATAAAAAGCTTGGCGGCGAAGGGGTGTCCGAGATCGTATGAGCGTCCCCGGGCAGCAGCTCGAATCGGCACCGTTCGAGGTTGTGCCGGCGAAAACTGTCTCCAGGGCACCCTCCCACCCCTCCCCTGCCTTGTTGTTGCCGACCATCGCCGATACCGTCCGGTCGCTCGTGAGCATGGTCGTGGTGGCGATGTTTGTGCTCACCTTTCTTCTGCAGCCGTTCCGCATCCCGTCAGAGTCGATGGAACGCACGCTGCTGGTGGGCGACTTCCTGCTGGTCAACAAGCAGACGTATGCGCCTGCCGGTCCCTGGCATCGATTGTTGCCGTATCGCGAGCCGGTCCGGGGCGACGTCGCGGTATTTCGCTTTCCGTTGGACCCGAGCGACTACGTTGTCAAACGTGTTGTCGGCGTACCCGGAGACCGGGTCCACCTGGAGAACGGCACGGTGTTTCGCAATGGCGTCGCGCTCCCGGAGCCGTATGCGGTGTACGAGCCGGCATACCGCGACGCATTTCGCGATAACTTCCCGCTCGGCACCTACACCGACCCCGGCGTCGACACGCGCTGGTGGCACCTGCTTGAGAGCAACCGGCGGGGCGGCGAAGTGAGTGTATCGAGCGGCGAGTACTTCGTCATGGGAGACAACCGGAATCACAGCCGCGACAGCCGGTACTGGGGTTTTGTGCCGCGGGCCGACATCCTGGGCCGCCCGTTCGTCATTTACTTCTCCCTGCGCGAGCCATCGGCAACCGACACCCCTTCGCTGCCGGATGATACACTCGGACACGAAAACGACCCCCTTCGGGGGATCGTCGATTTCGCGCGCTGGGACCGCATGTTCCGGATTGTGCGTTAAGAGTGCGATCGAGCACTTTCGCAGCGATTTTGACCCGGCGAGCCACTGTGCAGCGCGGCTTGCTTCAAAAAAGCCGCCCGAGGCCCGATTCCGGGCTGACACCGCCTGTGAAAGAGCTTTAGATCGCGCTTCTGGAGAATCCACCGCCCATGGCCACCACGGTCGACCAAGATGCCCAGGCCCATTCGGCCCAGCAAACTTCGCACAAGGCAGCTCCCGAGGAAACGCCGCTTGAGTTCGTCGCTTCCATTTGCGGCGTGCTGGTGTTCGGGCTGTTTGTGCTCACGTTTGTTTTTCAGAACTTTGTGATTCCCTCGGGCTCCATGCTGAAAACCCTGCTGGTGGGGGACCATGTGCTGGTCGACCGCATCACGCTCGCGCCCAGGGGGTCGGGCTTCCCGTTTGTGCACCAGCGGGCTGTCCGGCGCGGCGACATCGTGGTGTTTTACAAGCCGGGCGAGCCGGAGCTGTTCCTCGTGAAGCGCGTGGTGGGGACGCCCGGCGACCGTATTCACCTGCGCAACGGGGTGGTGTACCTGAACGGCAAGGCCCAGAACGAGCCGCAAACCGAGAAGACCAGCGACAGCATTTACGTCCCGTATCGCGACGACTTCCCGGCCGTGCCGCCGGCCGAGGGCTACGACGTGACGGCGAGCTGGGCGGCGGAGCTGCCGACGCACCTCCAGGGCGAGGACCTCCTCGTGCCCGCGGGCGACTTTTTCTGCATGGGCGACAACCGGCCTTACTCGCTCGACAGCCGCTACTGGGGCTTTGTGCCGCAGGCCAACATCGTCGGTCGGCCCTTGTTTGTGTACTGGTCGTTTATCACCAGCGAGGAGCAGATCAACAAGACCAGCACCTCCGACCAGGTCGCCTGGTTCACCCACATCGTCATCCACTTCTTCGACCAGACCCGCTGGAGCCGCACCTTCCACCGGGTTCGCTGACGTGCCCGGTACCGGAGCGCGGTCGATCGCGCCCACAGTCCCTCGTCGCGCGCTGCGGAAAGAACCGGCGCTGATCGCGATCTGCCTGCTCCTGCTGCTGCTGGCGACGGTGCCGCCGCTGGTCAATCTTCATCGCTTCCAGGCTCGGATCGCCGGGGTGATCAGCCGGTCGATCGGCCGCCCGGTCAGCATGGACTCGGTGGCGCTGCAACTGCTGCCGTGGCCAGGCCTGCGGATCAGCAACCTCCAGGTGGAAGAGGACCCGGCGTTTGGCGCGGAACCCGCCCTGCATGCGCCGCAGGTGGTGGCGGAGCTGCGGCTTTCGTCGCTGTGGCGCGGGCGCTTTGAGCCAAGCCGGGTTGAGATTACGGATGCCAGCGTAAACCTGGTCCGCGACCCGAACGGTCGCTGGAATATCGGGTCTGTGCTGCTGGAAGCCTCGCATGTGCGCAATGCCCCGACGACCCAATCCCGGCCTGGTCCGGCACCGCGCTTTCCTTATATTGAGGCGACGGGAACCCGTATCAACATCAAGCTCGCGCTGGAAAAACTGCCGTATTCCCTGCTCAACGCCGATTTTTCCATGTCGCTGGCACAGCCCGAGGTGTGGCGGCTGAAGCTGGAAGGGCAGCCGGTTCGCACGGACCTGGAGCTGTTTGCGAGCGATACGGGCACCCTGCGGCTGGAAGGCGAGCTGCACCGGGCTTCCGCGTTCGGCACCATGCCGCTCGAGATGGAAGCGACCTGGACGCGGCTGCCGCTGGGCCAGGCCAGCCGCATGCTGCTGGGCCGCGATGGGGGCTGGCGCGGCGATGTGGACCTCCAGGCACGATTCCGCGGGGAGATCGACGCGCTCGATGTGCGGACACACATTCTGATCGCGAACCTGCACCGGCAGGAGTTTGCTCCGGAGCAGCCTTTCAACGTGGATGCGACCTGCGACGGGCACGGCAGCCGGTCGAGGCCGGCTGAAAACACGGTGCGCTGCCGCTGGCCGCTGGGCCGCGGCGGGCTGACCCTGGCCCGCTCGGCACAAGGGTGGACGCTGGAAGTGGAAAAGGTGCCCGCGAGCGTGGTGTTCGCGGCTGTTGGGCTGCTGAGGCCGGGGGCCTTGCCGCTGCAGCAGGCCGGCGGCGAGTTTGACGGCAGCTATCAGTTCGACCCGGGAACGCGACGGCTCACAGGCGTTGCGGCGGCTCCCGAGATCACCGTGGCCAATCTCCAGACAGGTTTGCCCTTTACGGTCCACCAGGTG
Source organism: uncultured Acidobacteriaceae bacterium (assembly GCA_964235795.1). GTDB lineage: Bacteria > Acidobacteriota > Terriglobia > Terriglobales > Acidobacteriaceae > EB88. Next base: position 11,386 of record CAXSBW010000008.1, on the reverse strand, counting down.
CGGGCCGAGGCAGCTGGAAGCGTGCCCACGGTGCTCCGTGTCACGGCCGATCCGCTGCCCATGGGCCTCCCGGACGCGGCGGTGCTGCTCTCCTCCGAGGTTTGGAGCGGCGGCTACAGCATTCATGCCGCAGGCTCGGCGACCCTGGAAGCGCTGCGGCCTGTGTTCGGCGCCTTGCATGTGACCGGCTTCGAATCATTCAGTGCGGATCCCGCAGGGGAGGCGACCGTGCGCCTGGCGGTGACTCGCTCCGGAACATGGATTGGAGCATGGATGGGAGCGTGGATGGGGGCAGGGACCGAAATGCCTTCCGGGACCCCGCCGGGCCGCGGGCCGGCAGCCTTCCAAACCGTCTCTGAAACAACAGGAACAGCGCACCTGGAGCACGTTCTCTGGCGTCCGGCCTTCTTGCCGTTTCCGGTCGCGTTTGCCTCGGCGGACGCAACTCTCGCCCCAGGGTGGCTTCGCTGGTCCAGCCCGGGGGCGACCTTCGGCACCGAGCCGAATCAGAGCGCGATGAGCGTGGATGCAGAGGTGCCGCTGGGGTGTGAATTGCCCGATGCCTGCGTCACGCAGTTTACGCTCCGCGCGGCGACGCTCGATGCCCGCACGATGCAGGCGGCGTTTGAAAGCGGCGAAACGGAGCTTTCAGCTTTTATGGACAGGTTTGGCCGGTTCAATTCGCGCAGCGTGCAGCTGCCCGCGATGGAGGGGACGCTGCATGCCGGGGTGCTGACGCTGGGGCGCCTGCCGGTGCACGAAGCATCGCTGGTGTTGGCCGCGGGTGGGCCGCACGGCGGCTCGGTGGAGTTGCGCAGCTTCGACGGTGGAGTGCTGGGCGGCACCGTGCACCTGCAAGGTTCGGCGGCCGGGAGTGCGCCGCGGTACGCACTGCACGGCTCGGTCGAGGGCGTGAGCGCGAAAGCGCTGGCGGCCTTGTGGGATGAGGACTGGGGGCCGGGAACGCTGGGCGGCACGCTCGAGGTCGCAGCCTCGGGCCGCACGGCAGGCGACCTGACGGGAAGCGCGCAAGGCAGTTTTCATGCGGCGTGGCTGCATGGGGACTGGTCGCATGACGGGCTGAAAGCAGCGGCGCTTTCGCGCTTCCCCAGCTGGGACGGCGGGGGGCAAATCGGGGCAAAGGGGCTGGAAGTGGACAAGGGTGCGCTGTCAGGAACCGGTGCTGCCCTGACCGGGATCGTTGGCTGGGACCGCACGCTTGCGCTGCAGCTGGTGCCGGCCCCGGAAGCGAAACCGGTCGCGGTGGGCGGAACCCTGGCCGTGCCCGTTGAGTCAGCCGCGCCGTGATCCTTACTGAAGCAGCCGCCGGTGGATGCCTGCGCCGATTTCAGGGACACTGCCGTCATTTACATCGACCTCGGCAGGCTTGCCGGCGATGAGAAAGCGGCGAGAAAAGCTGCCCCGCGCGGGGACTTGTACCAGCTCCGTGAGCTCGGTGCCATCGGAACGCACGGTGAGCGGAACAACGGCTTCGGCATAACCGCTGTTCGCGACCTGCACGGCGACGAGCCACTGATCGCCCGAGCCTGCGCGACTGGGAAACACGTTCGCGATCGCAAGGTCGGGCAGCCCGGGGTCCGCGTAGATCCAGCTCTCGAAAAAAGCATGGAGATCGGGTGGAGTGACGCCGGGCTCGGGCGCGACCTGCGGCGGTGGGATCCTGCCTTGAAGAAGTCGCTCGAAGTATTCGGGGGTGGTGTCGCCGGCGGGATCGTAGGCCCGCAGCGCGGAAGCAAGCGCGGCATCGCCGGCGAGCGCGCGCAACGTCCAGAGCACGTCGGTGGCCTTGGCGCGGTAGAAGACAGGGTCGAGCACGGCCCCGGAAGCTGCCTGGGCGGAGGCCTGGGCGGGGGTCTGGGCGGGGGTCTGGACGGGGGTCTGGACTGGGATCAGGACTGGGATCAGGGCGGGGATCAGGGGCTGTCCGCCGGAACCGCCGGGGGTGGCCGGCTCCGCCAAGGCGAGCGCGCTGTGGCCGGAGCCGAGCTGTGCCAGCGCTGCCTCGCGACCGTCGGTGCGCTCGGTCCACAGGATTCTTAGAAGACTGGGGACACCCTCGCTGAGCCACGGCCGGGGCGAGTGGAAGGAGGCGCGGGCCAGGGGGGCCGCCAGTGAGCCGGCGAGCTGCGAAGGGCTGCCGCCGCCCGCGCTCAGCAGCAGGGCGTCGCCGTCGGACGCGGGTTCGGCATCATCGATCGGCAGGTCCACCAGCAGCAGGGGGTGGTTGGGCTGCGGGCCGAACCAGTCGGCGAGCAGGGGCTGCAGCAGGCCGGCGGCAGCCAGGTAAGCCGGGGCTGCCTCGGCATGCTGCGGCAGCGAGGCAACCGCGAGGAGCGGACTGGCCGCGGCCGGCACCCGCGAGGCCAGCACCAGCGAGGGCACCGCGAAACCAAGCCGGGTGGCGGGGAGGGTCGCGCGCAGGATGCCGGGAAACGTGGCCGAAGGAAGCGAAGCCGGCGCGCCGGTCGCGACCTGCCGCCCATCAAGGACCGCGACATTGGGTGCGTCGCCGGCGAACTCCGCCGTGAGATCGATGCGAACCGAGGCAGCGCTGTTTTGCTGTTTCTGGCGCTCGATTTCGTGGAAAAGTCGCGCACCGTCGCCCAAAAGCGCCGGGGTGGAGGCGACGGGGTACCAGACGGTGTTGCCGAAGCCGCGAAGGCCGGTAAAACCTTCCTCGATGCGGTCCCAGTCGGAGCGGGCGGCCGTGCGGGCGGGGGTGCCGATGCGGTCCAGCCTCTGGCTCGAGGGGGCGATCGTGCCGGAATAGTCGATGGAAAGAGCGATGGAAGCGCCGGGGGCGAGCGGGGACGGAAGAGCGACAGCGGCCTCGGTGAGCGAGCCGGTATGGTCGGCGTCGCTTGGGAGCGAGTGGGTCGCGAAGGGCAGGGGCCTACCCGCCAGGCGGATGTGCTCAAAGTGCAGGGTGGAGCCGAGCTGGAGCGGGAGGGCTGCCAAGGGCACGGGACCGTCGTTGCGGAGGGTGACGCGCAGCTGTGCCTCGATGCCGGCGGTCGCGGGTTGCAGATGCACCGCGAAGTCGTACGCAGTGAAGGTAGGTGCGGTGCGCATGGCGTCAGTGATGGCGGCCGCGAGCTGTGGCGACGCTGTTTCCGCGAGGGACCGGGCCGGCAAGGCCGCCTCGGCAGCGGACGAGCGGGAAAACAGGACGCTGCCCGCGTGCGAAGCCGGCTGGGGGAGCGGGGGCGTGGCGGCGGGCGATTGCGCCCCGGCCGGGCAGGCGCACAGCAGAGCTGAAAACAGGAGCGGCAGCACGTGGAAACGTTTCAGAAGGAACCCAGACCTTTTTGTTTTTTCGGCTTCGCGGCCTCCGCGGCCACAGCGGGCGCAGCGGCCAGGCGACGTTGCCGGGCGGCCTCAAACAGCACCACCGCGCCGGCCACCGATACATTCAAGGACGCAATGGCCCCTGCCATCGGTATCCGGAGCAGGTGGTCGCAGGTCCGCTTGACCAGCTCGTGCAGCCCTGCGCCTTCGCGGCCCAGCACCAGGGCGCAGGGGCCGGTGTAGTCGAAGCGGTCGTAGTCGGTGGCCCCGCGCTCGTCCAGACCGAGCACCCAGATGCCGGCGGACTTGACCTGTTCGAGTGAGCGGGTCATGTTGACGACCCGCGCCATGGGGACGTGCTCGGCCGCGCCGGCGGCTGCCTTGGCGGCGACCCCGCTGAGCGGGGCGGCCCGGCGTTCGGTCGCGACCACGCCGTGAACCCCCGCGCCGTCGGCGGTACGCAGCAGCGCGCCGAAGTTCTGCGGGTCTTCCACGCCATCGAGCGCCAGCAGCAGGGGCGGGTCCTGGCTGGGGGCGAGCAGGTCCTCGAGATCGACCAGCGCCCTGGGCCGGACCACTGCGACAACCCCCTGGTGTGCGGCGGTGCCGGCGAGCTCGGTCAGGTGATCGCGCGGCTCCAGGCGCAGCCGGATGCCCGCTTCGCGGCACAGGACGGCGAGGCGGTCGAGCTTCGCGTCGGCACGGTCGCGCGCCAGGCACACATGGTCAAAACGCCGCGAGCCGGCACGCACCGCTTCTTCCACCGGGTGCAGCCCGTAAAGAATATCCACCCTTCCAGTGTATCGGCCCAGCCTTTCCCTGCGAATCTTGCCGGCTTCGTGCGTCCCAGGTCCGGGTTGAGGCGTCTGATGGTGCAGCGATGTACAGCCTGAACAACAATGCGCGCGTGATGGAGCGAGCCGCGGGCGATGCGGCCCGGGCCGCAAGCCTCGAGATCGCGGAACGCTTGAAAAGCGGCGATCCCCTGCTGCTGGATCAGCTCATCGTGGAGTACCAGCACCGCCTGCTGCGCTACCTGCTGTACTTGACGGGCAACCGTGAACTGGCCGAGGACTTTTTTCAGGAAACCTGGATGCGCGTGATGCTGCGCGGCTCGCAGTTCAACGGCAACGCCCGTTTCGATACCTGGCTGTTTACGATCGCACGGAACCTGGTCACGGATTTTCGCCGTCGCCGCACCATGGCGAGCCTGGAAGAGCTGTCCGGGAGCGCCGAGGACGACCGGCCGTTCGATGTGCCGAGCAGCGATCCCACGCCGCTCGACCGTTATCTGACCCGGCAGAACAGCGCGCTGGTGGCCGAGGCCCTGTTAACACTGGAGCCCCTGCACCGGGAGGTGCTGGTGCTGCGCTTCCACGAGGAGCTCGCGCTGGACCAGATCGCTGCCGTGACGGGTGCACCTTTATCGACGGTGAAATCGCGTTTGTATCGCGGGCTGGCCTCGCTGCGGCCGTTTGTGGAGGCGGCAACGCGGCGCTCCGACCCTGCAGCGACGGAAGGGCAGGCGTGATGCCCACCGAACAGGATCGCATTCGCGACCGCCGTTCAACCTCCTGGAACCATTCAGGAAACGATTCAGGAAACGATGCGGGCCTGCTGGCCGCGCTGACCGGGACCGATGCCGCCGGTGAGCGGGCCG